>DASXMV010000103.1:0-12712 GCA_036495465.1 Candidatus Udaeobacter sp. | reverse complement strand
TTTCGAATCTCGCGGCCATATTTGCCAGCAGCCTGGTCTGCAAAGCCTATTTCAGCATCGCGTTTCCGTACTTTCTCGATCTTGTGAAAGATTCATTGCTGATCCGCGACATCATCACCGGCATTTTAAAGAGCTTTCTCTTCGGTCTGCTGATCGCCGCGATCGCCTGCTACCAGGGACTTACAGTGAAAGGCGGAGCCGCGGGAGTTGGTACTTCGACGACGTCCAGTGTTGTTACTGCTATCACCGCAGTGATCGGTTTCGATACTCTCTACAACGTCGTTTACACCACGTTTTATCCGACGTGAGCACCACACACCAGCAAATGGTCGAACTGCGCGATGTGCACATGCAGTTCGAGGGAAAGAAAGTGCTCAACGGTGTTTCGCTCAAAGTCGAACCGCGGGAACGCCTCGTGATAATGGGCCAGAGCGGTGGTGGCAAAAGCACGATTTTGCGATTGATTCTCGGCATTCTCCGTCCTGATTCCGGTTCGATTTTTTTCAAGCAATTTGAAATCACGCGCCTGTCCAGACGGAAGCTTCAACGCGTGCGGCAGCACATTGGCATGGTGTTTCAGTATTCAGCGCTGCTGAGCTCACGCACAGTGCGCGACAACGTTGCGTTGCCGTTGGAAGAGCTGACCGATAAATCGCGCAGCGAAATTGACAAGATCGTCGACGAAAAACTCGAGCTCGTTGGCATGGGCGATTCCAAGAAACTATTGCCGGAAGAGCTCAGTGGCGGAATGCGAAAGCGTGTTGCCCTGGCGCGCGCGCTCGTGCTGAATCCCGAATTGCTTTTACTGGACGAGCCGTCGGCCGGCTTGGATCCAGTCATCGCCACGGTGATCGACGAACTAATTATCAGCCTTAGCGAGAGATCGAAGGTCACGTCCATTACCGCAACACACGAAATGGACAGCGCCTTTCGCATCGCCACGCGAATGGCTATGTTATACCAGGGAACAATTATTGAAGAAGCCAAACCTGAAGAATTTAAGCACTCCAAAAATCCGGTGGTCGCGCAGTTCGTGAGCGGGAGTACCGAAGGTCCAATTCTAGAAGGCAGTCTCGATGCAATTACAAAAAAATGAAATCATGACTGGTCTGCTAGTGATCGGCACGATCGCGGTGCTGGCTTTCCTTCTGGTTTTGCTCGGCGCGCCGGGGTTGTTCCGGCCGCTGGTGACTTATCAGATTTATTTCGATAACGCGGCCGGACTTAAACAAGGCGCTCCAGTCATGCTGGCTGGGCGAAAGATTGGACAGGTCCAGAAATTGTTCTCGCCAGTGACGCCGGAGGAAGAAAAACAGGCGGAAGCAGCGGAAGCGGCAATTCTCAAGTCTGAAGCAAATCAAGGTTCGACCCCGTCAGCAACGCCCGGGAAACCACGATTCGAGGTTCGCGTAGATGTGCAGGTGGACAAAAGTGCGAAGGTGTATCGAGACGCCAAGGCACGAATGCTGCAACTTGGGTTTCTAGGAGACCTGGCCATTGATTTCACACAGGGCACCAGCGCCTCCGGGCGCGCGAAGGATGGTGAAATATTTGCCGGTGAACGCACCCCGGATCTTGGTGAAGCCGCCGCCAAAATGTTAGAAGTAATTAAGCCGGTCGCAGCTGAAGCTACCAACACGATGAAAGATCTTCAGCAGACCGCGCAAAACCTGAATCGTCTCACGGACGAAAACTCCGAACTCACACTTGCGCTCGCTCAATTCAAAACCTTCGGCCAACATCTTGTCGATCTGACCGCGCCAGATAGTGCGCTCTCGCATTCGCTGGCCAACATCGAAAAGATCAGCACCAGCCTTACCGACAACGACAACATTGAAGTGACCCTGCGAAATCTGCGAAGCTCGTCAGAAAAGCTGAAGGTCGCGACCACTGACCTTGAACCCGCTGGAGAGAACATCAAGCAATTCAGTGAGACGATCAAAACACAACCGTGGCGGTTGATCTGGCCGACGACCAAGAAGTATCCCGAAGCATCGGGCACGCAAGCAGTCGCGAGTCAGCCGGGAACAACCACATCGCGAAAAACTGCGAAGGCGAAACCACGGCCTCGCGCGACTCCATCGGAAAGCACAAGCCAGCGCTAAAGTTGTCGATTTGTTTCGCGCACTCTTGACCCTGTCCTCAAGATCAAGAGCCTTTTCGGCGTGACGGCTGCTAACGTGACCTAAACATTGAAGACTAGTAGCCGCGAGCGCGCGAACGAGTTACGGCCCGTAGCTCTTGGTAAATTTCTTTCTCGATTCAGCCTCGGGCTCGGACGGAGTGACTGGCGGTGATGGCTCGGACTTCGATTGTGCTGGTTGCGCAGCTCCTGCCGCCGGTGCCGGCTCTGGCGCTTCCGTCTGCGACGACGCGCTTTGCGCCCCTGTTTGACTCGACGCTTCCACATACGCCATTTGCAGGTTTGAAAGCGCGTTGGCCAACACTTTTGCCTCTTCGTTGGTCAGGTTGCCACGCGTTTTTTCCTGAATCATGGCGAGTTGATCGATGAACATCCTGGCCAGGTCGAGGTTGATTTCGGCCTCACCGGTCTTTGGATTGGGAATTTGCCCGAGAAATAGCGCCGCGTTTTGTGCGTGCATCACTACAAATTCGATAAAACGCTGGGTGAGCTCGCCGCTCAATGTGGTTTTCTGTACTTCAGCCATGGTTTAATTCTCTTCCGGTTTTACAGGCGGCGGACTGGAGACCGCCTTTCCTTGATCTTTCTGTTTCGCAGCTGCCGAGCCTTCTGAGGGTCGGACGGTCGCCAAAACATAAGGTTGATCGCGAAAATATTTCGCAGCCACTTGTTTGATATCCTCGAGTGTCACCGCGTTCACATCGTGCTCGAGTTGCTTATAATAATCGAAGCCAAGCCCATAAAGTTCGTCCAGCGCGGAATGATAACCGAACGCATCGTTACTTTGATTGGCGATCTCCTGCTGCCCAATCAATTTCTTTTTCGCGCGCGCTAGTTCTTCGGGTGTCAGGCCGTCGTTTGCGAGCTTGCGAATCTCGTCAAGAAACGCGGTTTTCACCGGGTCGATTTTTTGTGGATCGGTGCCGAGATAAAATGCGAAAAGCCCGGGGACCAAGCCCTGCATCTGGCTTGCACCGACGTAATAGGCCAGACCCATTTGCTCGCGAATCCGAATAAAGAAACGCGAACCGAGATCGCTGCTGGCTTCATCAATCAATTCCAGCGCGTATCGGTCCGGACTCGACAGACTCGCTCCGCGAAATCCAACCATGATCACGCCTTGGGCCTTGTCTTTACGGCTTTCAACGGTTTCTGGTTTACCCAGCGGCGTGGACGGTTTCGCATCGCTCAGAGCCAGCGTGCCAGACTTCATCTTGTCGAGCGCCTGCTCAACAAGCTTCTTTACCTCAGCCGCTTTAACATCGCCGAAAACATAGATTACACCGTTCTTCGCTACCAGGTAACGATCGCGAAATTCCAGCAAATCCTTTTGTGTCAGGTGCTGCACAGACTCGACCGATCCAATCGAGCGCAGACCATAAGGATGCTGCGAAAACAGCGCCTGCCGCAAGATATTGCGAGCAACCGAAGTCAGTTGCTCTTCGTCCTGCTGGATTGAAGCAAGCTGGATTTCCTTTTCGCGAGTGACGGCTTTCTCTGGCATCGTTGCGTTCAGCAAGACATCCGAGAGCAGGTCGACGCCAAGCTTTAGGTCCGGCTTCATCACATCGAGCGACACTCCGAAGCTGTTGTTGCCCGACTCACTTGAGATGGAACCACCAACCGCTTCAATCTCGTTCGCGATTTGCTCAGCAGTACGCGTTTTGGTTCCTTTCAAGAGGACTTTCGCCATTAGATGCGTGACGCCGTTGTCCTGCGGCGTTTCGGCGAGGAGCCCTGCGCGAAAAACCGCGCCTATCGCCACGAGTGGCAAGCGAGGATCTTCGCGAACCAAAAGGCGCAATCCGTTCGATAACTCAAATTTCTGGATCTCACCCGCGGCGGCCAGCTTCGGACCTTCAGTTTTTACAGCCAGCGTACCTTTTGGATTTAGCGAGATAACCGTGAGATTGTTTTCCGTCAAATATTGCGAGGCGACCCTCTTGATATCATCGAGAGTCACTTTCTGGACGGCGTCGAGATAGTGGCTGCTGAAATTGAGGTCGCGCGTAAGTAACCAATTTGAACCGATGTCAGAGGCCTGGCCGCGCATGGTCGTCAGCGCGCCAAGATGGTGGCTCAGCATGATTTTCTTTGCCTTCGCCAGCTCCTCCGCGGTGACGCCGCCTTTTTTCACTTCATCAACAATTTGCAGCGCCGATTGCGCGGCTGCTTCGCGTTTCTTTGGATCGACAGTCGCATCGATGCCGAACAAACCGGGATCGCCGGGCGTATAGGAGAATGCTGCTATGCGAAAGGCGAGACCGGCTTCCTCGCGAACGCGGCGGTAAAGACGCGAACTGCGGCCATCACCGAGAATCGTCGATAGGAGATCAAGCGCAGGCACGTCTGGATTCGTGACCGCGGGGATATGCCAAGCCAATGATAGATGCGACAGCTCAGTTGCAAATTCCTGATGCACTTCGCGCCGGCCAAGTTGCGGCGGTTCTGCCGGAATGAATACCGGCTGAAGCGATTTCTCTGGATACGGTTTAAACAAATCGGCCAGCTGTTGCCGTACTTTTTCCGCATCGACATCACCGACAACGATGAAAGTGAGATTGTTTGGGACGTATCGCGTTTTGTAATACTGCATTACCTGCCCTTGCGTGAGCTGGTTATAAATTTCCATCTCACCGATGACCGGGAAGCGATAGGGGTGCACCTGATAGGCGGTGGAAAAAAGAAGCAGTCCCGCCATGCGATCCGGATCATCCATTCCCATGGCAAATTCACGCCGAATTACTTCCTGTTCTTTCTGATATTCCTCCGGCGGCAAAGTCGAATTCACCATCGCATCGGCCAAGATATCGAGCGCGGAGGCAACACCATCTCTTGGAACGTCGATCCAAAAAACAGTGCGATCGAAGGAAGTGTAAGCATTGATGTAACCACCCACGTCCTGGATTTTTTGTGCGATTTCATTTTTTCCGCGAGTTTTTGTTCCCTTGAAAAGCATGTGCTCGAGAATGTGCGAGAGCCCCGCTCCGAGATGCTGATCCTCATCGATGCTTCCTGTGGCGCACCACGCCTGCACGCTGGCTACAGGAGCGCTGTGATCTTCCTGCACGATGATCGTCAGCCCGTTTGGCAAAATCCACTTGTGCGCCGAGCTCGGCGGGAACGTGATGGCCGGCGAGGGCTCAGTCGTAGCAGCTTTGAGATTTACCATCATAAATAATAGAATCGCTGAGGAAAACTTTGCCAGTGATATGCGAGCCATTGATCGGCGGGACGCTTGCGGGTCGTCAGTAATCAGTCGTTGCTGATCACTTTCTCGATGCAGCAGCCTTGGGTGCCGGCAATTGTGGCCGTGGCTTGGACGCCGCCGGTTTCTCGGGCGCGAACGGTTTCACAAAAACCTCTTCGAAATCATAAACATTCCTGAAATCTTCGATCGAATCTTCCTCGGTTTTTCCGAATATCCCGGCGCTGATCAGGTTGAAAACCATGTTTCCAACGTCGCCGCACGAATGAATGCCCCAATTATCGAAAACGGTGATGACCAACGGTCCGAACTCCTTTAACGCGTACTGGCGCAGGCCCTCCAGGAGTTCTGGACCGCTCACATGGCGGACGCTGGTCCCTTTGACCTTCTTCTGCTGTTTTGTTGTGAAATCGAGAGCGTCACGCAGAAAAACATATGCGTCCCGTTGGTACCGCGGGTCGCTCCTGACAATGGAATCAAGCGCTTCGGCAAATCCAATTTTTTGCATGGGATGAAAAAGGCGCGTCTTAAACGCGCTTCGTAGCATAACCGTCAAACTCCGAACCGGCAACTGCGGCGAAGCATTGGAGCGGTGCAGTGATAGTAAAGCAAATCTCCAAAGTCAGCACTCCCATCTTTATTACTCCAAGCTGGAGGTCTCGATCTCGTCTTCAAGCGCATCGAGATATACGGAGAACGGGTCGCGCCGCTTCGACGTGGAGATTTCTGATTCACTTGCTGCTCTGAGATAACCGTTGAAAGCATCGCTCCCTCTTTCCATCTGTGTCGCTTCAAACCAGTTCATGTAATCGTCGATCTCGCCCATTCGAGCAGCGAGTTGCTTGCGAGTAACTTCCAAACGTGACAACCGCTTCTCGATTCCTCTCCTTTTTCCACGCAGGAGCAGCGCTGCAATTTGCTGGTACTCACGCGCCACGGGACGCAAAACCGGGTGCGCCGTTCCAACAAACAACAGCAGTTCCTGGCTCATTTGGTTGATTGCAACTTTTTCATTCGCCGACGGTTTGCGACGCGCAAGCTCACCAAGGTTCACCGTTCCAGGCTTGGCGGGATCGCGCGCCCTATTCTGAACCTTAACCTCTAACAATTCATCAAGTCGCCGTTCGCTTTCCACAAAACTCGGTAACTGGTAGGTGTCGTACTCGCTAAGCCGTGCCATCGATGCGCGCCATTTCTTTTCCAAGTCCTGGCGCAATTCCGGAAACGAGGTCTCCAAATCCGCAATGGGATCGTTCGACATATGCGAAAGATTGGCCACGTAGCGCGCGAGAAATGCGCCGCCACCACCCTGTTCGAGAAGTAATTGCACTAGTGCGACTGAATACGCCCGGTAAAGCACGCGTCCGGCGGAATCGAGAAGACCGAAGCGCTCGTCAAGAAATTCCTCCAGTGACTTTCGTTTATCGATCGTTGCAAGCGCCTGTATCAGAGGCTCACGCTCTCGTCCTGGCATTAACGCCAGCACACCTTCCAGTAACCAGTCCGGAGGTTGAACAGTCGATGTGCCAGGTACGAGATCGCTCTGACGCCGGTAAATCATTTCGAGTAGAACAGCTCGTAGCAGCTCGCGTTCTACCAATGACCCGTCGATTTTCTTTCCGAGAGCCAAATCGAGTTGCAGCTTCACGCCAAAGCCGGTCTGGCTGACTCGCAACTCCGAGGGCGGAATCTCGGGAAGGTCCGCCTGTTTCGATTGCAAATTGATTATCACGACAGTCTTCCATTCGTCACGTTGGCGAAAAAGCGCGAGCAGATTGCTCTTCGTTTGCTCTGCCAGCTCAGAGATTGTGCCGCGCAATGCTACGTTACCGCCGTAAATGATAAATTGCCGCGAGGGACTCACGCTATGCATCGGCAAAGCTGCGCAAAGCGATTGTTCCGCGAAAACGAGGCATGTAAACGCTGCAAGGCGAATCATAGCAATACGGCCCAATGATAATTGCCAAGGCCGCGCCCTAAAAGCAAAGAATCGCGACCAGGCTTCAACTCGCCGGCGGTTTCCCATTTACCATTAATAACCCATGGCGCATCCACCCGCGGGTTCAATGACGAACCAAAGGTACGGCGCAAACGCCGAGATTAAATCGTCGGTATATCTCTCTCGGAGAACCACGGATTATTTTGGGCGGCGCTATTGGGAAGAACATTAGAAAGGAAGGGATTATTCATGAAAGCTAAAAGCTTAGGCTTTATCGGTTGTTTGGCCGCAACAGCGCTGATTACGTCACCGCTGCTGGGCGAGCAACAAAAGAAATCGGTCACGACCTCGCATTCAAGGGTCGATCGAGCGGCTCCGCGAACCACACAGCTGGTGGCGCGATCTCAACGAAATATTAATTCATCCTACAGAGGTACTCGTCATTATTCTGCGGCTCCGAAACACGTTGGCACACGGCAGTATTCAGGCAGCCGCTACTACACGCAGAACCGCTACGCGGGTCGGGGATATTATTACGGAGGATCAACCTATCCGTACTACGGCTACTATTCATCCTGGCCGTCTGCGTCGTATGGGTACTATCCGTACGCATACTACGGGAACTCTCCGTATTCGTACAATGGAGGTTACGCTAACAGCTACTCGTACTACCAGCCTGGTTACACGTACTACCAACGCGGGTATTGTTATGACGATGCGACCGTTGCAGCGGTGCAGAGCCGCTTGGGTGAGCTAGGTTACGATCCAGGGATGGTTGATGGGGTTGCGGGACCGCAAACCAGAGCCGCGATTGCCGCGTTTCAAAGCACTCATGGGATGGTTGTCGATGGTGCGATCACTGCACGACTTCTTGACCGAATGGGTTTGACCTGAGTGCATTCGCTTCAATTCCCCTATCCGGCTTCATTATTTCTTTGTCGCCGTAAAAAAACCGAGACTTTCCTACGTATACGGTGTCTAATTATTACTAAACCCCACTTATTATGAATTACTCAAAGCTTGCAGTTTCCTTGAGTTTCCTTGTCGCATTCGCATTAGCGGCTCCCCTAGTCACAGCCGCTCCACATGGAGGCGGAGGTCACTTTGGCGGAGGAGCGGCCGGACGTCCCGGAATGGGCCGTCCAGGAATGGGCATGGCTGGACGCCCCGGAGCTTGGGGTGGTCAACGCTGGAGTGGTCGTAACTGGAACGGTCGCAATTGGAATGGCAATTGGAACCATCACGGGCACGGCCACAATAATGTGATCTTCATTGGTGGGTTCGGTTTTCCAGGGTGGTGGGGCTGGGGCGGCTATCCTTACTGGGGCTACGGCTATCCCTACTATGGATACTATGATTATGGCTACCCATATGGCTACGGCTATTGCAACGGATATCCTAACTACGGCAATGGCTACGGGTACGGTAACGGATATGGTGGTAACGGGTACGGATACGGCTACAACTACGGCAACAATAGCCAAAATAGCCAATACAACAGCAGTCCCACTCGGTCGCGCGTGGCTGAGCTACAACGGCGACTCTCCCGGGCTGGCTATTATCACGGGTCAGTCGACGGAGTTCTTGGGCCTCAGACGCGACGGGCAATTCGAGCCTACGAGTCCGACCATGGGTACGCAGACGCAGGTTGAACCGGGCCGTTGAACTGAATCACCTGATTATATTCACAAGTCTTTCGGTTGGTTGACCGGCGGAATTCGCAAGGGTGCAAAGGGCGAACCGCCGGTCGCCTATTTCTTGGCTCGAGAGTCTGTCAGCCGCTAATCTCAGCGGAAGGTAGCGCTAATTCTTTCTGCTTGTTCAACAGCGCAGCCGTATTTTTTTCTTTTCATCCGTAGGGTTTCTGGCATACGACACAATCCCGGAGGAATCTTATCTATCCGGTTAACCGTCCGATACCGCTGGTCTCGCAGCTTCGCATACTGGTTCGAGCGTGGCTGATCATCGCCGTTTTATCAGCGATAGTTCCATCCGCAACAGCGGATCTGTTTCCGGGATCTGGACCTGTTGTTTCTGGCAAAACCGCGCGTCTTCGCTTTGGGAAAGCTGCTGCGCCAAAGAATGCGCCGCTCGCGGTCAAACGTGCAATCTGGGCAGCTAACCAACTTCGACACAAGTCGTATCGCTACGGTGGCGGTCACAAATCGTTCGATGATCGCGGCTACGATTGTTCGGGAACAATCTCCTATGTGCTGGGCGCCGCGGGTTTGATCGCTTCGCCAATGAGTTCAACTGAGTTTCGCAGCTATGGCGAGCGCGGCCCTGGTGAATGGATTACCATCTATGCACGAGAGGGTCATACATTCGCTGTAATTGCCGGCCTGCGACTCGATACAACGCCATACGATCGCTACAAGGGAAAATGGGCGCCCCGCTGGCAGGCAATTTATCGACCACCGCGCGGATTTGACGCGCGGCATCCAGTCGGTCTGTAGCATCACCTGATTTGAAAGCTAGGCCCGTCGTGTCTGCAAAGCTCTTCGCCAGGTTTGCGTTTCAACAGCCATCACGATAAAGATGACGCGCATGCGGCTGTTCATCGCGACTTATGTTTTGATTTTTGCTTCGCTCGTGCCCGGGCAGTGCGCGCCGGCAGCACCTGAAAATGATACGATCACGAAACTAGACGGATTCATTACACGAGCACTGAAAGAATATCAGGTGCCGGGCGCGGCGGTGGCAGTGGTGCAAGATGGTAAAGCGGTTTTGCTCAAAGGGTACGGCGTTCGCGATGCGACTAAACCGGGCGCAGTGGATGAAAATACAATTTTCCAGCTGGCATCAGTCACGAAAACATTGACCGGTGTAGCCGCGGCGATTGTCGTCGATGATGGAAAGCTCGATTGGGACACGCCGATCTTTAATTACTTGCCGGAGTTTGTCGCCTACGACCCGTACATGACTCGTTATTTGACCGAACGCGATTTGCTTGCGCAACGCACCGGTTGGCCCGCATACACAGGAGACATGGTCGATAGTTTTGGATATGACCGCGCGGAGATATTGCGGCGACTGCGATTTTTCAAGCCGCGGTACAGCTTGCGTGAGGTAGCTCAGTATTCGAATCCCGGATTTTTCGTAGCCGGTGAAGTTGCCGCCGCAGCATCGCAACAATCATGGAACGAGCTCGTCGAACAGCGGTTGTTCAAGCCTTTGGGGATGTCGCGGTCCGGTACGCGCGCCAAAGATTTGCAAAATGCCAACGCTACCGCCGCGCATGCACTGGCCGATAGCAAAGTTGTTGTGGTAGAGCCCACAAAGCTCGACATCACCGGCGCAGCTAGCTCCGGCACGTCGACGGCAGCGGACATGTCGAAATTGATGCTGATGTTCCTGAACAAGGGTGCGTACAATGGCAAACAGATACTCAAACCCGAAACGGTCGACGAAATTTTTAAACGCAGCATGGTCAGCAAAATCGACTTCAGCGATTTGCCGCCAATCAGCGACAGAACAGGTTTTTATTATGGACTGGGTGTGGGCAGTTATGATTACGCGGGACACCAGATCATTGAAAAAGGTGGCGCTCTCGCAGGCGTGCGAACGATTTTGGTGCTGGTGCCCGACAGAAACGCCGGAATCGTCGTTCTCGCCAATCTCAATCTGACCGCGTTTCCCGAAGCTGTGCGTGCGTATTTTCTGAATCAGCTGTTGGGTCTTGATCCCGAAGCGGATCAAAAATCGATTTCAGAGTTCAACCAACAACTCAAGAAATTCCTCGCGCCTCCGCCGACACCAAAGAATCCGGGAAAGTTCAATGGAACGCTGCAATCGCTCGTGGGTATTTACGAAAATGATTATTATGGCCGTTGCGAGATCCTGCCGGACGGTGATGCGCTGAAAGTGGAGTTTGGTCCGGCGAAATATCCGGCAACATTGAAACATTGGAGTAACGGCGCGTTCCTGATGCACTTTCCCGGCGCAACCCAGATTCCTTCTGTCACAACTTTTATGATTGGTGAGAACGGAAACGCGGAGGGCTTCGCAAACGAAGCTTTGGGAACTTTCACACGCGTTCCGGAAAAGAAATGAACAGAGGCTGGCGACATTGGAGCTTCGGTCGTGCGAAGCACTGACAACTTTGGTTTCACACGATCGGAATTGCGCCGGCTGCGCGCCTTAAAGACGCCAGCCGGTGTTCAGAAATTTCTCGACGCGCTGCCTTACAACCTTAATTACAATGCGCGTTCACCAAAGAAAGTCTTGAGCGATCGCACCGCATCCTGTCTCGAGGGAGGACTTTTCGCAGCGGCCGGGCTCCGCGTTTTAGGATTTCCACCGTTGATTTTCGATTTGGAAGCCGAGCAGGACACGGATCATGTCGTAGCCATTTTCAAAGTGCGCGGTCATTGGGGCGCCGTAGCGAAATCGAATTTCACCGGGTGCCGCTATCGCGAACCGGTTTACAAGAGCCTCCGTGAGCTAGCGATGAGTTATTTCAATATTTACTTTAACCTCAGGGGTGAACGCACCCTGCGACGGTACTCGCGCCCGGTAAACCTCACTCGGTTCGATTACTTGAACTGGATGATCACGGACAAACCGATCTGGTTCATTGCCGAACACCTCTGCGAAATCCCCCACATTTCTTTGCTCACACCAGCAATGGAAAAAAACCTTACGCGAGTCGATCGCCGGACCATTAGTGGAGAAATGGTCGGCCACCGAAAAAAGCAATCGGAGTCGGACCAATCCAAATGACTATCGCCGAGTTTCGAAAGATGGCGTTGGAAATTCTAAAAGCCGTCGAGCTGTCACACATGAACCACCCGGATTTCCGGGTTAACGGAAGGATTTTCGCATCCCTTGGAGTCCCGGACGAAAACTGGGGCATGGTGAAGCTTGCGCCGGAGCAGCAGCGCGGATTCATCGAGAAGTCTCCTGAGGTCTTCAAACCGTGTAGCGGCGCCTGGGGTCGTCAGGGCGCGACAAATGTTTATCTTCCCGCCGCGAAAACGAGCATTGTGCGAACCGCTCTGAAAACCGCAGCAGCGAATGTCGCGATCAAAGGGCAAAGGAAGGCGGCCAAAGTCCAAGGTCGAACAACCAACGCCAAATAATTCCAAGAACGCGGTGTAAAGCGGCTACTTGACGCTTTGGAAAAATGCGTTCTCGAAAGTTGGTTGAAACGGGCCGGAGTTGGTTTCGCCGATTCGAAATTGCAAAGTGATTTCGAATTGAGAAGCGCAATGAATTTCCACGTCCATCCGACCCTGCCTTGCCAGCGACGAGCGCACAGTCTGTAGTGCGAGCTCCGGTCTGTTGCAATCCCGGCTGAGATGCCCAAGGACGACGCGCTCAATTTTTCCCGCTAACAATTCCTCGATGACACTTGCCGCTGCTGCGTTCGACAGGTGACCGTGACGCGATTGAATTCGCTGCTTCACCGGCCACGGCCGAT
>DASXMV010000102.1:0-4997 GCA_036495465.1 Candidatus Udaeobacter sp. | reverse complement strand
AAGACTTATGCCATGACTGGTTGGCGAATGGGTTACGGCGTTATGCGCCCCGATCTTGCGGGACACATCTCGCGTTTGATGACTAACTCAAATTCGTGCACCGCCAGCTTCACACAAATCGCCGGCATCGAAGCTTTGCGCGGTCCGCAGGAGTCGGTCGAGGAAATGCGCGCCGAATTCCAGAAACGACGCGACGTGATGGTTTCCGGACTCAACAAAATTAAAGGGTTCTCCTGCCGCTCGCCGCATGGCGCGTTTTACGTTTTTCCCAACGTCACCCAAACCGGATGGCCATCGAAGAAGCTCGCTGACGCACTGCTCGATGAGGCAGGCGTTGCCGCGCTGTCCGGGACCGCTTTTGGCAATTTCGGCGAAGGTTATCTCCGATTCAGCGTGGCGAACTCAATCCACAACATCGAACAAGCGCTTGAGCGCGTTGATGGTTGGGTGAAGAAAAATTTATAGGGTACCTCTCAACCAAGTTAAGCGCGCTCTGCGGATCTTCGTGAGAGCATTTTCTCACCGCATTCATCTAACGCGTCGCAACGGCAATCTTGCATTCGCTTAAGCAGAGTCTCCATCATTTTGAGACGTTTCATCCGGGTTTGCAGTTCCGCAATCTTGCGTTCGGATAGTTTGCGCCAGCGCTGCGGCGGACGCATCGCGGGCCGAAAGCCGAAAAACAGCTCGCGTATTTCGCTTAAAGTAAAACCAGACTCACGTGCGCGCTGCACCACTGCGAGCCGAAGAAGTGCGCTCTTTTCATAGCGACGCTGTCCGTTCCTCCGCGCCGGCGGCGGAAGGATTCCGATCTGTTCATAGTAGCGAATTGCTGATGGGCGCAAACCAAACACACGCGCGACATCGGAAATCACCAAATTATTCGCCACCCCAAAATTTAACAACGACCTTACGGAGGGCTAGGAAATGCCCTGCATTTTTCTGAAAAAATTCTTTTGACTTAAAGTTAACTTTAACTCGTAGCGTCGGAAACCTATGAGAAAAATATTTCAATTCATTTTGGCAATCGTGATCGTTACACCGGTCACGGATTGGGCAACTTCAGGACCTTCATCGGAGACGGCAATGGTTACTGCGACCGCAATTTCGCAGGCAATCAAGGCAATGCCTGCGAATGCAGCGGTCGATCAGCCACTTTGTACTGTAGATGGAGGGACAGCCAATGTCGGAATATTCATCGTTCACCGACCGCAAGAACCCGATCAGGGCTGTACGATCGAGCACGACACGCTAGTTAACGACAGAACCACTTCGATCTTTCTGGTGGTTGATGGGGCGGGAACTCTTGTTACCGGAGGCAAGCTCATCAATCCAAGACTGCTTCCTCCCGACGATCAGGATCTAAAACTAGTGGGAAGCGGAAGTCGCGGTAATGGAATTCAAAATGGCCAAAGTCGCCGCATAAGTAAAGGCGACGTCGTCATTATTCCTGCGGGCGTTCCACACGGGTTTAGCGAAATTGAAAAATCGATCACCTACGAGGTAGTTCGGGTCGATTCAGGAAAAATATTGCCGCTCAAATAACTGAAACGACCAATTCATGGCAAAGCTAACAACAATAAACAATTTATTTTTGGCAGGCCTTAATTTGAGTGCAATTTGCCTCGCACCGTTGGGCGCTTCGGCGGGGCAGGATCAGTCCGTATCGTCGCCGCAAAGCGAGCAGTTGTCGCCTTTCGCCTGCAACGCATTCGCATTGTCGCCTGAAGCAAGAAAACGCCACTTCGAGGAGGTTGGACCTTCGTTGCTTAAATTGAAGAAGCGCACACGCGAACTGCCGGACGGTTACCAGTTTGAATTTCCAACGGACCGGGCCACCTACCAGCTGTTGACGGAGTGGATAATCGAGGAGCGATTGTGTTGTCCGTTCCTCGACATCGGCTTGTGGTTAGGTAGAGAAGGCGGCCCGCTATGGCTAAGTCTCACGGGACGGCCAGGAACCAAAGAGTTCATTAAGGAAGACTTTGGTCCCTAATAAGAGAGTAAGGCATGGCACATGCCACAGATAAGAGTTCGAGCGACTGTCGCTACGAATTCATTCATTCCTTGCCGACGTGCCGCTTCACGATGTGTGGGCAGTCGATCTCCCGAGGTGGCGTGGCGGAGTTACGCTCAATGATTTCCTATATACAGCAGACGCATGCTTGTTCTCACCGTTTCGCTTCGCGCGGATACTGCTCGGCATCCGGCTCTTTCTTGGGCGAATCTTCCGTTGGGATCGCGGGCCGACAGGCCCCAGCGAGACGTTCGCGACGCATTTAACTGGCCCTGACCGTTCGAAATCACCGGTCGAAGCAGGCACAGAGGGTCCATTCCGTCTTGTGTATCGCTTTGAAAACGAGCAGCTCGTAGAGTTGATCGATCAAACGGTTCACGCAGGGGCGCTGAGCACTCTTGTCGAAACGGCGACTGCTTACCATTTCTATCTAGCAGTTTACGTTCGCGGCGGGAGCCGTTTCACGCGTTTCTACATGGAGCTAGTCGATCCGCTTCGGAAAATGATTGTCTACCCCTCGCTTTTGCGCAGTGTTCGCGCTCGTTGGGATCGCGCATTTGGTGAAGACGGAAATCGTAACGACCTGAATTGTCGATGCGACTAAGACATGCTTCGTTCTCCCAATGACGATGGACAAAAAGCATTTTCGGGTCTTTGCCACCTCCCGAATCGGCGACGCTGCCGAGAACCGGCTTCGTGAACGCGGATATGATCTGGAGGTCTACCATGGGCCGGAAGCGCCGCCAAAAAAGTTGATTGTCGAAAAAGTGAAGAGCGGCATCGACGGTTTGATTACAACGCTGCGCGATCCGATAGACGCCGAGGTTTTTGAAGCGGGAAAAGGAACGCTCAAAGTCGTCGCACAGATCGCGGTTGGATTCGACAACATCAATCGCGCCGACGCGAACAAGTACAAAATCCCGTTCACGAATACTGCTGACGTGCTTACTGAAGCGACGGCCGAATTCGCCTTTTTCATGATGGGAATGCTGGCCCGCAAAATGTGGCAGAGCGAGCGCCTGGTGCGCGAGCAGAAGTGGCCGTCATGGCACCCGTTCCTGCCATTTCTCGGAGACGAGGTCACCGGCAAGACTGTTGCCGTCATTGGGACCGGACGGATCGGCCTTGCGATGATCAAAAAATGTTCGGGGTTCGATATGAACATCCTTTGTTACGATCCGGCTTACCATAACGACAAGTTTGTGGCTGCGATCCAGGAAGAAATGAATCTGCGCCATGCCCGTGGCATTCAGAAGGAAAAAACCTGGATCAAGTACGTCGAGTTCGAAGAAGCCCTGCCTGACGCGGATTACGTGACCATTCACGTACCGCTGTTACGTGAGAGCGAGACCGACAAACCAACTTATCACTTGGTCAACGAGAAGACGCTCAAGTTGATGAAACCCACGGCGTACTTAATCAACTCGTCGCGCGGTCCTGTCGTTGACGAGAACGCTCTCGCGAGAGCACTGAAGGAAAATGTCATCGCTGGTGCAGCGCTCGACGTGTTCGAAAAGGAACCATTACCGCCGGATTCGCCGCTGCTTGATCCGGAAATCGCGGATCGCTGTCGGGTGTTCCATCATTTCGCCAGCGGCGGGCGAATCACGCGGCTATCGGTTGATCCTGACAAAGGCATGGCAGGCCGCACTGCGCAGGGACTTATCGACGTGCTGGAAGGCAACTACGATAGCGACCTCTCCAGGATGCCGTACGTAGTGAACAAAGAAGCGTTTATCTCGTGATCGACAGCTTATGTTGGTCTGAGCAAAATCTATCGGCATAAGAAAGATATGTCCGTGCTCCGTAGAGCAACGCCGGAGCGCTTGAGCGCGTTCTCCGACGGCGTATTCGCTGTCCTATCACCGTGCTGGTGTTGGAGTGCGGCCACCGGAGCATCCCACGTTCAAAGCACTCCTGTTACTCTGGCCTAAGTGGTTAAGTTACGCGGTGAGTTACTTGTTCATCGCAATTGTCTGGACTAACCACCACTACCTCATGCGCTATGCGTCGGAAGCAACTCCTCGCCTGTTGTGGTTCAATTTCGCCCACCTATTTTCCATGTCGCTGCTCCCGCTCTCAACCGCCTGGATGGCCGTGAGCAGATTGGCCCCGCAACCGGTCGCTTTCTATGCAGGAGTTTTCTTCCTCGTGAACGCCACCTACCTGGCCTTAATACGGGAACTCATTGACGAAGATGCAGATAAAAAGGCGCCGTTAACGGTGCGCCGGGCCATGCGGTTTCGGTCGATAACGACTTTATGCCTTTTCGGGGTGGCTGCGTTAGTAGCGCTGAAATATCCGCTGGTTGGACTCGGAATTTGTATCTGTTGCCTGATTCTTTATCTAAAGCCCGATCCACCGGCATCGGGAAAAACAACGCAGCGATCCTGGTCTCGATTCAAGACGAGGAAGCCAACCTGACCTGGATGCCGGCGACGGCCATGCCACCTTCGCCGACCGCAGCGGCGCAACGTTTCACAGAGCCGGAGCGCACGTCTCCAGCTGCGAAGATTCCAGGCAGACTCGTCTCGAGCGGGCCGGGTCGATGTTTATTCGATTTCCACGCAGGCGCTTCGGCGACGCTGGCCCCGGTTTTGATGAATCCTTTCTCGTCGCGTTCAATTTCCGACGGCAACCATTCGGTGCATGGGGTCGCGCCGATCATCGAAAAAACAGCTGGTGTTCGCACTGTTCGGCGCTCACCAGTCTGCATATTTTCCAGTTCGATTTGTTCAAGTTTCCTTCCGCCAGTCATCTTGCGAATCTCTGTCTGATAGAGGATCTCAATATTTTCGCGCGCTTGTACACGACGCGCGAGGTAGTCAGACATCTTGTTGGCGATGTTTTTTCCGCGAACGACAAGCAATACCTTGGCAGCGCCTTCAGAAAGAAACATGGCGGCCTGGCCCGCGGAGTTGCCGCTCCCGGCGACAACAACCGTTTCGTTGCGGCAAAGCTGACCTTCCATCGCCGTGGC
>DASXMV010000101.1:0-2431 GCA_036495465.1 Candidatus Udaeobacter sp. | reverse complement strand
CGCATTAGCGTAGCCGGCAAGAACGATGAGTGACAAACCAAAACCGAGCCAAGAGACGATCGACAATGCATTGTCTGAAATTCCGAACCAAAAAAGCGTCGGAATTCGGACCATCCCACTGGTGCGCGAACCGAGTTGTGTTTGGACGGTTTCGAGAAAGTGATTGGCTGGTGTTAGCCCGTGGTCGCCAATCAGCGGCACGAGCTGTTGCGCTGCGACCAAAAAAGCGACCGCGTAAACAAAACCGAGCAAGCGCAGGATGACAAAGCGTGTAAGCCAGTAAGAATTTCCAGAAGCAAAAAGCTTTTGGAGAGGACTTTTGTCATTCATCGGTGCACGACTCGTGCCAGAAGGTCAATCAATCCATAATCGACATCTTAAGGAGTGCCAGGGGGGAGAGTCGAACTCCCGACCAAGGGCTTATGAGTCCCCTGCTCTACCACTGAGCTACCCTGGCGCTTATTTCCGCGCGCAAAACTAGCGAAATTCTCGTAAACGACCAGCCTCCATTGCTTGGCTGCTTCAGCGCTCAGCTACGCTGACAAGTTGGCACTGCCGAGATTCAATCTCAGAGCTCGTACTGTCAACGCGAGCAGAGGACTGCAAACTAGTTCGATTCGGACGGTTTCGATTCAGAAAGATACGGCTTCAGGTCGTTCTCCCGACCCCGAACCGCGGCCATAAAGCAGACGCCGTCGTGTTCGCTGACCGCGCCGACCCATCCTTCCTGATGAACATAGCGCCAGCCTGGAAACTGAAGGATCGCGCCGGTTTTAGTGTCTCTCTCTGCGGGGAAAAGGAAAAATTGCATCTGTTTCTCGGAAACCCAGATTTGGGCAATGCGCCGCGACTCCTCATCGTCAAAAACGCGACAGCCGATCGTTCGAAAATCCGCAAATTCGTCTGGAACATCGTAGTGTTCCAACCCGTGTTTCATAAAAAATAAATCGCTTAAGGTCCCTGCTTCAGAGTTGACGGGGTCGAGCATGACCGAGCGAGTGGAACCAGCGACCGTCAACAACTTCCGGGCCGTAGCTGATCCTGGGAAATCATTTAATCGGCCAATCAAATTGAACACAAACACGCCCGCGATAACCAGGACCGCCAGACTGATCGCAAGAACGGCAGGATTGAAAAGGATTTTTCTCCACGTCCATTTCCGCGCGCGAATTGCGTCTTTGTCTGAGAACCATTCAGCCGATTCAGCCGGGATCGGCACGAGGCGAACCAGTTCCGCCACCGCTCGGTCAAAGTTCTGTTGATTAACAAATTCTTCAGACCCGTCTTCACGCGATATCGCAGAACGCATGGAACGGTCAATCAAGTGGCCTTGGCCGATTGGCGCGCAATTCAAAAGGGCGCGGCGCCGGCGTAGCAGTCGCAGGGTCTTCATTTCCTGGGCAATTCGGAGTGCTTCGCGTTCAGCCACGCCTGCAACTGTCGCCGTCCCTGTGACAAACACCGCGACAACGTGCTCAACTTGAGCTCGGCAATGTCGAGAATTTCGAGGTGATCGAATTCATCCAGGTAAAAGAGGGCCAGCGCGGTCCTTTGAGGATCGGGTGCGCTGGAAATCCAGACTGCCAGTTGCGCAGGGTCCATCTGTTTGATCTGTGACGCGGCCTCTGGGGCAATGTCATGCTCCTCGATTTCCAGCGATTCCGGTTGCAGATCCATCTTACTTGCTTCCAAACACCGCCAGCGTGCCTCGCGAAAAAGCCAAAACGGTTCTTTCGGCAGTTCTCCTTGTGCAGCACGCGCAGCGGCTTCGCGCAATGTGGTGTTGAAGACGTCCTGCGCCTTGCGCGAGTCGCCCAACATCAAGAAACAAAAGCGATACAGTTGTGGCAAATTTTGCTTTCGATCCGACACTGTCCAATCCTTCGTGGTTGCAAAATTCAGCGCACTCTACGCGGCTCACCACCATCGACAAGAAGTGATTCGCATACTCAAAGGCGCCTCACCCTGCAAATAGCCTGCATGTTGCAGCGTCCGCTGCCTGCTCGCGAAAAACCTTCGGAGTCCTTAGTGGATGAATGCAGATGCTGTCGAGTTAAGCAGCGTCTCACATCAATTCATGATCTCTACGGGCGCGGGTGTGGCGTCGGTCGAACCCTCGGAGTTGGAGGTATCCTTGGTGTGGGGGTTGCTCGTGGCGTGGGTGTCGCCGTTGCCGTGGGTGTTGGAGTGACAGTTGCAGTCGGCGTTGGCGTCGGGCTGGATTGAGCGCAATATCTCCCGCCCGTGTTGAAAAACAGGTCCTGTGTGTAATTATAACCGCCCCAAACGATCATTTCGCTGCCGGTCCACACCGCCGTGTGATTTTCCCGAGCAAACGGCGCATTTACAGTGCTGGTTGCTGTCCAGCTGTCCGTATCGGGACCGTATCTTCCGCCTGTGTCAAAATCGATCGCCGGGCAGCAAAAAATCC
>DASXMV010000100.1:0-19436 GCA_036495465.1 Candidatus Udaeobacter sp. | reverse complement strand
TTCTTTATTGCCATTGATTTTGAGTCGATGGACAAGTACGCAATCTTTCGCGAAGACTCCATTTTCGTGAAATTCATGGAGGAAGTCATCAAGCCAAACACGGAGGACTCCCTCGACCTGGACTTTGAAATGGATCCGGGCAAGGACGTTCGCTTTTCGTAGAGCGGAAAACGTCCAACGTTGAAAGTTGTCATTCCGAGCGAAGCGAGGAACCTCACGATCCGCCGGCATTGAGGCGCACTTGATTTTTGAACGTCCAAGGGTCTAACTGAGATCCTTCGCTCCGCTCAGGATGACATCCATGCGTCTCGGTTATCTTTACTCGCGGTATCCCGTGCTTTCGCAGACATTTTGCGACGCGGAGATGCTGGCCTTGGAACGGTTCGGCTTGGAACTCGAGATCGGCTCGGTGTATCCCCCGCTCACGAGCCTGCGTCACGAGCATATCGCCGCTTTGCGCGCGCCAATTCATTACGCGCCACCACAAGAAATCCTAAAGATTTCAGAAAAAAACGCGAAAACAGACGGTAAATGGCCACGCGATCTGGTTGAACGCCACGAGCGAAAGTATGGCCCCGGCGTGAAAGCTGAGCAGCGCGCGCGTAATGCACTTTATTTTGCGGAACATTTTAAGCGCCGCGGCGTTGATCATGTTCATGTTCACTTTGCGAATCGAGCAGCTCACACGGCGATGTTCTTGAAGGAAATTTCAGGGATTCCCTTCAGCATCACGGCGCATGGACAGGATTTCATGAAGGACCTTGGCAACGACGATTTATTGCGTGAAATCTGCTCGGCCGCCGAGTTCGTTGCAGCCGAAACTGACTACAGTCGCGATCTGCTTCGCCAGCGCTGTCCAAACTCCGCCGCGAAAATTCACCGTGTCTACAACGGGATGGATCTGGAGCGCTTTCCGGTGACGCATGAGATCTCAGATGACACGACGCCGCACATCATCAGCATCGGCCGGCTGGTTGCGTTCAAGGGATTTGAGTATCTGATTGACGCCTGCGCGGAGCTTGCGCAGCGCGATCTTGAGTTCACCTGTGAAATCATTGGGGATGGCCCGCTACGCGGGGATCTCGAATCGAGAATTAAAAAGCTAAACCTTTCAAACCGGGTTCACCTGCTGGGCTCCTTGTCGCAGGGAGCGGTTTTGGAAAAACTGAGGTCTGCGGACATTTTCGCGCTTGCTTCGGTGGTAGACTCTCAAGGCGCCAGTGACGTTTTTCCCACTGTGATTATTGAGGCGATGGCAGCTGCGCGTCCGGTCGTATCTACTCGTCTGGCCGGAATTCCGGAGTCAGTTGTCCATGGCGAAACAGGTTTGCTCGCTCCGCCCGGGGATACGATGGCTTTGGCCGAAGCATTGAGCCGACTTATAAAGGACGCCAAATTGCGCCTGGATTATGGCCGCGCCGGGCGCGCGCGGGTTGAACAACATTTCCAAATCGAACAGACGGTGGCGCCGCTAATCGAGCTTCTGCAAAAGTCCCCGGGTGCTTCATCCAAGTCCGGTAAAGATCGCATCGCCAGAGTTCCAGGCGCCGCGACGGCACACAAAGCGGCCGGCGAGGAAACGAGTGCAGCGATTGCTTATGTGATCGACCGCTGGCCAGATAAAGATTTACCGTTGCTTGAACGCGAGCTTGAAGAGATGGAGCGCCGGAATCTCGCAATTATCCCAATTGCCTGTGAGCTGGACGCAACGGCTTATCTCAGCCAGAAAATGGAAAAACTTGGTCTCGAACTGGAATTTCTGCCGGATCCAATGGTAATCGAGGCGGAATGGCGGGCGAATCCCGCTCTGGCCCAAAAATTGGAAGAACAGCGAGCGCGGGAAGAACCACGAGCGCCAAGCCGAATTTTCCTGAGGGAAGCGCGTTTTGCTCTTACTATGCGAAAGCTCTTGTTGGCAAAGAAAGTTTCGCATGTTCACGCTACAAGCTCCCGTGCCCTGGTGTGTGCTCTTATCCTGCAAGACATTGCAAACATAACCGTAAGCGCGACGATCGAGACCCGGCCGGAATTACCGCACAATTGGATAGGCGGCGCGCTTCGTAAATGCGAAGGCGGTCGCTTAAGCGATCGCAAATTGCTCAGGCAGCTTGGCGATTCGTTTCTGTTCGACAAAGCGCGGCGCCCTGCAGTTAGGACGCCGCAAGGATTCTGGAAGAAGTGGTCTGCACTCCTCGAAGCCTGGAGTACGGTTCATCGGAATTCGAAAATCGGAAATCAAAAATGAAGAAGGCCATTCTTCTCGCTGGCGGTGCCGGAACACGTCTCTTCCCGCTTACAAAGATTGTGTGCAAGCAACTCCTCCCGATCTACGACAAGCCAATGATTTGCTATCCGCTGGCTACGCTGATGCTCGGTGGCCTGCGCGAGATACTGATCATTTCCACGCCGAAAGACTTGCCGATGCTACGCGACTATCTGAATGATGGCGCGCATCTCGGCATTCGGATCGAATATGCGGAGCAGCCGAAGCCCGAGGGGATTGCTCAGGCTTTCCTGATCGGCGCAAAATTCATCGCCGGCTGCGGCGCATCATTAATCCTGGGTGACAACATCTTCTATGGAAAACTCGACTTTTACCGGGACGCGTTGGGCATCGAGCGTGGTGCCTGCGTTTTTGGATATCAAGTGCGCGACCCCGAACGCTACGGCGTCGTCGAATTCGACGCTAATGGAAAGGCAATTAGCCTGGAGGAAAAACCGAAGCGCCCCAAGAGTCAGTTCGCAGTGCCCGGGCTTTATGTTTATGACGAGCGTGTCGTCGAGCTTTGTCGAACACTGCGCCCGTCTGCGCGAGGTGAATTGGAGATCACGGATTTGAATCTGCTCTATCTCAAGGAGGACCAGCTACACGTAAAATTGCTCAGCCGCGGTATGGCCTGGCTCGATACCGGAACCACAACGGCATTGCTCGAAGCCAGCAATTACATAGCGACGATTGAACACCGCCAGGGACTCAAGATTGCGTGTCTGGAAGAAGTGGCGCTTCGCGCGGGTTTCATCACGGAGTCTCAACTCGCTGCCGCGATAGATCGACTGCCGAAAGGCGAGTACCGAGATTATTTGCGAATGGTCTGCGACGAAGGACCAACTGCGGGACTAGAACCGGTCGGCTAGAGCGAGCAACACTGTAGCCACCGGCCTGCGGCCAGTCCCTTTCTGCTGCTCTTTTTCGCACCGAGAAAGACGGCCCGCAGGGCCGTGGCTACAGGTGCCGCGATCAACGCTCGCGGCTTCAGTTTACTTTGGTTGTTCGCGCAGAAGGTGATTTGTGTCCGCTAGCAACTTTGTTATCGCGTCTGCTTCAGGTGCGTCGTAATAACCCCGAATCTCGCCATGTCGATCCACCAGCGCCATCCGGGTACTGTGCACCGGGATGCCCTGCACATCGCTGCCATCGGAAATGCCGAGCTTGAAACCATCGTGCGACAGTTTGTAAATCGCACTCTTTGATCCTGTGAGGAAATCCCAGCGTGCGGGATCCGCCTGCAGTTTCTCAGCATAACCACGCAACACCTCGGGCGTATCCTTCTGCGGATCGACACTAAACGACACAAGATGCACATCGGTCTTTTCCAATGGCTTCTGCAGTTCGCTCATCCGGCTGCTGATCATTGGACAAGGTCCCGGGCAGGTGGTGTAAACAAAATCTGCAATCCAGATTTTGCCAGCCAACTGCGCGGAGCCAAACGGCTGTCCATTTTGATTGATCAGCTGAAAAGATGGCACGGTGCCGTATGACGAAACGGTCCTTTGCTGGAGTGCGTTCACCTCGATGTGACGCAACCACAGCAGAATGCCGAGAGTGACGATTGGAATCGCGATGAGCATCGCTTTCCAGGCGACGCCGCTGCGGGGCGGCACCATGTGCGCTGTCGGGGAATTTACATTCATTATTCGTAACGCCGTAAGGCTGTAGCGTGCGCTGTCCTCAGCGCAATTGCCTGCCACGGAGAAATGCCTGTGCGTTTTCCGCTGAGGACAGCGGACACTACAGCACATTTCGCAAAATAATTCGGCACAAGATGGATGACTCTGTTCATGATTTCGTTAGAACGAGCGCAGCCAACAACAGCGGCAGATAAACAATCGACGTAACAAATAATGCGCGCGCAGCTGCCGCGGTGCGCAATTTCAGGAACCGCATGGCGACAGCGATAAACAAACCGCCCAGCACCAGCTCGATCGCGAGATACCCGGTGGTGACGACTCCAACAAATGCAGGCAGGCCTCCGAGTATCAAAAGCAGGATACAAAAAAACACGCTCTGACTCGCGCTACGCTCCCCGGTGAGGTCATCACTTGAGATCATACGAAAACCCGCTCGCGAATAATCTTTGCGATACATCCAGGCAATGGCGAAAAAATGCGGCAGCTGCCATAGGAGAAGAATGGCGAAAAGGCTCCACGCACCGGCGTCGATTGATCCCTGAGCCGCCGCCCAGCCGATTACTGGCGGAATGGCGCCGGGGATGGCACCGACGATTGTGTTCGCCGTGCTCGTTCGCTTGAGCGGTGTATAACCAAAAATGTAAATTGCAATGGTAATCGCGGCGAGAATCGCGCTGAGCAGATTGCAAGCCAGTGCAAGATAGCCAACTCCAAAGGTGGCCAGAACAATACCAAGACCGAGCGCTTCAACAGGCCGCATCCGGCCCGCCGGCACCGGGCGCATCATGGTCCTGTGCATCAGGGCATCCGGTTTTCGTTCCCACCACTGATTAAGCGCAGCGGCTCCCGCAGCCGCGGCCGCTGTTCCAAAGACGACTCGAAACAATGCCGCATAATCGATCGGCGATTTTGATCCGAGATAAAAACCAACTGCAGTAGTCAGTAAAACAAGTGAGGTCAATCGCGCTTTGACCAGCTCGAAGAGGTCCCCGACGGACCTTTTCCGCGCGAATATTTGTTTCGCATTTTCGACTTGGACCACGGCCGTTTTCACGCGGGAATTGGTTCGCTGTGCGGCGCGCCCGGGTCCGAGCCGGACTGGCATTGTCGCGCCCTACCAAATTCTTTTCGCGAAAGTCGCCAGCAAACAGCCGAGATACTCACCCCAAAAGATAGCATGATGGCGCCCACTGCGACATGGGTAGTCGCCACGTCGGCGGCTTTATTGCTCCAGATTGTCCATGCACCAAGGGTCAGTTGAACGAAGAGAAACGTGATCCACCAGATCGATAGCCGCTTGAGCGTTGGAAACTGACCAGCGTCTTTCCAAACTCGCGAACAAAATGTGATTATGCCAACTGCGATCAGAAGCGCCACGAAACGGTGTGCCATCTGCAGCCAAATTTGGAAAGCGTCCACGTCTGAGAAGCCGTGCGCATCCCGCCAGGCATTGATCCTTGCCAGAGCTGCCGGGCTGGTGTCAGGGAGCCACGCGCCGTTGGCGGTCGGAAAATCGAGAATCGAGAGATCGCGATGCTGATGACGCATTGTTGCTCCAAGCGCAAGCTGGATATAAATCGCCACTGTAATTGCGATAGCCAGCGCCCGAATCGGCACGATTTTCCTTCGGTTGATATCAGTTGCCTGCAACGATCGCCACGACCTTGTCGTTACCAACGCAATTACGACGAGCAGCGCGAGAAAGGCTTGCGCGACGCACGCATGAAAAATGCCGATTTCATCCTTCAACATCGTAACACGAAGACCACCTAGAATTCCCTGGACGATCACGCCGGCCAGGGCGATCAGGCCAAGGTTGCGCACCCATCTCCGGCTTTCGCTGCGCCACACCCAAATTGCTAAAACAATCGTGAGAAATCCAACAACTGAAGCAATCAGGCGATGTGTATGCTCAAACAGAATCCCGCCGACCCACTTCGACACGGGAAATAAAAACATGTTGTAGCCAAAAGTCGTCGGCCAATCCGGGACTGCGAGACCAACATTCTTGCTCGTCACCATACCACCGCTGCAAATGAGAAGCAGTGCCGCCACACATAAAAACCATGTGAACCGGTTTAGCCATTTGCTGTAGCGTCGGTCTCCGACGGCCGAAGTGTGTAAGGTCGACGGCATTGGTAATTCGACGCTCCCAGAGCGCCTTAAATTAACCGCCGGGAGTTGGCGAAACGGATGGTGCAGCTTGCTGCTTATTTTGCTGCGATTCACCCGCAGGAGGGTGTGGCTGCTCGCCGGGAGCGGGAGGCCTCGGAACACCAGGAGGTGGGACTGTGCCAGGTGTCGGCCCGACTGGCGGTTCGCCTGCCGGCCTTTGCGTGGGCGGCGGGGGGGCCGCCTGCGTTCCAGCAAGTTCGGCGCGCTCCTTCAGCCATGCTTGGAAATCCTGCGGCGAATCCACAACGAGCGTGCCTTTCATGCCATAATGCCCCAGACCGCAAAGCTGCGCACAAATGATCTCATCAGTGCCAGTTTTGACGGGAGTGAACCAAATCGGGATCAGCGAACCGGGGATTGCATCACCACCGATCCGCATGCTTGGCAAAAAGAAATCGTGGATCACATCTTTGGAGGAAAGTTCAGCAACAACCGGCCGATTCACCGGAACATGGAGCTCTCCAGTTGTTACGATATCGTCCTTGCCGGCAGGATCGTTCGGATCGAGCCCGAGTGGATTTGAGTTGCTCTCAAAACTGATATCGCGCCGGCCAAATTGGCCATCCGGGCCCGGCAGGTGATAATTGAAGCTGAACTGCTGCGCCACCACGTGGACAAGCAGCGCTTCTTTACCTGGCGGAAACTGATTCACGCGTTTCGCCCAAAGTGGAATCGCAAAGCCCAGCAGGAGTACCGCCTCAATCAGGACAACCGAAAATTCAAGATGCGTCGAGATACCGCTGGTCACTCCCTGATGATTTGCCGTTGGCTGTCGCCCTTTTCGGAAACGAATTATTACGTAAATAAAAAATGTCGACCACCCAACAAAAAGTGCCGCCATGAACCAGTGACAGAACTCGAGGATATGATCGATTTGATATCCATGCGAAGAGGCGTTCGGTGGCTGTCCCAGAAACTCGTTGATCAGCGCGAGGCTACTCATATTTGCTCAGATCTTCCTCGGTAATCTCCTGGTGCGGCTCAGCCGGCAAACGCCCATGCCGCCAAAGATGAAAACCGAATGCTCCGATCCCGCCCAGGACCGACATCACAGCGCCAAAAAGAAACCAGATCGCGACGGCCATGTGCTCAGTCGACTTTCCATCCTTTGCGCCATAGCAAAACGAACACGCCAGCGCCTGCCCGACAGGCGACAGAATAAACAGGAGCAAAGCCGAAAAAATCTTCGTCTTCACGTGATGATCCGCAGCCGTTTCATCTTCCGATAGAACCAGACCCCATAAATGATCAGCGCCACGGCGGTCACAAATGATGCAATCGCGCCTGCGAGATAAATCGGCGCGCCTTCCACCAAATCGACCCAGACGCACCACAATCCGACTCCCACAGCAAGCAGTGTCGAGAAAATTATGAAAACAATATGGAAGCCTTTAAGCGACATTCAGTGAAAAATCGGAAAGTCATACCACGCAAATAAAATAAGCCAGAAGAGCACAAACACAAAAAACCCGGTAAAAATCAGAATGCGATAAATCAACCGTTTTTCCGCAGCCAGATGCATGAAAACCGCCGCCACAGCCCCCGCCTTAAGCGTGGCCACCAGCATGGCAATGGCAATGTTGGCCTTATCGGTACCGAAATGGACGTACGACAATGCGACGGTGATAATAGTGAACGTGAGCAGGAACGCGCCCACTATGAGATAACCTCTGACGTGCTTTTGTACGCCGTGCGCGTATTCCTCGTATTCCTTCGAGTCCTGTGAGATATCAGGCGGATTGTTCATGGCTTAGAGCAGATAAAAGAGCGGGAATACAAAAATCCAGATCAAATCGACAAAATGCCAGAAAAGGCCGCACACCTCGACGCGATTGGCGAGATGTTCCGGGTTGCGCTGATAAACTTTTTTGCTGACCGGAAGCCACATGTAGGTAAACACGAGCACTCCAGCCAGCACGTGCAGGCCGTGCAAGCCGGTAATGGTGAAATAACTCGCAAAATACGCGCTGTGAGTTGGCAGAAACATCGTCGCACGTTGAACGTCCGCCTTCTCGATCGTCGCAATTTTGTCAGTAACCGGCAGCGGTATAAAGTGCGGTCGATCCATCCCCGGATCATCAGGAGCAGCATTTACCGGATCTAGCGCGACTTCGTATTCCGTTGCGTTTTGACTGTGCAGATGGCCCGTGATCTCGATTCGCGGCTCGAGTCCCTTTTCAAGACGTCGTGTATTACCCAAGTATTGTTCGTACTTCGCGAGTGCGTCCGGTTTGATGTAAGCGCCGAAGTGCTCGAACTTCTGCGGCCATTCGTAACCGAGTTTGACGACGAGGAAAATCACGCCGCACGAAATTGTGGCCAGCATGTACCACCAATAGGCGCGATACCGTCTCATCTTTAGCGCCGCCCACGCCAACACGACAGTGACCGACGATATGATGAGGATCGCCGTGTTCATCGTGCCTACAGGGACGTTGAGTAGCCCATGGGGCCACGTCCCCGGCGCCGCATCAATTCGTAAAAAAATGTAGGCGGAAAAGAGCGCACCAAAAAGCATCACTTCCGACGCAAGGAAAAGCCAGATACCGATCTTGGCGTTCCAAAGTCCGGTGTCGGGACGAGTAGAGACTGTATACGGAATTTCCATCGGGTTGGACTTAAGCCAGCACCGGTTCGGCCGGCGGCTTTCGGGGAGTGCGCTCCGCCGGTTCCACCGGTTCGTTTTGCATCGTAAAATCGAGTTCGCGTCCAGGAAGACTGTATTCGTAGGGACCGCGATAGGCCACAGGGGTATGAACAAAATTTCCGTGCGGCGGTGGCGAAGGCGCCGTCCACTCCAGAGTGGTTGCCTCCCACGGATTGTCGTTCACCTTTTCGCCGTGTTTGATGCTCCAGAAGAAATTAATGATGAAGGGAATTTGGGCGAGCCCCATCGCCCATGCTGCCCATGAGATCGGCTGGTTCCATTGAAACCCAGTCAATCCCCATATCGTATGCTCGTTCGCCACGCCCCATCCCTGCCCGCCGTCGTACCAGCGCCGATGCATTCCGGCCATTCCCTGTAAAAACATCGGCAGGAAAATCATGTTCATGCAAATGAGCGTCGGCCAGAAATGCACCTTCCCCCAGAACTCGCTCATCTTTCGGCCCGTCGCTTTCGGAAACCAGTAATAGACTCCGGCGAACAGTCCGAAGATCGTGCCCGGCGCAACGATGTAGTGAAAATGCGCGATTACATAATAGGTATCGTGCAAATAAAGATCCGCTGAATTAAACGCCAGCGGAATACCGGTAAGACCGCCAATCCCGAACATTGGCAGAAACGCAATGCTGAAAAGCATGGGCACATTGAAGCGAATGGAGCCGCCCCAAAGTGAAATGAAAAACGCACTCAAAATGATCACTGAAGGGATGGAGATCAGCAGCGTGGTCGTTTGGAAAAATGCGCTGACCGCCGTGCCCATGCCGGTAAGCCACATGTGATGGGCCCAGACAACGAACGACAAGAATCCGATCACTAAAACGGAAAAGACCAAAGATTTGTAACCCCATAGCGGCTTGCGTGAATTGTTCGCCAGAATTTCGGCCACAATGCCGAATGCAGGCAAAATCAGAACGTAAACTTCAGGGTGTCCAAGAAACCAGAACAGGTGTTGCCACAGGAGAGGGCTCCCGCCGCCACTGATCGATAGTGGCGCGCCATTCACAACCAGACCGCTCGGCAGGAAAAAGCTGGTATGCGCAAGGCGATCCATTAATTGCATGATGATCGCAGACTCCAATGGCGGAAATGCCAGCAACAAAAGAAACGCAGTGACAAATTGCGCCCAAACAAAAAACGGAAGCCGCATCCAGGTCAGCCCCTTGGCGCGCAGTTGAATGATTGTGGTGATGAAATTGACAGCGCCAAGTAACGACGACGTGATCAGAAAAATAAATCCGATCAGCCAGAGAGTCTGGCCGTTGAACACCGGATTATGTCCCGGCCCGGTGTCGGCAATTGCGGCGAGCGGCACATAGGAAGTCCAGCCACTCTTAGCCGCGCCACCCGGCACAAAGAAACTGGTTAACATGATCACGCCGCCGACATAGAACGCCCAAAAACTCGCCGCGTTCACTTTAGGAAAAGTCATGTCCGGCGCGCCGATTTGAAGCGGCACAACAAAATTACCAAACGCGGCGAATGCCAACGGCACCACCCCGAGAAAGATCATGATCGTGCCGTGCATCGCCCCCAGCGAGTTGTAAAAGTCGGGGGTCATTTTTCCGTCCGGGATTTCCCCGGCACCAAAAATGTGCGGTAGCAACCTGCCAATAACCGGGATCGGCTGGCCGGGATAGGCGAGTTGCCAGCGCATCATCATCATCAGGCAAAACCCAAGAAACAGGAATGCGAGTCCGCAAAGGCCGTACTGAATCCCAATCACTTTGTGGTCAGTGGAGAAAATGTATTTTCGCCAGAAACCGAGCTCGTGATGCTCATGCTCGCTGGCGTGTGAATGTGGATCGTGATGCGTGTCGACAGATGCAGAAGAATCCATTTCAGAAGAACGTTATCGTTTCAATATCTAAAGGGAAGAGCCGTTTGCAAAGCGGAAAAACATTTTCGCAGGCTAAAAAGGCGCGCACGGCCCCTCAGGCGCCGGTGTTCCACCATTTTGACAAGCTGGCTTTCGGAATTTCCGGAATCGTGTCCTCGTCGTAATGCGAGGTGTCGTTGAAAAGGGTCAGGCGCGCGCGCGTGGGATCTCTAAAATCTACAATATTCAGCGCAGCAGGTTTTTGGTCGAGATTATCCCGATATCGCCGGGGATCGAACCCGAGCAACGAACTCAGTAACAGCCGGATTGTCGCCTTGTGGGATACCATCAGAATGCTCTCGCCGGGATGCTTGCGTACGAGATCGATCAATGCTGGCAAAGCGCCCGCCGTTACGGCCAAGCCGCTTTCTCCACCGGCCGGAGCAAATGTGTATGGATCCTTCTCCCATTCGGCCATTTCCTTGGGAAATTTTTCTTCCACTTCGTGCCGTTTCATGCCTTCCCAGTGACCGTGTGAAATTTCCCGGAAACCGTCGCATGGTTGCACTTCAAGATTGTGCGGTTCAGCGATAATTCGCGCGGTCTCAACCGTCCGACCAAGCGGCGACGCGTAAACAGCGGTAATCTTCTCGCCCCTTAATCTCTCTGCAAGACGCCGGGCCTCTTCGCGACCTTTTTCGGACAACTCCACATCCGTCACACCGGCAAATCGATCTTCGGCGCTCAGGACCGTGTCGCCATGCCTTACCATGAAAACGCGCGTTCCAGTTGCGGTCATACTATGGATTTGTCATGACTCAAAATTCCTAAAAAAGCAATCGTCATTTCCACAGCGCAAGCCAGTCGCCTTACGGAAGGTTCCGCTGTGCTCGACATGACGAAGCCACGTTAGGGACTACATATTGCCATGTGGACACGGAATCCGGGTCGCGCGCCATCATTCATCTCGACATGGATTGCTTTTATGCCGCAATCGAGGTTCGCGATCGACCTTCACTGCGCGGCAAGCCTGTGGCCGTGGGGGGCGCCCGCGATCGGCGCGGCGTCCTGACCACGTGCAATTACGAGGCGCGCGAATTTGGAGTGCGTTCAGCGATGCCGACGTTCATGGCACTGCAACGCTGCCCGAACTTAATCGTGCTGCCTACGCGTTTCGACGTCTACAGGCGCGAGGCTGCAACAATTCGCGGGATCCTGTACCGATTTACGTCATTACTTGAACCGTTATCGCTCGACGAAGCTTACCTCGATGTTAGTGAACATCCCGGAGCGCCGGGACCACTCGCGCAGGTGATCCGTGAAACAATTTTTCGAGAAACGAAACTAACGGCTTCCGCAGGGATTGGTCCTAACAAACTGATCGCGAAAATCGCCAGCGAAATAAACAAACCAAATGGCCAATTTCAGGTGATGGCCGATGAGGTACCGCGTTTCATGCGCGATTTGCCGGTCCGTAAAATCTGGGGAATCGGCGAGAAGACCGAACGAAAATTGGAAGAGCTAGGGGTAAAAACATGCAGCGAATTGCAGCGCTTCTCACGACCAGAGCTCGTCGATCTTTTCGGCAAATTCGGGCTGGATCTCTACGATCTTTGCCGAGGCATGGACGATCGTCCGGTTGAACCGGATCGCCCTCGCAAATCGCTAAGCACTGAGGAAACCTTTGCCGTTGATTTGACAACACTCGAGCAGTGCGAGGAAAAGCTCGAGGAACTCTTTCAGGATTTGATGGCCGATCTGGCCCAAAAGGAATCAACGCGCAATATCACTAAGATATTCGTGAAATTGAAATTCAACGATTTCACGCGGACAACTGCGGAACGCGCCGGCGCTACGCCTGCGCTACGAGAATTCCGCGTTCTTCTCGATGAGGCGTTTCATCGAACCGAAAAACCCGTGCGCCTGATCGGCGCTGGAGTCCGCTTCGCCGAAACGACGTCCGAAAGCGCGCAACTGGATCTGTGGTAAGACATAACTGTCAGGTGGCACAGAATTGGCCACTCGCTCGCGCCAGGCTGCAGGTTAGATTTCTTTTCGACGAATGACTTCCGCTCAGGAAAGGAAAATCAGGCAAACCGGTTGTGATGTTCGCTTTGATAATCTGACACGGCAGCTTTATGCAACCGACGCCTCGATTTATCAGATCGAGCCGATTGGCGTGGCATTTCCAAAAGACGCGCAACAGGCGAGTGCAATTATTCGCGCAGCCTCTGACTCGGGCGTTTCAGTCACGCCCCGGGGAGCGGGCACGAGTTTGGTGGGGAACGCGATCGGCCAAGGCCTGATTGTGGAGTTCTCACGGCATAATCGCCAGATTACCGATCTTGATCTGGAAAAACGCAGCGTCCGCGTCGGGGCAGGCGTTGTTCTTGATCAGCTCAATCATTTTCTGGGGCCGCATGGATTTTGCTTCGGTCCGGACGTAGCGACGAGCTCGCGAGCCACGCTTGGCGGAATGATCGCCAACAATTCCTCCGGCGCGCGTTGCCCAGTTTATGGAACGACAGCCGATCATGTGATCTCCCTGGAAGCTGTGATGGCTGATGGAACGGTCGAAAAGATCGGCCCATTACATGAATCGTTGTCCACGCAGCGAGTTGAAATAGAGAATCTCGTCCGGAAACAAAGCGTGGAAATGGCAAACCGCTGGCCGCCGGGTCTGATAAAGCGCTGGCCTGGTTATGGTATCGAAAAATTTCTGCACGCGCCGAACGACCTCACTCGTATTTTCGCGGGCAGCGAAGGAACACTCGCGGCTATTTTGTCCGCGGAACTTAAAATTTCACCGTTACCGAGTGAGAAAGGCCTCGGTCTGATATTTTTTTCCTCAATCGACGAAGCAATGACAGCCACGGTTGAGCTTCTCGACCTTAAACCCGCTGCTATTGAGCACATTGATCGTCCTTTGCTCGATCAAACCAAGAGCCAGTTGCAGTTTCAGGCGGCGCGGGACCTGCTTGAACTCGACACGCATCCTTGTGAATCGATCTTGATCGTTGAGTTCTACGATGACGTTGCCGAACGCCTGGCGATTTTACAATCGAGAGAAATCGGCCTTCGGGTCAAAATTGTCACCGAGCCAAGACAAATGAGTCTCGTCTGGTCAGTGCGCAAATCCGGCCTTTCACTTTTGACAGGCTGTGTCGGGCCTGCAAAACCGGTCGCGTTTATCGAAGACGCGGCCGTTCGTCCAGCGCAGTTGCCGGAATACGTGGATGGCCTCCGATCGATTATGAAACCGCTCGGACTGGAGGCGAGTTATTATGGTCATGCGGCCAGCGGGCTTTTGCACGTCAGACCAATGCTTGATCTGCACGATGAAAAGGATCTGAAAAAGTTCAGGCAAGTTGCAGACGAAACATCCGCCCTGGTGCGCCAATTTAAAGGATCGCTATCTGCCGAGCACGGTGTGGGCATCGCACGCACCGAATACATGCGAGAGCAACTCGGGGATGAGTTGCTCGGAGTCATGCGCGAGATCAAGCGAATATTCGATCCCAAAAATATCTTAAATCCGGGAAAGATTTTTGAGGTAACGCCAGCGCATCGCGCAGACCGGACGTCGCAGCACGACGCGTCCATCAGGATTGACGGTCATCTGCGCGAAAATTTCACGCGACCTCTGGAACTTCCATTCGAACCCGTACTCGCCTTCGCGTTCAAAGATCGTTCGTTCGTCGGCAACCTGGAGCAATGCAACGGCTGCGGCGGCTGTCTTAAGACGACCGGCATCATGTGTCCCACGTTCATGGTTACCCATGAAGAAGTCATGTCCACCCGCGGGCGGGCCAATGTCATCCGCGCTGCGCTGGAACTGCGCGTCACTGGCAACGATCCACTGCGTTCGGCAGAAGTGAATGCCGCCCTAAGTAATTGCCTCTCTTGCAAGGGCTGCACGTCTGAATGTCCGTCGAACGTCAATCTCGCGCTGCTCAAGGCCGAATTGACGCATGCGCGTCATCGGCGGGACGGTTTGCCATTACGTGAGCGGCTTTTCAGCAACGTGGACTTGTTAGGCAAAACCGGTTGCGCGATGCCATCAGTTGCCAACCGCATTCTCAATTACCGGATTGTCCGTGTCGCGATGGAAAAAACAATTGGGCTCTCTACGAAACGGTCGCTGCCACGCTACACGCGGACACGATTTGACCGCTGGTTTGCGAAGAATTGTAGGGCGTCTGTATCAGACGCCACGGCGTTTCATAGAAACGCCCTACAGAAACGAGGCCCGATCATTCTCTGGGACGATACGTTTGTGCGCTATCACGAACCACACATCGGAATTGCCGCGGTCAAAGTGCTGGAAGCTCTGGGGTTCACTGTTGTGCTCGCAAAAAATCGGAGCTGCTGCGGACGACCAGCATTTAGCCAGGGCAACCTCGATATGGCTGCCAGGCTCGGCAAACACAATGTGGATCTTCTCTCATCAATTCATGACGCCGGCCCGGCACCGATAGTTAGCGCTCCAATCATTTTCCTGGAGCCGTCGTGCTGGTCGATGTTTGTGGAAGACTATCGGGAGTTACAGATCGAGAACGCGGGGAAGATAGCAAACCGCTGCTTCTTGTTTGAGAAATTCGTCGACGATTTGCTAGAACAGGAACCGGAGGCGTTGACCTTCAAAAATTCAGCCGTGTCCGTCGGCAAGCTAGGAAAGAGGGAGGGGAAGGTTGCGATCCATCCGCATTGCCACGCCAAATCGATCATGAATCCCGCGTTTATGCGAAGATTGGCGGAACGTTTGCCCGGCAGAAAAGTGACCCTGCTTGATACCGCCTGCTGCGGAATGGCAGGTGCCTTCGGAGCGCTCTCCGAGAAATACGATCTCTCGATCCAAGTCGCTCAGGATTTGATCGACAAGCTTGAGAACCAAGCGCGCGGGGCAGAAGTAGTTGCCTCGGGCACAAGTTGTCGTCACCAAATCAGCGATCTCACAAATATCCAACCGAAGCACATGGCCGAATTACTGGCCGAAGCCATCCCGTAGCGGTGGCGCCACGTGCAAATTCGGGCCCGCATTTCCGTTATTGACTACGGAACGTGGCAACTTAGCCTCGCCCGCATGAATCCAGTTGTTGCATCCGATAAACTTAAGCGCAGTGAAGTGTGGGGCGAGGACGATGAATCAGTTCACTGGGCAGGCGCCTTTGCCGTTTATGGCGGCCACGGCGCTACGGCGTCTTCCACAATTGTTTATGAAATCGAGCCTGGGAAACGTCTCGGCTGGCACACCGATGCTACCGAGGAGACGCAGTACATCATCGCCGGAACCGGAGAATTGCACATGGAAGACGGCAACATCTACACGGTCAGCGCGGGCAGTGTTTTTGCCATTCCAACGCCAGTAAGACACGACCTCGTCAATGTCGGCAAGGAAACCTTGCGCGCAGTCGCTTTCTTTGCGGCTGCAATGTTCACCCAAAACTTCGATAACGTGATGATGCCGCCGAAGAGCCACATCCTGGGGACACCAAATCGAGAAGGCTGAACACGTCGTCGTGCCGTGAAGATCAAGCACCCGATGCGAGCGCACTGGTGAGAACAGGTGCTACCTTTGCGGTTTCGGCGGTTCACCGGGTTTTGCAGCTTCCCCCGGCTTCGGAGGAGCGTTCCCCGCTGGAGCGCCGCCAGGAAGATCTTGGTCGGGAACGGCCAGGAGCTCCGGTTCAGTATAGGAATTTGGATGGCTCGCAAGGTCTTTGCGCAACGCGGCGATCTGCTCGGCGGTCACAGGGGTGGCGTTGTTCCCCCACTCGCTGCGCTCGTATGTGATCACATCGGCAAGCTTTTGATCGGTCAATGTTTTGTCCCAAGGCTGCATCACAGCGGTGCCGAACTGCTGGCCTTTCACTTTGACCGGACCTTGTAGACCCTTGAGCACGATCATCGCCATCCGATGTGAGCCGCCTGTGGTAAACTCGGAACCCGCCAAGGGCGGATACTGGCCTGCCACGCCTAGACCGTTCGCCTGGTGACAAGTCTGGCAATTGGCCGAGAAGACTTTCTTTCCACGATCGTGTGGCGAAAGTTCCGCCGCCTGTTCAGCCCCCTGCGCCCCGGTAACCTTTTTCATCGTGGGCATTTCACCGGCGTATGGATCGAGTGCTTCTCCGCTAAAATTTCCTGAGAACCGCCCAAGGTAAGCACCTCCAAAAAAGACTGCCAGCCCGTACACTGCAATCAACCAGATCGAAAGCGGCTCGCGACCAACGCGCGGCTCGCGTTTCTCGCGTTGCACGGCAGCATGCACTTCCTGGACATCAGCGAATTCACTGTAATCCATCCCCTGGCCAGAAGGCCGTTCCGGTGGTGGTGGTGTGTTTTCGTTCATTTGACTGGCTGTGCTCCGGCCGCAGCTGAGGGTGAGGCGGCCGGTGATGCAGCTGGCGGCGCGCCGGCGGATTTCACCTCTTTGAGCGGATGGGATTGATTGAGTGACATCATGTACGCCACAAGACACTTCGCGTCGTACGTGGGAATGACCTCCCATCCGTCTGGTGGTGCATCCGACCCACTAAGTTGCAAAGCGTCCAATGACCGCGCGTCACTGATGCGACGCATTTTGTAAAGAAAACGATAGGACGGCATGTTCGAGTCGAAGTTAATACTGCGCGGCGAATAGAGATGCACATGATGCCATGCCGCAGAGTACATTGGCGGCAGGCCTGCGGTTTGTTCGGGCCACGGCGGTCCCACCGCAAGTGGTGCCCCCGGGCTCGCAGCTGCAACCGGAGGCGCTCCTGGTGATGGAGAAGCGATGCCAGTCTTGGCTCCAGCGACTGCAGGCGATTTTGGCGGTGCGGTAGTTGGAGACGTCGCAGGTGTAGCCGCGGGAGAGCTTGAGGCTTGCTGTGAAGCTGCTCCCGATGGGGGCGATTGTCCGCCCTGAGTGGTCGCCTTGGCAGTTGATGGCGACGGAGTTAGAACTGCGCCAGTTGGTGATGCCGCTGGACTTCCGCTTTGAGTTGGGGCTGGACTTTCCTGTTCGGCTGGCGCGCGCGCCCCGATGTTTGCAAGGTCCTGGCCCATACGCATCTTTCCGAGAAGAACTGGTCGCTCGAAAATGTAATCGCGCGGCGCGCTCCGGCGGTCACCCCATTTTCGCTCAATGTCTGCTCCTGCGTAGGCGGCGCGAACTTGCTCGCTGTGACAATAGACGCAGCCGTTTGCGGCGTATACATGCGCGCCCTGCGTGACCATTCCAGATTGCGGCATCGGATAAATATCCGTACCTTCCTCGTCGGATTGCGGATTGAGATGCCCAATTTGCCAATTTGGGATCACCGTCAAACCGACCCACGAGAACGCAAACGTTCCGAAGATCCCCAGGAAAAGAGGGACGAGTCCTTTCATACGGGGGCCTCCGTCCCCTCCGCTTCGACCGGGTTAAGGAAAGTGGGCACCGTCGATTTCCGGCCCAAGCCAAAAAGCATTAATCCAAAGTGGTACGCAAAGATGAAGTGCGATACCGTCAGCAAAATTCCAGCCAGACTGCGCCCGCGCAGGTAAGGCAGCACGGTTTCTACGCTCTCGCTGAATGCCAGCGACGGATTTTCCATGCTTGAACCTTGAGAGAAGCCTCCGGCGAGCAGCATCAGCGTCATCAGCCCAACGCCGTAAGCCGACGCCCAAAAATGCAGTTTGATTAAAGACGCGTAGCGCCACTCCCGCCCAATCAGTCGCGGCACGATGTAATACATCGAACCGAAAATCACCATGGTGAAAAATGCGTACAACCCGAGATGCGAATACGCGATGCTTGCCTGGGTGAAGTTCACGTAGCGAGCCACAGAACGTAGCGAAATCAAAACACCGACCAGACTAAACACCGTGTAGGACATGGCACCGAACACGGTGAAACGAAGTGTCGGACTGTAACGCATCAGCGGGAAATAACCCTGCATCGTCATGTGATGATTCAGCCCTACGGTTGCGACTGGAATCAGTGAGAGGATTGTCGCCGCGATACTGGCTGTCACCATCCATGCTGGAAACGGTCCATCCACGAGGCGTTGCATCCCCGTCCAACTCGAGAACAGCGCGTAGGTCCAGAAGCCGATAGTCGCCAAATGGTAACTGTACACTGGTCGACCGATCACCTTTGGAATCATGTAATAAGCCGTGCCAAGGGCGATCGCACCAAACCAAAGAAAAAGGAGATTGTTTGCGTACCACCAGCCGACAGCAGCCTGCAGGACCCCTTGTACTGGAACGACAAAGAGCATTAGCTGGCCAGCTGCGTACAGCCAAGGGAACCACAGAAACGCACCGAGTAAGTACCACTGGGTGATGTAAATTTGGTCACCGCGCCGGAATCGGAACATCAGCACTACCCATGAGACAACGAGCGTGTAAGCAACAAAGAGAATGATGGCGGCATAGCTAGGAAACTCGAGCCACTGATAACCCGTGCTATCACCGAGAAGGATTCCACATAATCCGAGGAAGACTCCTAAATTCCAAAACCCGGCGCCTGCGACCAGAAGCAGCGGATAACGCAATACTGTGCGGCACAACCGTGCCATCAACCAGATGGCCGTACCAATCCCAGCCATGCACGCCCAGCCATACACCATCACATTCATGTGAGCAGGGCGCACCCGTCCCCACGTGAGGAAACTCACATCAGAGAGCAGATCGGGAGAGTGTAGTTTGAAGGAGACAAATCCAGCCAGCAACGTGCCAAGGATTAGCCAGCCGACAGCGGAAGTGTAAAAGATCAACACCGGCACGCGGGTCGACGCATCGATCAATGCGCGTTCCACTTGTTCCGTGTCGCCAGCGGCCGCGGAAACGGACGGTTCTTTTAATGGGATTCCGGCGGGATTCATAGAATGCAGCCTGTTTCGC
>DASXMV010000099.1:0-8488 GCA_036495465.1 Candidatus Udaeobacter sp. | reverse complement strand
TGTGAGACGCCGGCGGCTGACACAGCCGCCCTACAAAATCGGAACGAACAGCAGGAAATCGATATCGCGTTCCATGTCATCGCCGATCACATCCGCGCGCTTTCTTTCGCGATAGCCGATGGAATCGTCCCCTCGAACGAGGGCCGCGGTTACGTTTTGCGCCGAATTTTGCGTCGCGCGATTCGTTACGGCCGTTCGTTAGGCTTTCACGAGCCGTTCTTCTTCAAACTTGTTGACGTCGTTGCGAGAACGATGGGCGACGTCTTCACGGAGGTCCGCGCGAAACAAACAAAAATCACAGAGACAATCAAACGCGAAGAGGGAGCCTTTAACAAGACGTTGGATAGGGGAATTGAGATCTTCTACAACGCTGTCATTAGCGCAATCAAGGATTACTCAACTCACGCTGGCCTTGGAAAGAAAATGATTCTGCGTCTGAATCCCTTTCATATCTATCTCCCGGAGCGGGACTGGCCCGTTAACTCCGAATTCACGAATGTGCATTCGCTGGAACGAGAACTGCCGGAAGTTCACGTGGATGTCAGAACAGTCAATCCTGAGCGGCTATTCCAAACTCTTGGGGGTACGCCGATCATTAGGGCTAAGGATGCTTTCGAACTCTACGATACTTACGGCTTTCCACTCGATCTCACCGAATTGATGGCGCGCGAACGCGGACTCACGGTCGATGTGGCTGGATTTGAAAAGTTAATGGAAGACCAACGCGACCGCGCGCGGAAGGCGCAGAAAAGAGAAGAAATTAGTGTCGAAGAAGAGCAACTGAAGGCCGAACCGACCAAGTTTCTCGGATATGACTTTTTGGAGACTGAATCAGTTGTGGAGGGGATTCTACTTGGCAAAAAAGAGGGCGAACTGAACATCGTCCTCGATCGAACACCCCTCTACGCGGAGATGGGCGGACAGGTGGGAGACCGAGGGTTACTCCACGTTCCCGGACACGATCGGACAGAAGTCGGGCAGTTGCGCGTTCTTGATACGCAGAAACGCGGCGACGTCTTTGTTCATCGCGCGGCGTTGGTCGAAGGTCGCGCACCGGAGCCCGGCGAATCGGTACGCATTTCCGTTGATGCGGACCGACGCCGCGCGATTCAGGGGCACCATACCGTAACGCATCTGCTGCACTGGGCGCTACACGAACTGGTTTCACGCGACGCTTCGCAAAAGGGAAGTTACGTAGGACCAGACAAACTGACGTTTGATTTTTCGAGCGTGCCTTTGACGAAGGAGCAAGTGCGCGATGTGGAAAACCTGGTGAACCGAAAGATTGCGGAGAACGCATCGGTTTCGTGGACAGAGATTCCGTACGCAGAAGTAAAACAGCGAAAAGACATCATCCAATTCTTCGGAGAAAAGTACGGCGATACGGTCCGGGTTTTGCAGATCGGCGGGGCACCAAAAGCACTCGATGGGTACTCGATGGAGCTGTGCGGTGGCACACACGTAAGATCCACAGGTGAGATCGGGCCATTTCGAATCATAAAGGAAGAGGCCATCGCAGCCGGGATTCGGCGGATTGAAGCAGTGGCCGGCGGTGCGGCGCGCAATTGGGCGCAGCAGGAGGCAGCGCGACAACAGGAAAAATTTGCAGCTTTGGCTCGTAAGAAACCTGCTGTTGCACCGCTCCCTGCTTTCGATAACGACGCGACCACAACCGAGATGCTGCAAGGAATCGATGCGCGAGCGGCGCGTCTTGATAAGCTTGATGCAGAAGTTCGCGATTGGGAAAAGCAAAGCGCGAAAACCGCCGAATCGGAATTGAAAAGCAGGGCCGCACAAATCGCGAATCAGCTGGCGGCATCACATTCAGGAAACAAATTTTGTGTTGCCGAAGTGGAAGACGCGGATGGGAAACTGCTGCAGTCAGTGGCTGATGCACTAAAGTCGAAAATCAATGGTCCGATTTTTCTGCTCGGCGCAAAAAACAAATCAGTCGCCCTGGTGGCATCCGTTCCAAAAGAGATGACGTCGAAGATTCAGGCGAACAAATTGATTCAGCAAATTGCACCAATCGTTGACGGCAAAGGCGGCGGTCGCCCGGAGAACGCCCAGGGTGCCGGTAAAGACGCCAGCAAGATCGCTGAGGCCCTGGCAAAAGCGCGAGAACTTTTGGCTAACCTTTGAGCAAGCGCTTGGAACTCGTCGGCCCTATTTTGTGAACCACGTTCTGTCATGTTGAGCGAAGCGAAACATCTCTGGTTCGGTTCCGTTGCGGTCCATCCGAAATTGATCCGAGATTCTTCGCTTCGCTCAACATGACGGTGCGACACGGCTGTCACGGCGCGCTCGCACTCGGCGTGCGCGCGTGTTTCACCAGCAATTTCGCGTTCTTTCCGTCCAACGACATCCGATAAATCGATGCGTCGTTTTCATTTTCTTTTTGCATGATGCAGAGGAACTCGTCGTTGCTTAGCCAAAATGGTTCCCAAAAGAAATCGTCCTTGCCGGTGACACGAACCGCTTTGTCGCCAGTGACATCGAATTTTTCGATCGCCGGCTGCGGGCCGTCCCAGTTTTTGCGCTCATGCTCGGAACCGCAATCGACATCCATCAGTAGCACTTTGCCGTCGGGCGAAACGCTCAGTCGATCACCGCTGTTCATGCTCGCATCAGTCAGAATGTGAGCGATCTCCCATTTTTTCAGAACATTCCCGTCCAAATCGACCTGGTAAATATTGTCCAGATCGTGACAGAAAATTGATTTGCCGTCGCGGGCCCATTCTGGAGCGCCAAAGGCGTCGCTCTTTGACGCTGTGTTTTTGACAAAGCGGAACCCTGTTCCATCAGCATTCACCACGCCCAGCTGCCATTCCTTGTCTGCCATGATGGAGAAGGCGAGTTTTGACCCGTCTGGCGACCAGACCGGTCCGAAGCAATTGTCGCTCGGGATATCTTTCAGAACCGTGACTTTCCCAGTGGCGACTTCGACAACCGCGATATGACGCTCGGGGCCGGGTCGTGTCTTGGCGTCGGCTTCAGTGTTGAATGCGACGCGTGTTCCGTCCGGTGAAATTTCAGGCAATGCGCCAGTGGCAACTTTCTTCTGGTGGGTACCATCGGCGTCTGCAACGAAGATGTTGTCGCGATGTTCGTACGCAATTTTTCGCTGTGCCGTACCGGCCACTGCAGAAAAGACGACGCAAAGGAAAATGGCGAGCGTGAGCTGTTTCATTGGGGCTCACTGCGCGTTGACAGACGGGAAGCGCGCATTCTTGATCAGGCGTTTCAAATCTTTTCCATCAACAGACATTCGGTAAATCGAGTCCTCCTTTTCACCCGGGTCGCGACTAAGGAAGAGAACGTTGTCATTGTTGATCCAAACGCCATCCCAGCCGAAAAGTTTAGATGGCGTTAATCTGGTCCCTTTTTGGGATTGGACGTCAAACGCCCAGAGAGCCGGTAACGGGCCGTCCCAGTCTTTGCGCCCGGATTCGCCGCGCATATCGGCGCTTAAAAGCAATCGCTTGCCATCGGGTGAAACCTCGATCCGGCCATCGCCACTCATGTCGCCTCCTGGCACGATCTTACTGATCCGCCATTGCGCACGCGTCTTTCCGTCGAGTCCTATTTGGGAGATATTGGTCATGTCCTGGCAAAAAACAGATTGCCCATCGCGCGCCCACACCGGCGAATAGCAGGTCACTTCATTTTGAACACCGGGCTTCAAGACATGAAACTTCGTGCCATCTGAACTGATGACGGCGAGATCCCAGACTTCGTGCGGACGCGTAGTGAAGAGGATCTGTTTCCCATCACTGGTCCAGCTTGGATAGTAAGAATTGTTGCCCGGGACATCCTTAAGAATGTTGATTTTGCCGGTGGCGATGTCTGCTATTGCCATATGACGCACATAGGTCGTTTCGCTCGTTTTTTCGACGGTGTTAAACGCGACACGAGTTCCATCTGGCGAAATCGCTGGGAAAATTCCTTCGGCGAGTTTTTTCTCGTTCGTCCCATCGAGATTGGCGACGTAAACGGCGTTGTTGCGTTCGAAAGCAATACGCTGGTCCGCAGGGAATGTGGTGGCGGAAAAGCCGGCCAGTACGATCGCAAGCAAAATTAATGTTTTCATGGCATTACCAGAGTGATGAAGAAAGTCGCGGCAACCGCGGCTACCAACACCAGTAGATAGATAAATCCGCCGAACAGGAATTTGAAAATGCTGACGAACCAGCCCTGCCTATAGACGCGGCGGATGGAGAGGAAAATTTGCACCAGAAACGCGGTCCACAGCAGCGCGATCATCCAGCCCACCATCGGATTTGAAGCCCGTTCAAGGCCGATTGTGGCGAGCACAATGAGCACGATGGCCACGTAGGCGAAGCTGTGAATGTGCAGCGCGTAAACCAAATGGTCGATGTAGAAGACGCGGCGGCGAACGTAGAGAAGCTTCAACACGCACGCGAACAGTGGAATGCAAACTAGCATCATGTAAGGCAGGTTGCTCATGAGCGTGACCAGAAAGAGTTGAATGTTTGTTCCGTGCTCACCGAATTTTTCGCGGGCTCGTTTTTCAAGCCATTTGGGCATGTCGTTAGGCTTTCCGCTTTCGTCGACTTCGAAAATCTCGGCCTTATTCTGCGCTTTTTTCAGCGATTCCTCGACTTTCGTCCGCACGTCGGGCGGTAGAGTCTTCATCGTGTCTTCCAATTTGGCGCGCACCTCCATTGGGGACGGATCCCCGAACTCCAGCCGTTGTTGAATTGCCTCGCGGGCGTCGGTCGGCAGATTCTCATTCTTCAACTTCTCCTCTAACTCAGCGCGTCTTGCGGGCGCGATTGGCTTGCCGCCAAGAGCCTGCTCAATCTTCTGTCGAACTTCAGTTGGAACGTTCTCTTGCTCCAGTTGACTGCGAATATTCGCGCGAGTGCGCGGTGAAAGATCAATCGGCTGCAAATGTGCCGACTTGATCCAGTAATTTGCTGCGAAGAAGAACAAGATGCTTGCTAGAAGATAGAGCCGCAATGGATGCACATAACGGACACGATGGCCCGCGAGAAATTCGTTCGTTAATTTCCACGGACGTGCGATCAGAAGACCGATCGTCGCGAAGACTTTCGAGTCCCAGTTTAGAAATTCGTTGAGAAGATCGGCGATAACGTGCCGGAACGAGCGTCGGTAATCGATCGCCGGTTGCCCACATTTCGCACACCAATGTCCCTCCAATTGCGCGCCGCAATTCTCACAATGCGTAAGCGGTGTGCGCTGAGTCTTCCGCCGGCCAAAGAGCCCCTTTTTGCGCGAGTGTGCTTGCTCGATTGCCGAGATAGCGGTATCGCCCAAAACGAATTTTTCCAGTTCATCGGGCATACGGGTGGCAGTTTACAAAAATCTTTTTGCGGCGTCCACGCTCTGATTGAGAGCAAGACTTTGTTCAAACGCGCCAGAGCCACTTTGCTGGCGAGTCCGCATGGTAGAATCTTTAGATTGACCAGCCACGGCCAGTGATGACACGATTTCGGGAAGTGGCGCTTCAATGTTTCAAGACCAAGAGCCCAGATCGTTTGCTGGCTGAAGCGGCGGCGCCCGAACGTCAGTTGAAGCGCGCGCTCGGCGCGTTCGACCTAACCTGCGTTGGTATAGGGGCGGTCATTGGCGCAGGAATTTTTGCTCTAGCTGGAACGGCAGCGGCCGGCGAACAAATCGAGGCATCACTGTGGAAGACGCCGGTGCTCAACTTCATCATATCGCATATCAATCACGCTGACGTCGTTTATGGACGGCCAGGCGCCGGTCCGGCCGTAATGGCTTCGTTTGTAGTGGCAGCGGTGGCCTGCGGTTTTGCTGCGCTTTGTTACGCCGAGCTCGCTTCGATGATTCCAGTATCAGGGTCGGCTTACACGTACTCGTACGCGACGCTCGGCGAAATCATCGCGTGGGTCATCGGCTGGGACCTCATTCTGGAATATGCGGTCGGGAACATGGCGGTGGCAGTCGGCTGGTCTGGTTATTTTGTGCAATTGTGTGGGAGCCTGTTCAATCTGAAATTTCCGCTTTGGCTGGTTAATGATTACCGAACTGCCAGCGGTCTGTTGTCCACAGGAGGCGACGCTCTCAATAACTATTCGTCCACAACTCTGCCGGCTATTGCAGGACATCACATCGCCGTAAACTTGCCTGCGGTTCTAATTGTCGCAGCGGTGACCATCCTTTTGATCTATGGGATTCGCGAGAGCGCGCGCACCAATACTGCCATTGTCGTTACCAAGGTGGCGGTCGTTGTCTTTGTGATCGCGTTTGGTGCATTCATGGTACGCCCCACTAATTGGCACCCGTTTCTGCCCAATGGTGTAGGCGGCATGATGAGCGGCGCTGCCATCGTTTTTTTTGCATTCATCGGATTCGATGCCGTCTCAACTACAGCGGAAGAAACAAAAAATCCGCAGCGCGACATGCCGATCGGAATCATTGCCAGCCTGATTATTTGCACACTGCTGTACGTACTGATGGCGGCCGTGATAACCGGGATGAGAAAATATACGATCTACCTTGGTGATTCCGCGGCGGTCGCAACTGCGTTTGCCGGTCGGCCCTGGGCGCAGGCGCTCATTAGCGCTGGAGCGCTAGCTGGTCTTACGTCGGTGATATTGGTTTTCCAACTCGGGCAGCCGCGCATTTTCATGGCCATGGCGCGCGACGGGTTACTGCCGCCGTATTTCGCGCGGATTCACCAACGTTTCCGCACACCGTACATCACGACAATCTGGACCGGTGTTGCTGTCGGCGCCGTCGCAATGCTTACCGATATCGGTTCGCTGGCTGACCTGACGAACATCGGAACGTTGTTTGCCTTCATTCTGGTTTGTCTTGGTGTGATTATTTTGCGTCGCAAAGACGGGGGGCGTCACCGGCCATTTCGAGTTCCGATGGTTCCATTGTTTCCGCTCCTTGGCGTCATTTTCTGCTTCGTGTTGATGCTAAGTCTGCCGCTGGAAACATGGGTACGTTTCGTCCTATGGCTTGCCATCGGGTTGTGCATTTATTTTCTTTACGGCCTGCGTCATAGCAAGCTCCGCCGTGGTCTCGACGTAGGGCGGACCGAAGATATTCCTCCGCCGCTCATCAAGCCGTAGCTCTGTTACACTGCGGTCCCCGGAGGCTTGCAGCGGGCGCAGTAACGCAATTGTTTTCCCTGTAAACTCCGCTTGTGCCGAGACCGCCGATCTGCACACCTTGTTCCTAATGAGAAAGTCTATCGTCCACTTCCAGCCACTCGAAGGTTGTGGTCTTCGCCGGATCAAGCCCAAGCTTCTTGACTTCTTCGCTGAAGAAATCGCGCTTTTCCGGATGATGATAAAGACTGCTCGCCTCTACCTCGTCAGCCCAACGGTCGATCTCTTCAGGCGCCTTCTTTTCTCCGCTGCGATTTAACCATTCCACCAATTCGTGGTCGCTCGCGCCCTCCTCAATTTGCGCTTTGAAATCGTCGCCTTTCACCCCTTTGAAACCGAAGAGCATGTTATCGAGCGGACAATCGAAATGATAATCGCCGATATTTCCCGCTACCAGGGCGCGGCCTTTGTCGATGGTCCGGCCAAGAATCGCGTAACCGCCAACGCGAATCCGCGGACTGCGTGGAGCCTCCTTCTTTAGATTTTTTCCAGTGACTTTCTTTTTCATATCCTACGTGTTTCGAATCACGCAGGGGATCCGGTTGCCAGTTTGGCAGGGCTAATCGCACATCATACAGTTATGCGGTGAAAGCAATCCTCTTGTTGATGGGGACTTGTGCTGTGACGTTGTGTGCGCAAGACGTTCGCATTGTGTCCCCGCCAGCTGGGAAACTCTATCACGGTTTATATTGGGGAGGTGTTGGGACTGACGAGCACGATCCAACGGAGCACGATGTCACGCCGAGAGACGTCGAACAGTATGAGCAAGCAGTCGGCAAACAAGCCACCTGGATTTACTTCGCGAATAACTGGTTTGAATCGCGGAAATTTCCAACCGCGATGTGCAATTGGATCCGCAATCTCCAAAAAATTCCATATGTCCGATTGATGCTACGTTCGGATGTCGATCAAAGGCATCGTGAGAAAACGTTCACACTCCAAAAGATCATTGCTGGCAAATTCGATAGCGACATTCGTGCTTGGGCGCGTGATGCGAAAACTTTTGGAACGCCGATTTTGATCGAGTGGGGGACGGAGCCGAACGGAGATTGGTTCAGCTGGAACGGCAAGTGGAACGGCGGTGCAGCAGAAGGTCCAGCACGGTACGTCGCAGCTTACCGACACATTCTCGATCTGATGCGCGCCGAAGGCGCCGATAATTTGCAATGGGTTTGGCACGTCAACTGGCTTGATGAACCGGAGAACGAGTGGAATCGTTTCGAGAACTATTTCCCGGGCGAAAACTATTGCGACTGGGTCGCTCTAAGCGCCTATGGACCCCTGACCCCAATGACGCGCGACGACACCGAAGGTTTCGCATTCGAACTGCGCGAGGCTTATCCGCGTCTTGTGAAAAT
>DASXMV010000098.1:0-13659 GCA_036495465.1 Candidatus Udaeobacter sp. | reverse complement strand
GTTTCGAATTTCTTTCTCGAATTGGTTGCGGAGATCGCTGATCGCCTCTGGTTTTCCTTCCATGATGAGCTTGATCATTTCTTCCAGAAACACGCGCTGGAATTTTTCGAGTCCGCGCGATTTAAGGGCCCCGCCCTTAATGACTACATCGCCATCTTTGGTCAGGAGTGCGTAGTTCTTCGCTTTGTAGCTAAGCATGGCGTCGAATTGCTCATCGAACTCGATTTCAATTCCCTCCGGCAACTCCTTGGCCAATCCCTTTTGCAAATCAGCTATTTCTGTCTGCACCGGCGGAACGAAGTAAATTCCGTCGGTATCCACTTCGATCACTTTCGCGCCGCGGTTGCCTAACCAATCAATCATCTTCTTCAACAGGTCGCGGCCGATCTGAGTGACGCGGGCGGCGGCATCGAAATCTGCGAAATGCCCCTGTGCAAATCCAAGGTAACCATAAAAACTGTTGAGCAGAATTTTAAACGTGTTTTGCAGGGCCTGAAGGTGATGCTGTTTTGAAGGATTTTTCTCCGCGCGCATTTCGGCCTTTGCTTCCAAACGAAACGTCCGCAGATCAGTGAGCAAATGACGGAAAATCTGCAACTGATCGGTCACCGGAAAACAATCGAATTTCAACATGATGGACGGATAGAGCGAGGCAACGTCGCAGTGCCAGACATTATGAGCGACGCCAGTGAAGAAGATATCAGTGTAACCACCCTCGAACGAACGCACCATAGGCAGTTCGGGAATAGAGTGCCGTTGCCGGAAATATTCACGCAGGAAAAGCGCGTTAATACGCGTTGCGTTACCGCGCACGATCACGTCTTGGTAGTTATACGGAAAAATCTGCGCCTGGATAAAGTAGCTCGCCCCTAGCAGTTCGGATAGCGCTCGCGTCTCCCGTACACCACACAATGCACGCTGCCGAAATTGTTCTGAATTGTCCAGATACGCACGTTGCATCTCCTTGCCCGTAAGCGCGGAAACCTCTTCGTTGTCACAAAGTTCAAAGTGCCGGGCAACATCCGCTCGTTCGAAACCGGCGAGAGAGCGCATGCCCACATCGTAAAATTGCGCGAGCAAAAAAGTATCGACAAAGTGGCGACCGCCGACTGCGAACTTCGGATAATCAATTGTTTTTTCCGCAATTTGAAGTCGTGAGGGACGCGAACGCAGAAATCCATCACTTCGTCCCCAATCGAGTTTCGTCTTCGCCTTTTTCGCACGCGTCACTAGAAACGGCAGGTCGGAACGGAACAAATTGTGACCCTCGATCACGTCTGGATCACGCTCCTTGATGACTGTGGTCAGACGCTTCAGCACGGCGCGCTCGGACTCCTCGATATTTTTTCGATCGACGATCAGTAACTCTTCCCAACCGGTGTTATCCGAAACCGCGATGGCCATGATGTGGTCGCTGTCGTAATCGCCCTCGCTGGCCACGGCATCTGAGTCACCGATCGCCGATACCGAGAGGACTTCCAGTTGCATTCGTTTCAGTTCCTCGAACGGCAGGTCCTTAAACAACGTTCGCCCGGTCGCCGTCAGGTAGTGCTGCACTGGATCAGTAAACCCGAAGAAATCGCGCCCGGCGTTTTTGAGTCCGTTGCGCAAAGCTATCAATTCCTTCCAGCTATCGACCGTAACCAGCCAGCCGTACTTAAGACTGCTCTCAAGCTTTTCGGATTCGATGCCAAGATCGACAACATCTGAGTCGCACCAAAGAAATGGGTGGAAAGGCTCAACATCGGTAACGGTAGATCCGTCCGTTTCCCGGCGATAAACCTTAACGGTGCCTGTTTCACCAAGCTCGATCGCCACAATGCGAGGTGTTGGATCGGCGCCGAAGAGCAAGGTGTTTTTCTCAAATTCCATGATCGATCCAACTTTCTGGCATTTCGAGCGAAGTCGAGAAATCTCTTGCTATGATTGCACTGAATAGGAATTCAGAGATGCTTCGCCTTCGCTCAGCATGACAAAATGAACATTTGCCTCTCAATACTCACAGTGTTGTTTGTTTCCCTTCAGTCCGCTTCTCTTTTCGCGCAGCAGACGCCGCAATCGCTGGCAGATGCGGAACTGCCCTCATTGCTCGCGATTTATAAGGACATTCACACTCACCCGGAGTTGTCAGGACATGAGGAGCGAACCTCTGCGCTGATCGCAAAGGAATTGCGCGCGGCGGGTTGCCAGGTCACCGAGCATCTGGGGAAATATGAGAACTCCAATCTCAAATGTTATGGCGTCGTGGGCGTGATGAAGAATGGCGACGGACCGACGGTGCTCGTTCGGACGGACATGGATGCGTTGCCTGTGGAAGAAGAAACTGGTTTGCCGTACGCCAGCAAGACGGTCGCGAAAAACGATGAAGGTAAGGATGTCCCTGTGATGCATGCCTGCGGGCATGATTCGCACATGGCCGCTTTCATTGGCACGGCGCGCGCTCTGGCGAAGTTAAAAGATCAATGGCACGGCACGATTCTATTCGTAGCGCAACCGGCCGAGGAAACCGGCAACGGGGCACGCGCGATGCTGAAAGACGGTCTTTACGAAAAGTTCGGTAAACCGGATTTCGCGTTGGGATTTCATGACAAGGCCGATCTGGAAACGGGCAAAATTGGCGTAACTGAGGGTTATACCTACGCAAATGTCGATTCAGTCGATATTATTGTTCGCGGCATGGGCGGCCACGGTGCCTATCCCCATAAGACGAAAGATCCAATCGTTTTGGCGGCAGAAATAATTAACGCGCTGCAAACGATTGCCAGCCGAGAAAATAATCCGCTTGATCCAATTGTCATCACTGTGGGCTCGATTCACGGTGGAACGAAGCGCAACATCATTCCGGACGAAGTAAAAATGCAGCTAACGGTTCGCACCTACAAGCCTGAGGTTCGCCAGCGCGTGCTGGGAGACATCGATCAGATCGCAAAGGGATGCGCGACAGCTGCAGGGATACCTCCGGACCGCGCGCCGATCGTGACGGTGAGCAAGGATGAATTCTGTCCCGCCACCTACAATAACCCCGAACTGACAAGGCGTCTGGTTGCTGTCTGGAAAAAGTCGCTGGGTGACAACAATGTCAAAATGGTTGACCCAACGATGGGCGGTGAAGATTTTTCGGAATACAGCCTGCCAGATCATTCTATTCCTGCGGTTGATTTTCACTTCGGCGCAGTCGATCCGGCGAAGATAGCGGAGTTCAAACAGACCGGAAAGGAATTGCCGACTTTGCATTCAAGTAAATTCGCTCCCGTACCCGAACCAACGATCCGTGTTGGAATTATCGCGATGACAGACGCTGTGCTCGACCTGATGAAGAAGTAAGTGAGTTGTGTCGCAAATTCGTAGGTACTGATTCGAGACTCGTAACCTGAGCCGGAGTTACGATACCCATTCGACGAGTTACGAACACGCTGCAACGCGCGGAAGCGTCACTTCACCCTAATTTTCTTCCGCAGATAGGTCGGGACATCGAGGTCTTCGCCTTCGACGATGGTTGGTTCACTTTTTTCAAAGCGACCGCGATTGACCGGTTCGAATTGCAAGACCTCCTGTTTGGCTTGAATTGATTTCTCTGCAGATACTTTTTCCTCTTTCGTCGACTCCGACTTTCTTCGGGGTGTGTTCAGAGGCTGCGGCTCGGGTGTATCAAGAACTTCAAACGGGGTCGGTTCAGGCTCGGCGATTGGTTCCGATGCGCTTTCGATCTCCTGGAAATTGGGCTCTTCAACGGGAGCGATTTCTTCGGGCTGAAGATCTTCAATCGGCGCTGGTTCGGGCTCGATGTTAACCTTCGGCGGATTGTCGTGAGGCTGTTCCCAAATCGGCGGCATTGGAGGCGCGCTTGCCACCGGAGCTTGAGCCTGCGGCAAATTTTCGTCCGCACTAAGTGAACTGATAATCGTCACGCTTAAACGGTCTCCCAATCGTCCATCTACTGCGGTTCCGAAAAGAATCTGTGTTTCGTCGCTAACATGCCGATCCAGTTCCTTCATAACAATTTCGACTTCCGACAAAGTCATCGCTGGCCCGCCTGCCACCTGGACGAGCACCCGCGCCGCATCGGCCAGTGTGTGACCTCGATCCATTAGAGGATTCTTGAGAGCCTGCGCGAGTGCATCGTGAGCGCGGTTGTCCGAATCGGATTCCCCAAAACCGAACAAGCATCGCCCATTACGGCTGCGCAACGCAGACAGCAGATCGTCGAAGCCGATGCGAATGAGGCCCGGTCGCTGAACCAGATTTACAATCGAACGCACACTTTGACTGATAGTCGTGTCGGCCTTGGAAAATGCCTGATGAATACCTGCATGGGGAGCGACCATGTCTCCCATCTGATCGTTTTCAAAGCAAACCACCGCATTGGCGATCTCGTTCAAACGAGCCAAGGCTTCGCGGGCCTGCGCGTTGCGGCGCCTGCCTTCGAAAGAAAATGGAAGGGTTGCAAACGCAAGCACCAGCGCTCCCGCCTCGCGACAGAGATGCGCCACATATGGCGCCGCGCCCGATCCGGTGCCGCCTCCGAGTCCTGAGCAAATGAAAATCATTCTGGCGCCACTCAAGGCCTCGCGAATTTCCTCTGTCGATTCGAACGCCGCCTGATAGCCGACCTCGGGGTCGCCACCCGCTCCCAAACCGCGGGTAACGGTGCGGCCGAGCTGGACTTTGTGCGCGGCAACCGAACTTGCCAGTGATTGCACATCGGTATTAACAGCCAGGACGTCTGCGCCCTCCAAGCCATCGAGCACAATGCGGTCGAGCACGTTCAGGCCGGCACCACCAACGCTGACGATTTTAATTGGAATAAATTCGTCCGCGCGGTCAGGGAGATTGTAATTTTTGTTTAGTTGAATCATGGGATGGTTAAGGGGTTGGCTGCGTTACATGGTTAGGATGGGTTTCATCCGCGATTAATCTCATCGTTTTAGCGATAATCATTTAAACGGGTCACTGAGTTTGGCTTCATCGTCTTCCGCTAAAAATTCTTCCCAAGATTCGTCCAATCCCCCGGGCTGGCCGATCTGTTTGCACCGCCTGGGCATATTTGATTAACCCGATTGCAGTTGAAAATTGCGGGTTCTCTACGGCAGACGTCACGCCCGATGTGGTATGCGCATGCGCAACACTCGCGGGCATTTCGAAGACCTCTTCGGCGAGATTGTCGATGCCATTAAGGAGACTGCAGCCCCCGGTAATGAAGATCCCGCCGCCGAGATAGTTGATGAATGGTTCCTCGTCGAGCCTGCGTTTGAGCAACTCCAAAGTTTCCCGTAAGCGCAGATGAATGATCGTATTCAAGGTCTCGCGCTCGATCTCTTTGCCGGCGAAACCGGAATCGTCCTTTAGCAGAATCATCTCGCCTGGAAAACAATTGCCGAGCACACAACTTCCCTCCTCGATCTTGAGCTTTTCCGAGCGCGCCATTGGAATGCGCAATCCCATGGAGATGTCGTTGGTGATATGGTCCCCGCCGATGGCGATGCATCCACTCTGCTTCACGGCGCCATCCGCATACAAAACGTAGTCCGTCGTACCGCCGCCGATGTCGAGCACCAGCGCCCCCAGATCTTTTTGATGTTGCGTCAGGACGACCTGGGCAGAAGCGAGTCCGCCGAAAACCACATCCTCAACGTCGAGTGGCAATTCTTTTACGCACCGGATCGTGTTCTGGATGCGGGTCCGCACTCCATGAATGATGTGGAAATCGGCCTCTAATCGTTGGCCGAGCATACCGACCGGGTTCAGAACGCCGTTTTGCCCATCGACGTGATAGTGCTGAATGATGGAATGGAGGAATGCGTTTTGCGCCGGAATACTCACCTCGCGCGCATTGATTTTTACATCGTCGACATCCTGCTCATCGATTTCATCGCGATCCTCTGGCAACATGACGCATCCGCGATTGTTGAAGCTTTGAAGGTGCGAGCCGGCAACAGCCACATAAACGCTGCGGATCATGACGTCGCTCTTTTGTTCGGCGTCGACCACTGCTTCATGCACGCATTTCATTGCTGTTTCGAAGTCGACGATCTCACCCTTGCGCACGCCGCGTGATGGCGTCTGCCCGACGCCGAGGATTTTGACGGTACCGTCGGGCCGGCTTTCTCCAACAACTACACAGATTTTGGAGGTTCCGATCTCAAGACCAATCATTAAATTATTGCTCGCCATTGTGTTAATCCGTTTTCTGTCGCTGAGTGTGAACTGCTGCTTTTGGGGGTGATTTTGAATTCGTGCGTGCCCTGGGTGGTGATGATACAGGCACTTGGCCGCCAGACTCCTGATGAGGGCCAGTTTCGGCGGGATGGACCGGGATCGCCTTCATGATTCGCGGTTCTACCGCGGGATCGATGGTGTCGTTGATCACTGCGACCGGTCTCGGAGCGAAAGTCACCGGGATATTTCGTTGCACAAGCAGGTTCAACGTCGCCAGTTCCTGTTTTGAATCGTCACAATAAACAAGGAATTGCTCCAGCCGGCGCAATTGCGTTTCGAGATCGTTATAACCAAACGTCACACGGCTATGATCCTTGTCCGTCACCAGCAGGCGATAGCTTTCAGAAACGTCAATCTCGCGGATTTGAAAACGCATCTGTAGGAAGCTTCCTGCGCTTAAGCGCAGCAATTCCAGAGCGGTGCGCGCTTCGGATGATTCGACGACTTTGCCAGCCTCGAGCGATTCGCTCGAGCATCCCAGAATGACCGGCAATCCGAGATATTCGGGCAACAACTTCTTTTCTTTCATCAAAACACCGCGCGCGTCCACTAGAAAGGCGGAATCTGATGCAAACGGATCGGAAATTTCTTTCTCGCTGGTGATCCAGGCGACTGGTTTTCGTTCGACCACCCGAATATCAATCTCGGAAGGGAGCTGTCGCACGACCTGCACTTCATCGGTTTGTGGTAACTGCTGGATCAGGTCGTGGACGCGAGCCAGGTTCACGCGGAAAACGTTTACCCCTTCGTGTAGGTCAGCGGCGTTCAAGATTTGCTCGCGCTGCAAGGTTCCGTCCGTCTGCAACTCAATTTTCTTCAGTTGATAGTCCGGATTTTCGAAAAACAAGCGCCTCGCCGCTTCACGGGTCCCTGCATAGACGGCGGCACATAACGCAGCGAGCAATATCACTCGAGAGAAAACCGCCAGTACCCTTCGGGCCCGGTGTTGCGCCGCTTTCCGGGAGCGCACCTTGACATCGAGTAAGTGCTGCTGGCGACGCTGGCGCACATTGGAGACTCGCCGATTTCCCGATGAGGAACGTCGTTTCATTTGCGCCCCCGTTCTGTTCTGGCGCCAGAAAGCGCCATGATACGGGCGCAAAGATCGACGTAATTGATACCGGCAGCTGCGGCAGCCTCGGGCAACAGACTCGCCTCTGTCATACCTGGAATCGTGTTCACTTCCAGGACGAATGGATCGCCTGAATCGGAAAGCAGGATGTCCACGCGACCGTAAACAACCAGCCCGAGCGCTCGAAAAGCCCCCAACGCCAGTTCCTGAATTTCTTTCGTCTTGGTGGGATCGATCTTTGCCGGGCACACGTGCTCGGCGCCACCGCCACCCTGCGGATTCAGAAACGGGTACTTGTTGTTGAAGTCGTAAAAACCGCCCTTTGGAATTATTTCAAGAATCGGCAGGGCCTGATCACCTAGGACACCTATCGTCAACTCGCGACCAGATACAAATTTTTCGATCAATAACTTTCGATCGTAATTGCCCGCCTCCACCAGCGCCGCATCAAGTTCGCTGTCATTTTTTACAATCACCACGCCAACGGTGGAGCCTTGCCGCGCAGGTTTTACTACCAGTGGAATTGAAATCTTTGGGCGCTGGCCTGCTTCGATGACTTCCCATTCCGGAGTCGTGATGTTGTGTTCGCGAAATTTTTCTTTTGAAAGAATTTTGTCGAACGCCGTCCGGCTTTCTTCAACGCCGTCGCCGGTGTAAGCCACGCCGCGGTCCTCCAGGATTTTCTGGAGCTGACCATCTTCGCCAAAAGTACCGTGAATCGTGATGAACGCGAGATCGACATCTTTCGGAAGCGCGAAGTGATCGTCGCGAACATCGACGTCGACAACGGCTGCACCCAGCGAGCGAAGCGCCTTGGAAACTCCGTGACCAGTCGCGAGCGACACGTCGCGCTCAGACCCGGGTCCACCCATTAATACTGCAATCTTTTTTGGCAAACTTTGATCTGTTCCCATGATCACCCGGGCTCTCCCACGATTTGCACTTCGGTTTCTAACTCGATTCCGCGCTTGGTCCGCGCGGTCGCTTTGATTTTTTCGATTAATTCCAATACTTCGGCCGCCGTCGCGCCGCCGTCATTGACGATGAAGTTACCGTGGACTTCGGACACTCGGGCTTTTCCGATCCGCGAATTTTTCAACCCCAACTCGTCAACGAGCTTCCCCGCAGGGCATGAATCGGGATTCTTGAAAATGCAGCCGGCGCTTTTCGCCGCAGGCTGTGATGCGCGCCGTTTCTCCTGGGACGCTTCCAGTTTGCGCACGATTTCATCGATCTGCGCAGGCTGGCCCCGGAAAACGGCGGACACCGCAAAGTTTTTCTCCAACAATGGGAAATCCCGGTAATGAACCTCCAACTCGTCGCGTGTCTTTGTGTGCGCCCTGCCGTTGGAATCAAGATAACGAATGCGCACAACGCTCTCAAAGGTTTGCGCTCCCATCGCGCCAGCGTTCATTCGCAAGCCACCGCCAACAGCACCCGGTATTCCCTCCATCCACTCCAACCCGCCAATTCCGGCGGCTTTCCCCGCATACGCCACTTCTTTCAAGTTCGCCCCAACACCGGCGGTGATTTCATTACCGCTGACCTCGATCTTGTTGAAGTCGCCACCGCGGGGATGGACAACCACTCCGCGAATTCCGCCATCGCGAACGAGAAGGTTCGAGCCGCGACCAATCACGAATAGCGGAAGATGTTCGTCTCGACAGAACCTGATTAATTCAGCGAGCGCCTCCTCATTTCGCGGTTCGACCCAGAATTGCGCCGGACCGCCTACTCGTAAAGTTGTGTGTTTCGAGAGCGGCTCGTAAAGGCGGACATCACCATCGTCCCCTACAATTGTCTTCAATTTCTCCGCGATGACCAAGTCTGCGGCGACGAGAGATAATTGCTCGTGGATGTTTCCGGCACCAAGACTCAACAACAGATCGCCGGACTCAAGCATGTTCCCCACAGTCCGGTGCACCCGCTCCAAGCGCGGTTCATAACTGACACCACGATGGCCATGACCTGCGATCTCGTCAGCGATTATTTGTCCGGTCACTCCCGGAATGGGAGTTTCATTCGACCCGTAAACATCCGTTACGACTACGCGGTCCGCATCGTTGAACGCGCGACCAAATTCCTGCCGCAACGCCTTCGTGCGCGAATACCGGTGAGGTTGAAACATGGCCAGCACGCGCGTGCGTCCGACCGATTTCGCCGTCTTCAGCGTGGCGTCGATTTCCGTCGGATGATGGCCGTAGTCGTCCACCAAAAGAAATCGTGGACTGTCGTATTTGATTTCGAATCGGCGCCGCGCGTGTTCAAATTTCGCGAGCGATTTCGCAATTTTTTCAAACTCAACGCCGAGTTCCGATGCGAGCGCAATTACTCCCAGAGCGTTGTGAACGTTATGCTGTCCGGGGACATTTAATACTGCTTCGCCGAGCTTTTCCTGCCGATGATTGACCTGGAACGTGGAACAAAAATTATTCAGTCTGATATTCAGCGCGGAATAATCCGCGTTGTTGTTGAAGCCATAGGAGATCGCGCGCGTCAAGGATCGACATACCCGAACAGCATTCTCGTCGTCGGCGTTATAAAAGACATTGCCAGTGGTTTGCGTTATCAACTGCGCGAAAACCTTCTCGATCGCGTCCAGATCGGCATAAAAATCAAGGTGCTCTTCCTCGATGTTGAGAATCACCGTGTGCTCGGGGCGAAAGAGCGCGATGGTGCCGTCGCTCTCGTCTCCTTCGGCGACAAAATATTCTCCGCGCGAATCCCAGTGTGCATTCGTTCCCAGAATTGGAATCTCGGCACCGACATAGTGGGATGGGTGCAGTCCGCCTTCGCGCAAGACGTGGGCCGTCATGGCAGAGGTTGTGGTTTTGCCGTGCATTCCTGCAATTAGCACGCCGCGTTTGTGTCGCATGATCGCGGCCAATGCTTCGGCCCGACGCACCGTTGGTTTCCCACAATTAAGCGCGCTCACAAGAATTGGGTTGTCGTTCCTAATTGCAGAAGAGAAGACGATGAGATCTGCCGCGTCGGCATCCTCCGGCCGATGCTGCTCGGAAAAACGCAAGCCGAGCCGCTGCAACCGATTCGTTTCCATTGTGCTAACCTTGTCCGATCCGCTCACTGTGTGCCCGAGCTCGATCAAAAGCGCAGCGATACCACTCATGCCGCTGCCGGCAACACCAACAAGATGAACCCAGTGATGCTCACGGGTTAGAAACCCGGGTAAATCAAGCGGCTGAGCGCGAGCGCTCGTGCGAACGGGGCCGGTCCACGGCGGAGGCTGCTCAGCCACCTCTCGATTTTCAGAGACGGGCTTCATGCGTTGTATATCTCTCCATGGTCGTGGCAACGCGCCCCGCTGCGTCCTTGGGGGCCATGCGCGATGAGCTTGCAGCCATTTGATGAATCCGGTTCGGATCCTCGATCAAGTCTCGAATTTTGCGTGCGAGTAATTCGCCCGAGACTTCTGACTCTTTGAGAAGAATCGCCGCCTGCACACGGGCATAGATTTCGGCGTTGCGAGTTTGATGATCGTCGGTCGCGTACGGAAATGGAATCAGAATGCCGGGCAATGAAAAGGCGGCGAACTCAGCGAGACTGGCCGCTCCGGCTCGCGCAACTACGAGATCAGCAGCGCTGTAAGCTTCCTCCATTCGATGATGAAAGGCAGCGATATGGGCGGGGACATTTTCGCGGCGATAGTTATCCGCAACCAAACGTTCATCGCGAACACCGGAAAGGTGTATTACTTGCAGCGGAGCGCCGCGCAAAAACGGCAGCGCCTTAATCATGGCCTGATTAATTCCGCTCGCACCCTGGCTGCCTCCCATCACAAGCAGCGTGAGAACGTCCGCGCGCAATCCAAGCTTTTCACGCGCCGTCACTCGATCCAGACGAACGAGCTCCGTCCGGACCGGGGTCCCTGTAACTTCTGTATTGGTTTTTGGGAAAAACGGTGCGCATTCCTTAAAGCCGAGCATGACCGTGCGAACTATCCGCCCTGTCAGCCGATTCGCTTTTCCAGGAACGGCATTTGATTCGTGAATAAAAGTGGGAATACCACGTATCCGACCCGCCAGTACCGGCGCTGTCGAAGTAAACCCACCCATTCCCAGGACAACCTGGGGTTTGAATGTCCGATAGATAGAACGGCAACGCGCCAGGCTTTCATAGAAACGGCGAAGGAAACCAAAAAACGCAGGGGAAAATGGCGAGGGTAGTCCGACTGTGGGCAATTTTTCCACGCGAAAACTTTCACGACCGGAAAGTGCCAAAGCGTCGATGTCTTTCTCAGAGACCAACAGCATCACCTGGTGGCCGCGCTCGCGCAGCACTTCTGCCACAGCGATCCCGGGAAAAAGATGTCCGCCAGTTCCTCCGCAAGCGATAACAGCATTCATAAGATCGGATCCTTCACTTCTGACTTATACAACTTTTACAACCTATTGAATTCATCGGGCTAAATACGTGGAGTTACTCGCACTCGCATGGCGACAGGTTTCTTGTGCGGCGGCTCAAGAATCCCCTGCCGATATATGTTCAGTAAAAGCCCGATCCCAAACATGCATGCGACCAGGTTCGAACCACCATAACTAATGAATGGCAGCGGCAATCCTTTGTTCGGCAGGAGCGATGTGGTCACACCAATGTTGACTGCCGCTTGCAGAGCCATCAGCGAAACAACGCCACACCCGAGGAGCAGACCGAAGCGATCCTTGGAATGCAGCGCGATCATGACGCCGCAAACAATGATGACCACGAACAAAAAGACCACGAGAAGACTGAATCGCAGACCAAGCTCTTCACCAATGATCGGAAAAATGAAATCCGTGTGCGCATATGGCAGGTAGAGCATTTTCTGACGGCCGTTGCCGAGGCCAAGGCCTTCCATTCCGCCGCTGCCCCAGGCGATTAACGCCTGCATCTGCTGCAAGCCAGCGTCATCCTTGTAGTTTTGGGGATGAAGAAAAGCGGCGAGCCGTCCCATACGTTCTGAGATCCTGGTGGCAACAAGCAGAAGCGTCCCAAGGCCTCCGAATGCGATCACACCCAGCCATAAAGGATTTGCGCCGGCAACAAACATTACGGCAAACGCCGTTGTTCCCAGCAAAGCCGTCGTTCCTAAATCGACTTCAGCCAAAACAAGTCCCGCCAGCACACCGATGATTGCTAACGGAACAATAAGTCCAGACAGGAGATTTCGTCCGGGCTCTTCATGTCGCGCGAACCAGGCGGCAAGGAAAACGATCGCCGCCAATTTTGCTAATTCAGAGGGCTGAAAGGTAAGCGGCCCCAAACCGATCCATCGGCGCGATCCATTAAGACGCATTCCAATGTGCGGAAAATAACAGAGCGCAAGAGCAACGAGCGCGATTGCAAACCAAAGCCACCAGGTGCGCTGCCAAAAGTGATAATCTACGATCGCGGCAAAAACGCAGATTGTCAGACCAATCCCGAACCAAATCGCCTGGCGCTTGATGAAGAAATAGACGTCTCCATGACTGTCACGCGCAAACGCGCTTGTGCTGAAAAGCATGACAATTCCGATCACAAGGAGCCCCAGCACAGCCAGAAAAAGAATATAGGCGCTTTTACGATGCATAGTTACGTGGAGTGCGATTGCTGCTTTGCATGCCGTACTTCGTTCTTCTTCTCTTTGGAGTTCGCTGCCTTTCCCTTCGTCGTCTTCGGCGTTGTTGTCTTGGGAACTAGTAGTTTTTGGCCAATCCGTAATTTGCGTGGGTCCTCGATACGATTGAGCTCGATCAGATCGGCGTAAGGGACCTTAAGTTTTTTTGCGATCGTCACCGGATTATCGCCCTTCTTCACAACATACGTTTTTCCGGAAGCGACAGACTTGACCGCTGCAGCCTCTCGATTGGCAGTGACCTTACGTGTAGACTGATTGGCAACGGAGGGCGCATTCTCGTTCTCGTCTTTTGACGATATTTTTGAAAGCGAATGTGAAGGTTTCGTATCTTCGCCGGCTGCATTCTCTTTCTGGACCTCAGCGAGGTGCGTCTTTGCACCCTCACCGTGAGTCGGTGCGCTCGCCATCGCAGAGGGTTTGGGCTCTGCGTTAGGTGAGGCCGGAACAAACGCGCTTTCCCGGGTTTTAATCGCATTGAACGTGATGATCCCGGACACCGCGACCACGTGCAGAAGCAAAACAATTAGCAGCGCTCGAGACAACTTCATGTTCGGCTCCGGCATCTCTTCAAAGTCCATTCCAGCGGAGGCCGCCGAGGAACGACGCGCAGTCGCAACCCAAAGTTTGTTTTGTCGGAGAAGGCGTGGGATTTTCATCAATCAATTTGAGGAAGAGCTTGCACGAGCGCGCGAAATTGATCACCTCGATCGGCATAGCTTTTGAACATGTCGAAAGAGGACGTGCCCGGCGAAAAGAG
>DASXMV010000097.1:0-7737 GCA_036495465.1 Candidatus Udaeobacter sp. | reverse complement strand
GGCCAGTCGCTGTGTCCGAAGCCTGGATAATCTGGCGCGACAAGGTGATACCGGTCTGACAGACGCGCGAAGAGCGGCTCAAACATCCGTGATGCAGAAGGAAGACCGTGCAACAGAAGAATGGTCGCGGCACCTTTCGGGCCGGCTTCTCTATAGAAGATGGAGACGCCATCAATCTGCGTTGTTCGGTAAAACGTCGGATATTCCATAAGGCGTTCTTTCCGCTGAATTCCGGCGTGTAATTGGAATGATCCAAGCAACGCAATAACTAGCGCCACGCGGAACTCGAATAACATTGGATGGTCTACTCAGTTACTGCGGTTTGGTTTTTGGACTCGGAAGCATCTCGATTAACTCTTTTTGGCGGTTGAGCAGATAGTAAGGAATAAATTTGGCGGGCACCCGATCCGATGCGTTATCAAAATGCTCAATGATGGCGCCAGCGGGCTCGTAACATACCTCGCCGGCACGAATAATCTTCTCCTGTTCTCCTCTAATCTGAAATCTGATTTCGCCTTCCACGATATAACTGATCACGGGACAGGGGTGCCGATGCAATCCGCCCTTTTGCTCTGGCTGAAGAACGATCTCCCTCACATCGACCGTCGAGATTGTTTGTGGCCCAATGTTGGCTGTGTACAGCTCTTTGCGAACAATCTTCTGCTGTGCCAGCGCATTACCTGCGATGAAAACTAGAATACTGACGGACAGAATGGACATCATTCTCATGCAACATCAGGTTGCACGAAACCAGACCCAACGCCATTGACTTTCAAGGCCGATTGCTTGCTCCGGCACTTAACTCCAACCATTAACGCAACCTTATGAAGTGGGTCGTATTTCTGCGTGCGGTGAACGTCGGTAGAGCGAATCGATGCCAGCCCGCGCTGATCGCGAAACAGTTGTCTAAGTACGGTGTGATCAATCTTGGAGCAGTCGGCACCTTTGTGGTGAGCGAAGACGTTAGCGAATCAGCTCTGCGCATGGCGATCGAGAAGACGTTGCCGTTCAAATCCGAGATGATGATTTGTCCGGCGCGTGACCTCCTCAAACTCGCGTCAAAGGATCCGTTCGCGCGGCAGCCATCCGGTCCGGAGATAACGAGGTTCGTCAACGTGCTGGCAAAACGACCTCCCTCGCCACCTCCGCTTCCTCTTAGTCTGCCCGCAGACGGTGATTGGGTGCTCAAGATCATTGCAATCGAGGGAAGATTTGTTCTGGGCCTGTATCGCCGGCAAATGAAAGCGATCAGTTATCTAGGCAAAATCGAAAAGCTCTTTGGCATGCCAGCCACGAATCGCAATTGGAATACGATCCAGAAGGTGGTGCAGACCCTTAAGAGTGCCTAGCGATTAGCAGCCACGCAGCAAGGCTCGCTACAGCCACGGGGATGAAACTGCGCGGCTCCACTCGAAGAGAAGAAGCTCGACCGCAAGCAGCGTAGCGGCGATCGGCGAAGCAAAGACCGCAGACATTCCGGCGGCTGCTCCTGCCACAAGTAGAGTTTTTCGCTCAGCAGCACTCAGATGAAATAACTGAGCCAGGATCGAGCCGAAGGCGCCGCCCGTCATGATAATCGGCCCTTCCGCGCCAAATGGACCACCGGTACCGATTGAAATCGCCGATGAAATTAGTTTGAGGAGCGCAACTTTCGGCTCAATTACGCTGCGACCGAGAAGTATCGCTTCGAGCGCTTTCGGGAATTCCGTGTCCGCGAATTTTTTTCGACCCGTACCGCGCCATCAAACCAATAATTATCGCGCCCGCGACCGGCGCAGCGATGACCCAGATTCCGAGATGATTATGTTGGAGAGAGCCGAGCTCGGACGAGAATCGCTGGAAAAAAACGATATTGGTAATTTCGGCAATCAGCCAAAGAAGCGCCTTGGCCACGACAGCGCCGATAATTCCCACTGGCAGCGCCAGCGCAATGAGAATAAGCATTCGCGCATCAGTGCGAAAATCGCCCAGCAATGTCGATGAAGTTTTAAGCCCAGACATTTGATGCACGCCGCGCGAAGAGAGCAGCACCTTCAATTTCAGTGACTTGAGACATCTTGGCAAAGAAAATTACAGTTTCAGCCTGAAATCTAACTGCCGGCAGAGAGATGTTGATCTTGTCAAAATGCGGCAATTTTTGCACGCTCCGCAACTGAGATGGCCGTATCCGACGAAGACCGCTTCAAGCTCGAGTACAAAAAACTCGATGACGATATTCGACACTACAGCACCACTCGTTCGGCTCTGACATCGTTTCTGATGACCGTTGGACTCACTTTGCTAGCTTACAGTTTCAGCAACAGCTATCCGGGGCACCCAGCCTTCTTGTGGATCACTGGACTCATTGTGTTAGCCGCCGCCAGTTACGTTTGCCTGGAATTTTCCAGACGCACCGAGCGAAGTCTGATTCATCAGAAGGAGCTGTGGGAATGGTCGAAAACGATGGCGTCCCCTTACCCGACCAGGTCGGCTCTGCTCCAAAGAGCCGGTCGACGGGCAGTGCTTGGCAGAATGATCCGCGACCGGATGAACACGGGCCTGATTGTGACGGTGATCCTGATCGTTGTGATCTTTTTCTTCTGTAAATATTGCCTGTGCCAGCACTGAGCGAAGTGCCACCACCAATTTGGCCGCAACCTGGACTGTCAGCGTCAATCTCAGCGACCGGTCATTTGCTCCAAGTGCGCGGGATACCTTTCACCCTGCACATTGATCTCTGATGCGGCTTGGTCGATCCCTTTAAGATCATCCGGCGTCAGTTCGATTGCCGCTGCTCCAATGTTTTCTTCCAGTCGCTTTAGCTTCGTCGTGCCGGGGATCGGCGCAACCCACGGTTTCTGAGCGAGTAACCACGCCAGCGCAATTTGAGCGGGCGTGGCCTTTTTGCGTTGTGCAATTCCAGCAAGCAGATCAACTAACGCCTGATTCGCTTTCCGCGCGTCCGCGGTGAACCGCGGGAGCTTATTGCGAAAATCGGAACTATCGAACGTAGTGTTTTCATCCATCTTCCCTGTCAGAAATCCTCGCCCTAAAGGACTGTAAGGCACAAAGCCGACTCCAAGCTCTTCGAGTGTTGGCAGGATCTCGGCTTCCGGAGTTCTCCACCACAATGAGTATTCGTTCTGAACCGCGGTCACCGGTTGAACTGCGTGTGCGCGGCGGATCGTCTGTGCTCCTGGCTCAGAAAGTCCGAAGTGCTTCACTTTCCCTTCTCCGACGAGCTCCTTCACAGCGCCGGCCACTTCCTCGATCGGCACGTTGGGGTCGACACGGTGTTGATAAAACAAATCAATTACATCCGTCCTAAGTCTTTTCAGAGAAGCATCGGCAACCTCTTTGATATGCTCCGGCCGGCTATCGAGGCCGATCTGTTCGCCTTTAGGACCAAACTTGAACCCGAACTTGGTGGCGATTACTACTCGCTCACGCATTGGAGCCAGCGCTTCGCCGACGAGTTCTTCATTGGCGAACGGCCCGTACGCTTCGGCAGTGTCGAAAAAGGTCACGCCAACTTCGACAGCTTTTCTAAGCAGCGAAATCATTTCCCGTCTGTCTTTCGGTGGGCCATAACCAAAGCTCATCCCCATACAGCCCAGGCCGATGGCTGAAACTTCCAGATTACTCTTTCCAAGTTTGCGCTTCTGCATCTTGAACTTGTCCTATTCACACATCGGAGCACGGCACAACTACGCGCTTACCTATTGGGTTGCGTAACGAAATGTGCGTTTCTATTTCCTTCTTACTTTCAGTTTCCATGTTCGCTGTTACTTTCCGCAATGGCCTCAGAATTGAATCACGCACCGAATCTCACGCAACGTCCGCCGCGCAGCCCGCGCGTCAGGCTGGGCGGTTACGTCGTCCTTCCACGCATCCTCGATAAAGGTCGTGCCGAGATCGCCGGCACTGCGGGAGAGTTCAAGTATAACAATCCTGGCGACTATCATTGGTTCCGCTTTACGGGAATCACGCCCGAGGCGTTGAAAACGGAGCTCGCCACCGGCAAAGGCGATGGCGAAATTCTGGCCTGGATCCAGGAAAACGCGCCTCACAAACATACTCCATGGGAAATTCAACAATGGAGCGCTTATTTTTCGGAGCGGGGGCCAGACAGTGACGTCGAAACGCTCGAGATGTTCGCCGATCGTATGAAAAAGTTTAACCCAACCCGTGAAGATGTGAAGACCTGGTTCGACCTCCTGGACCTTGATGATCACATCACTTTTGGCGGGAAAGCTTAATTCTGCCCATTAACTTTTTTTGCTCACTCGGATTTCAGTGAAGCCATATCGATCGAGAAGCGGTACTTCACATCGGACTTGAGCAATCGCTCGTAGGCTTCATTGACTTTCTGTATGGGAATGACCTCAACGTCAGCCGTGATGTTGTGGGCGCCACAGAGGTCGAGCATTTCCTGGGTTTCGGCGACACCGCCAATGCTGGAGCCCGAAAAATTGCGCCGTCGCACGATTAGACTGAACGCCGGGACCGAGAGCGGCTCTGACGGAGCGCCCACCATTGTAAGATTGCCGTCGACACCGAGTAAATTGATATAAGCGCTGATATCGTGATCGCCGGAAACCGTGTCGATGATGAAGTCGAAACTGCCTGCGTGTTTTTTCATCTCATTGGCATTATTGGAGACAACAACTTCGTCAGCACCAAGGCGCAGCGCGTCTTCCTTCTTGTTAGGCGAAGTAGTGCAGACAACCCGTGAGCGCCAAACGCGTCACCAAACTTCACGGCCATGTGACCGAGTCCGCCGAGACCAACCACGCCGACTTTTAAACTGCGACGGATATCAATCATCTACTCGCATCGCAGCGATACGTTAGGATCGATGTTTACCGCGCGTCGCGCCGCGATCGCACAGGCAAGGAACGAAACGACGGACAAGATTAATCCAACCGCCGCGAAACTGAACGGATCACGCTCGTTCACGCCATACATCTGGCTCGCAACGAGTCTTGCCAGCGCGAGAGCGATTATGAACCCCATGGCTATCCCAGAGGCAAGAAGCAGCGCGCCTTCTTTGAAAATCATCCCGAGGATCGTCGCCCGTGTTGCTCCAAGCGCAAGACGCACGCCGATCTCCCGGTTTCGTTGTTGAATTCCATAAGCTATGACTGCGTACAATCCGGCCGCCGCGAGAAAAAGCGCCGCTGCCGCGAATGCACCTATTAATAACAGACTAAAACGCCGGGCAGCGAGCGCAGCCGCAACGGCTTCACTCATCGGCCGCACTGGGCCAACTGCTACGTTAGGATCGACATTCTGAATGGTATCGCGGAGAAGGCGTTCGAGTCCGACCCTTCCGGCCGAGGTTTTCACTACCCAATAGGCACTGTTCCGCAGCCATGGTACTCCATCCTTTGGCATCTGCCGCAGCGGCAGGTAAACGTCGGCTTTGGCGGGCGTTTCCAAGTTCGTTTGTTTCACCGGACCGACAATTCCAACAATTTCGACGGGGCGAGGATCGCCGTCGGTGTCGTCAACGAGTATCCGCTGCCCGATAGGCGATCGATCGGGAAAATGTGCTTTTGCCAGATTTGTGCTGACGATTGCCACAGGCGGATGTTCGGCGTCGTCTGATTCGGCAAAATTTCGTCCCTCAAGTAATGCGATTCCCATCGTCTGAAAATATTCTGGCGTGACGATGCGATAATTGGTCGATGGCGTGTCTTCGGGTCTTGCGGGTGGCCGGTCCGGGCGGGTGAAATGAACAAACGAGATGCTCTTCGGAGCAAGTGGGAGAATCGAGACGAGCCCGTTATTTTTGATTTCAGTGATTGTCGATGCGCGTGAACGCAGCCGGTCATAGAACTGCACTATTGTTGCTACATCGTCATAGCCCGTTTGCGGCAACGAAAACCTGATCGTCTGAATATTAGTTGGATCGAAGCCCGGTTGTTCGCTGTTCAACCGTGCAAAGCTTTTTAAAAGCAGGCCAGCATTCGCAAGCAACACCAACGCGAGCGCAATCTGCCCGGAGACTAGCCACGCACGCAACCGCGATTGAAACCACCCGCCTATCGAAGTTCGGCCGCTTGAGATGAGCGCGTCCCGAAGGTCCGATCGAGAAAGAAGCCATGCTGGCGCCAGCCCACATGCCAGCGCAGCGACAAATATGAGAGCGCTAGCAAAAAGTACAATCGTCCAATCGGCTGAGAAACTCTCGATCCGCGGCAGATCAGCTGGAATCAAACGAAGCAAAGTCTTCTGTCCACACACCTCGAGCAACATGCCTAACGACCCGCCCATCAACGCGAGGACGAAACTTTCCGTGAGCAGTAGTCGCGCTAGTTGGGCTCTTGTCGCACCCAACGCGGCGCGCACTGCGAGTTCGCGTTGTCGAGCCGCCGCACGGGAAAGAGAAATTCCCGCCAGATTGACGCATCCGACCAGAAGGACGGCGCCAGCAGCGCAAAAAATTGTGAGCAACACCGATCTGATGTTCGACACGATTTCCTGCGTCAGCGGGACGAACGTTATGCCAACTTTTCCCGTATAGGCGCCCGGATATTGCTTCTGAAGATTTTGCCGAATGGCGTCCAACTCGGCGTGGCCTTGTTGCGCTGTCACGTTCGGTTTTATTCGGCCGACCATGCGCAGGAAGTTGACTGAATTGCGCACGTTGCGCCGTGGATCCGAATCCGGTTGCAGGGGCACTACGATCTCAGTATCGAGATTTGGTAGGGCAAAGCTCGCCGGCAGTACGCCCACAATCTCTCGCGCTTCACCGTTTAAATTCACCGCACGACCGATGACTGCGGGGTCCCGGGCATAGCGGCGCGACCACAGGCCATAACTAATCACAACAACTCCGCGTGCGCCGTTACGATCGTCTTCTGCAATTAAAGTGCGCCCGAGCAGCGGTGGCACCCCCAGCATCCCAAACGCGCTTGCGGACATTCGCACTCCCTGGACGCGTTCAGGCGGACCAGAGTCGGCAAAGCTCGGGTTGAAACTTGCAACACCGGCCAGGCCTTCAAACGAAGTGGCTTGATCACGATAATCGCAAAACTCAGGCAGCGAAAAATTCGTGCGCGGGTTATCGCTGCGCTGCGAATAAATCCAAATCAATTTTTCTGGGTGACTGAAGGCAAATGGCCGCAGCAAAACTGTGTTTACCACCGAAAAAGTCGCCACGGTTGCTCCAATGCCGAGCGCCAGAGTGATCACTGCGACCAATGAGAATCCGGGCGATTTCAGCAGCGCGCGCAGACTGAAGCGAACATCCTGGATCGCCTGGTCGATGGCGTTTCCGCCCATTGCTTCGCGACATTCTTCTCGAAACCGGACGTGACCTCCAAACTCGATCCGCGCGAGTCGCTCTGCGTCCGAGCGCTCCACACCGTTACGTTCAAGGGCGTCTGCACGAAGTTGCACGTGAGATTCAAGCTCTTCCTCCACTTCCCGTGCCGTTCGTGACCGCCGAAAAAATTTTCCAGCAATCGACCTCAAATACGCGACTATCATTGGTTCAAGCCTGTTGCGGCCGTGCCGCGAGCGCTGTCGTGACCGCTGCAGCCGCGCGCTTCCACCAGTCAGTTTCCTGCCGTAACCGCTTACGCCCCTTCGCCGTGAGCTCGTAGAATTTTGCCCGGCGGTTATTTTCCGACTTCCCCCACTCTGTTTTGAGCAATCCCTGCCGCACGAGCCGGAACAACGCCGGATACAATGCGCCCTGCTCGACGAACAATCGCCGCCCGGAAATCTGTTCGATCCTGGAAAGAACGG
>DASXMV010000096.1:0-26749 GCA_036495465.1 Candidatus Udaeobacter sp. | reverse complement strand
GCAGTCCCGAGAGGACTGAGGATCGCAGTCAGACTCTCCTGTAGGAGTTGAGGAATTGTGTTTCGTCCCTCGATTATCTTTACAGGGATAGGACTGGATACAGCCGGTGCGGTTCTCGGAGAAACTCCAGCAGGAACTCCTTCTCCGCGCGGGGGCGGACTCGGCGCAACGAGTTCGTTCTGCAGCGATTGGACGCTGGATGAAAGTCGAGCCAGCGGACCCGCTGCAGGAACTCTTAAAGTCCGAATTTTACTAACAATGTTCGCTTGGTAGTTGGGCAACTTATCGGCCAGATCGATGACCTGGCGACCAATGACCCAGCTCGCCGCGGCAAAAACGCTAAAGAGGACCGCGACCGTCACCAGAACAGCGGCGATGCGGCCGATCCAGCGCTCCAGCCGAGTAACTAAAGGCGAAAGTAAAAATGTAATCAGAGTCGCCAGTGCGACTGGTACGAATATCGCACGCCCGAAATAGAGCGCGGCTATGACGGAAACTAAAAGGAGGAGCGCCCAGATTCCAGTGAGTGCGGCGGAAGTAGATAACGGCGAAGGTCTCGATCGCATAAGTCAACCCACTATTGAGGCCGCGCCCGGACTAAAAGTCCGATTATCGCCTTCAACGATTGGCAAACTAGTCAAGGTTATGTGCAACCTCGCAGCAAAAAAATCAGCAGCAAAATTGGAATGGGAACCCCAAGGAGCCAGAGCAAAATATATCCGGTGGCACCGGCTTCCTTAATTTTCTGGGTCAAACGCATCTGAAATGTTCCTTTCTTCGCTTACTGATTCGCACGCGGGACAGAACTCACGTGTTTACAAGTCACGCCGTTAACCCACACGAATTATGCGCTCATCGGCAGGCCCGGTGGAAGCGAATTGGGGAAATTCCTGGGGATGAAGAATGCCGGCGAGAATCTCGAGGCTGTCGACAATACGCGGCCCCGGACGCGCGAAGTACGCGTTCGCATCTACGAGATAAACTTCGCCGTTAATCGCCGCAGGAAGCGAGCGGAAATCTGGAAAACTCCGAAGCGCTTCGTAATCACGTTGCGCACGATGAATATCATATCCGCACAGAGCTAGTACGGTAATTTCGGGCTGCGCGTTGATTACTTGCAGCCAATCGATTTCCGCCGACGGCCGATGCTTTCGGCCTAACGGGTCATGCCCGCCGGCGATCTCTATTAACTCCGGTGCCCAGTGTCCGGAGCAAAACGGTGGATCGACCCATTCCATGAGAAAACAACATGGCCGGTGCGGCGCTCTCCTTGCCTTGGATCTCACCGATTCGACACGCTCGCGTAAGCCTGCAATCAGTTTCTGTGCGCGTTCTGACACTCCGCATATTTCCGCGACTCGTCGAATATCATCGAGAACATCCGAAAGACTTGTTGGCTCCAGGTTCACTACTTGTGACGGCCCTGGTAAAGTATTGGCCAGCCGTGTAACCGTGCCATAACCGACCGCGCACACGTCGCACAATTTCTGGGTGAGAATTACGTCAGGCCGCAGCTCACGCAAAAGTGCTTCATCGATGATATAAATTGTGCCGTTGTCACGCAGTGTTCTGCGTACCCACTGATCGACTTCATCGCTTGTCAGGCCGGCATTGTGTACTGGGCAATGTGTAACACGTGGCCGCGCATTGGCATTCTCCGGGTAGTCACATTCATGCGAAACACCAACGACCTGTTCCATTAACCCGAGTGCGGCAGCTATCTCGGTGGCAGCGGGCAAAAGCGAAACGATCCGGGGCACTTTCTACACTATGCATTTTCCCGGTTTGAAAACAGGGACGAATCCAAACTTAACGGAAAACAATCTCGCAATTCAGCGGGCGCGACACCTCACAAAACACCGACTGCCTGTGAGATCAGCAGGACAACGATAGTGAGGGAAATGAGTATTTGGATCATCGTCAGGATTTTTGCCCAACGCGCCAACAGCGGCGCATCAGTCGGACCAAAGGTAGAGCTTTGTGTCATGGCAACAAACAGATAATCGACAAAGCGCGGCCGCCAGCGTGCGCACTCAAATTGTACACGTTCGTCATGGGGGACCTGCATTTGCGGAAAGAGAAAGCTTGTGCTGCCGAACTTTTTCTCCTTCTCCCGCAAAGTCGGACCACCGCCGTCGAGCCGCCAATACCACAACGCAAAGACGATCACGTTCGTAAGCCAGAGGAGTCCGGCCGACCGCAGCAACTGCAATGGCGGCTCTCGATGGGCGGGCAGTGTTCGCACAAGAAGAATGACTGATCCTATGAGAGCGAGCGTGGTGATTCCGTTGATGATAAATCCCAGCGTGTGATTCAATGATTGCTTGCCGACACGATGGCTCATCATCGTCGGCACAAGCAAAAGGACAATCAGAGTTGGCAATAACCAAAACGGTCCCACCACGAGATTAGACGGCAACGCCAGGTAAATTGCACAGATCGCCAGGAAAGCCAGCACAGCTTGTCCGCGTGGTTCGGGCTTGTCGATGTGTCCCGGCGATGCAGTCATCAGCTGTGCCTATAACCAAAATTTCGCGACAAAGCTATCTTACAGATAAGTGCATCTGCCTCATATCCTTTAGCATTTAATGTCACGAATGTCGGTAAATGCTTGATGAAGTTTTGAATCCAACATGGACAATGGCTGCATCCTAGCTACAGGAGGCAGCTTAGTTCCACGCCAGCGTATGTTTAAACGTATTTTGAAATGGTCCAGCGCGATACTTGCGGTCGCCCTGATCGCCGTTGCCGTCTTTCTTATTAATCTGATCTGGTTCCGTCCATGGAGTCTGAATCTGTTTTATGAAAAGGTGTTTGCCGAAATTGTCTTTGATCATCCAGAGATCCTCTCGCAGCTTGGCTTGGTCGAACAATTCGGGATCACCGGTCACAATGGAAAACTCGACGATGAATCGCCGGCGCATCAGCAGCGCGAATTCGACAGGTGGAAACGCGACCTGACACAACTTCACCAATATCCGCTCGACCGCCAATCGCCTTCCCAAAAGCTTTCCACTCGTGTGTTGGATTGGTTTTTACAGGTACAAGCAGAGGGCGAAAAATGGCAATGGCACGATTATCCTGTTAATCAGCTTTTCGGTGTGCAAAACCAGTTTCCTTCGTTCATGGCGAACACCCATCGACTGCTTGACCGCAAAGACTGCGATTACTACGTCATGCGGCTCAACGCATTGCCAGAAAAATTCGACCAGGTCCTCGATGGTTTAAAGATTCGGGAACAAAAACAGATTTTGCCGCCGCGCTTCGTGGTTGAAGAAGTTCTCAAAGAAATGACCGATTTTGTGGGCAAACCTGCTTCGGAGAATATTCTGGCGACTTCGTTCAAAACCCGCGCTGCCAAAATCGATAAGCTAACCGACGCCGGCCGCGCTGATTTTCAATCGCGTGTAGAATCGGCGATAGCCAACGAGGTCTATCCCGCCTATCAAAAACTGATTGCATATTTTCAGGGGGTTCTGCCGAAAACGACCACGGATGATGGTGTCTGGAAACTGCCGGATGGCGACGCATTCTACGCCTATAAGTTGCGTGAGAATACGACGACGACGCTCAATCCGAATGAAGTACATGAGCTTGGTCTCCGCGAAGTCGCTCGAATCGAAGGTGAGATGCGAACAATTCTCGACGCAAACGGTTTTGCGGGTCAGCCGATCGGAGAGGCCATGGACAAACTCGCAAAAGAACCGCGTTTCCTTTATCCGAACGATGACAAAGGTCGTGCCGACGCGCTGGCCAGGTACACGGACCTGATCAAGCAGGCCACCGAGCGTTCGTCGAAGCAACTATTTCTTACCACGCCACACGCAAAGATCGAAGTGCAGCGCGTCCCGGCGTTCAAGGAAGCAACGGCGCCGGGAGCATATTACGACATTCCCGCCATGGATGGCACTCGTCCCGGGATTTTTTTCGCGAATCTGCGCGATATGAATGAAGTGCCTCAATGGAGCATGCCCACACTTGCATATCACGAGGGCGTTCCGGGGCACCATTGGCAGCTCTCCACCGCCGAAGAACTCAAAGGCGTTCCGCAATTTCGCAGAGTGTTACCGTTTACAGCGTACGCGGAAGGTTGGGCGCTTTATTGCGAATGGCTGGCGAAACAAGTCGGTTGGTACGACAACGATCCGTTTGGTGACCTGGGACGACTTCGTGACGAGCTCTTTCGCGCAGTCCGATTGGTTGTCGATACCGGCATTCACGCAAAGCGCTGGACCCGCGAACAGGCGATCGCTTACATGCGTGAGAAAACTGGTATGGGTGAAAAGGAAATTAAGTCTGAAATCGAGCGTTACATTGTCGCGCCGGGCCAGGCATGCGCGTACAAAATCGGCATGCTAAAGATTCAGGAATTGCGCGCTCGCGCACAGAAGGAGCTGGGAAATAAGTTTGATCAGCGCGAGTTTCACGATGCTCTACTCAAAAACGGTGCGTTGCCTCTCGATATTCTCGAAGAACAAGTAAACGATTACATTCAACGAAAGAAAGTTTAGGAATGTAGTTACCTCGATGGGCTGGAGGCATCGATGAACTCCTAACCAAGGCCGCACACCGCGGTGCGATAACGAAAATATTCAATGCGCAAGATTCTGCTCACGCTTGCAATTCTAATTGCATGTGTTGTCGCGACATTGGCAGGATGGATATTTGGCGGACGCCAGATTTCACTTTTCCTCGATCGTTTTGGAACCATCGAAACGGCGTCAAGCCCAGTGAAGTCACTCGTGTACGAGGGCAGTGGAACAGGTGGGATTCTTCGCATTAATAATCTCGGACTGAGTCTAAACGACAGAAACGGTCCCACACCGAGTATCGGCACCACCAAAAGTGATCAACTCGGACTGGCGAATGGTGGAAAAGTTTTCGCCTTTGGTCCAGTGCGATCGCAGTCAGAGAACCTGGCTACGGCGCCGCCAGCCGGCGATGATGCTGTCATCGAAATCCGCCGAACCATCCTTAGCTGGCCGACGCCATTTGAAATCAATTTCATGACCGGCAACTCACCATCATGGAAACGACATTTGTACTATCGGTTGCTTTGGAAAAAGCCCTCCGGCGCAAAACTAAAAATGCTTTGGCGCTATGAGCAATACTTCTACCCGGGCAATGGCTGGGCGAGTGGATTCATGACCCGCCAGGGTTCCACAGGTTTGATCCAAGTGGATATCAATCCCTGACATTGCGTATAGCGACAGTGAACTTGTCTATCCATTAGTTAGCGGCATCGTTTGACGTGCGTCTCTCTCACAAGTTTCGAAAGCTTTTCTCCCGCGATGCCGCAGAGAGCCTATGGGAAAACGCTTCTCGCTGGATCCACCCGGTAAATTCGCGCCAAATTCTGGCCGGAATCAACCGGACGGACCTGGAAAACCTGCGAGAACGCTTTCCCTATCGCCCCAATGCGCGAAAGATCAACGCTTACGAAGACGCTGCATACTGGATCGGGGTGAACGTCAAACGAGCGCAGGACCTTTGGCTCGATCGTTCGCGGTCACTTGATATTTTGGATCTTGGCTGCGGTGCCGGTTACTTTCTGTATCTCTGCCGGCTATTTGGCCACAACGGACTTGGGTTCGACACAGATGAGGAACCGTTCTTCCGTGGAACAACAGAATTCTTTAAAGTCCGGCGTGTCATCGGGCGTATCGAACCTCAAACTCCGTTGCCTGATCTCGCAAAGAAATTCGATCTCGTGACGGGGCATCGAGTTTGTTTCCACCGGATCTCGCGGACGGAAAACGGAGACTGGCTGGAATGGACACTCGCCGATTGGGAATTCTTTATTAACGATATTCGGACACGATTTCTCAAACCCGAGGGACGCCTGTTGTTGGAATTTAACCGGCGGCAGGATGGCTCTTCATTTTTCACGGATGAACTACACGCTTTCTTTACGTCGCAAGGCGCGCGCGTTCTGCGTTGGAAAGCGCTGCTTGCTGCAGACCCAAACAAACGCCCTCGATTTAAGCAACTCAAGCGCTAGGATCACTACAACTTCCAGTCAGTGCAGTCCCAGCCTAATAACTGCTCGACTTTGGAAATATCTTCCTTGAAAAGATTGTAGAGAAACACTCGTTCTTCCCAATTCATCGCACGCTCGTACGGCACAATGTTTCTATCCTTACTTCGAATTGAGCGGGGTGGTGTAAGGCCGAGAAATGAAAAGATGGAAGTGAGCGTTTCGCGCTGTTTTTCTTTGAAGGCTTCAAACTTCACAGCCTTCACCTGGTCGCGCGGAAAGAATTGAAACAGGCGCTCGAGTTGTTGCCCATAAAGTCCTCGATCGAGATAAGCAAAACGGCGCGCTTCAGCCGGCGGCGCCCCTGTAATGCGCGTTTTCTCCTCTCGCACGGCATCGAGAAATTTCAGCGGTTCGCGACCCCTGAAGCGTTGCATATTCCAGTGCGCGAAGGCGCGGTCGACCGGATTCCGTAGAAGAATCAGCAATTTGATTTTCGAATTGTATTTCCAAATCCTCTCCGCTGCCGGTTTGTAATAAATGTAACTAGGGGTGCAATCACCGGCGATCGTTGACAAACCGAGAGGCGGATAATGTTTGTGTAATTGCTCGTAATCGACCTCGGAAACAAAAAGCGCATCGTTGTCAAAAAAATGTATTTCCTGCTGATCACCCATGGTGACGCGCGGGTGCCTGCTTAGAAAATAATGCAATGCTGTCGTGCCAGATTTTTGCGCGCCAGCCAGAATGAAATCCAGTCGCTCTACCCTTCTCGGCTTGACCTTCCACATTGTTATCAATCAAGGACGGCTAACCGCTTCGCGCAATCGATCTCCGCTTATACCAGAAACGAGACCCGCCGAGATTCCCGATTTTTGTAACCTCGCAGTTCAGTTTCTTGTCTCAAGTTGCAATGGCTGCTGCTTTGAAGGTCTTCACGCGCGGAACGTTGACTTTCTGCGAGATCACAATCGTTGTCTTCTTCATTGCCTCGCTTGCCACGATGGCAGCCGTGAGTTGCCTGGTTACGCGCAAAGGAACCGCGCGTCTAAAACTCCCAGGAGGCGCTTAATCGATTTCGCATCACTCCAGGACGGGCTTGATCGCCAGTTGGTAGAACCAGAGTTGTCGCGCACTCGTCGGCATTTTATGCTGGTCGATGTTCTCTCTTTCCGAAATTTCGCGAAGACTGTTCGCCGTTGCCTGCGTAATGAACTTCATGGCATCTGCCGCCGCCGATGAGGGAATGTGGCTCTTTAACGCGCCCCCGCTCAAGCAGCTCAAAGAAAAGTATCAGTTCGAACCGACGCAGCAATGGTTGGAGCACTTGCAAAAAGCGAGCGTTCGATTGAACTCCGGCGGCAGCGGTTCGTTCGTATCCGCGAATGGTCTTGTTATTACAAATCACCACGTCGGCGCCGACACGCTGCAAAAGATTAGTGATCCACAACACAATTATCTGACAACCGGCTTCTACGCGAAAACGCAGGCCGACGAAATCAAATCGACCGATCTCGAGCTTAACGTGCTGATGTCGATCGAAGACGTGACAGCTCGCGTGAATGGGGCGGTGAAACTCGGAATGACGAACGATCAAGCTTCCAGTGCGCGCAGCTCAGTCATTGCGGCGATTGAGAAAGAAAGCAAAGAGAAGACCGGATTACGGTCTGATGTGGTCATTCTTTACCAGGGCGGCGCTTATCATCTCTATCGCTACAAACGCTACGACGATGTTCGCCTCGTTTTCGCTCCCGAGCAGCAAATGGCATTCTTCGGCGGGGATCCGGATAATTTCGAGTATCCGCGTTACGATCTGGATATATGCCTTTTTCGCGTCTACGAAAACGGACAACCCGTAAAGGTCGAGCATTACCTCAAATGGGATTCCAGCGGCCCGAGCGACGGTGAATTGACCTTCGTAAGTGGCAGCCCGGGTAAAACCGATCGGCAACTGACGCTGGCTGAATTGGCCGACATGCGGGATCGTTTTCTGCCTTACGTCTTACGCCTGTTTAACCGGCGCGAGGTGCTGGGATTAGCCTATAGTACGCGCTCGTTTGAGAACGCAAGAAAGGCGCGGGACGATCTTTTCGGCGACCAAAACAACCGGAAACGTTACGATGGCTACCTTGCGGGCCTTCTTGATCCGCAAATCTGGTCGGCGCTTCAGGCGCGAGAACAGAAACTGCGGGAGGCCATCGCACGAGATCCGAAATTGCGATCGGCCGCCAGCGCGTACGACCGAATCAAAAACGCGCAGGCAGAAATCGCCAAAAACGCGCCACTGTACAATTATCTTGAACAGGAACGGCCAATATCCGTCGGTTATCGCGGCCCTCGAGCGTTGTTTGGAAATCTGTTCAAATACGCCCGGTTGCTCGTTCGCGCCGTGGACGAGCGAGGCAAACCCAACGGAGAACGCATTCCCCAGTTTCGCGACAGCGCACGCGATTCACTGGAGTTGGAACTTTTTTCAGGTGAGCCAATTTATGATGACTACGAGATTCTGCGCCTGACCGATTCGCTGACCGATTTCGCGTCCCAATTTGGCGCCGACGATTCACTCGTAAAGAAAGTGCTCGCTGGAAAATCGCCGCACGATCGAGCTGTCGAGCTAGTGTCAGGGGCCAAACTGAAAGACGTCGCCATACGTAAAGAACTTTACGGGAAAGACGCCACCGCGTTAGAAGCGGCACATGATCCGATGATCGATCTTGCGCGCCTGATCGACGGCCCGGCAAGGCAAGCGAAAAAAATCTACGATGCGCAAGACGAGATCAAAAAACAGGCGTACGCAGACATTGCAAAAGCTCGGTTTGCCACGGAGGGGACGAGCAGTTACCCGGACGCGACCTTCACGCTTCGCCTTTCGTACGGGACCGTGCGCGGTTACGAACAGGATGGTAAACAAATTCCCGCCTTCACCAATTTTGCCGGTTTATATCAGCGTTCCGCGGAGCATGACGACAAACCGCCCTTTGACCTACCGCAACGTTGGATCGACAAGAAATCCAGCTTAAATTTGGCGACGCACTTCAATTTTGTTTCCGACGCGGACATCATCGGCGGCAACAGCGGCAGTCCCGTTGTAAACAAGGAAAACGAGTTCGTGGGTATTATTTTCGACGGCAACATTCAATCGTTAATCCTCGACGGCATTTACACTGACATACAAGCGCGTGCCGTATCCGTTGATTCCGCAGCGATCATTGAGGCGCTTCGGAAAGTTTACGATGCCCAGCCGCTCGTGAATGAATTACTCGGCACGAAATAATGTCGCGGAGACTGGTTAAACACAATCATTTGATCTCGCGGGACAATATTTCTTTTAGCGGCGACCCTTCGGGATACTTGATGTCGCTGATTCGCCAGCCATCTGGAGTATCGGTGAGTTTGTAGACGAGCGTTCGCGTTCCCAGGTTCGTGAACGTCACATTGAACGAATCAGACTGACCCGCCACTGCAGCGATTTGAAGGTTGGTTGTTTCTTTGTCGAAATCCTGCGCGTCGTAGATTGGGTCGAAATCGAGATTGCAAACGCCCTCTTCCCGCTTCGCACATTCATCATCCTTTATGAACAGGTCTGTAAGGTCCTTGTCGAAGTACTTCGATAACGTTTGCTTATTGTCGAACCAGTCTGGCGTGTCTTTCCCTGGTTGATGAAACTGATAAAGGGAGCGTATGAAGTCTTCCGGTGAAGATTTCTTGGTGTCATCTCCGAAACAGGCTGCGCTCGTAAAAACGAGTGAAATAAAAAGTGCGTGGCGAAAGCTCATGTTCTGTAAGCGAGTCACCTTCTAATTGTGCTTAAGTGAGAACCGGGCGGTTTAGGTCTCCGCGAGACAGACGGGATAGTTCCACGGGGCGAACGAGCCGGGAAGTTCATGAACCCAAGAGATAGCCGCGGGCGGGGCAAGTGGCAAGCTCAGTCGCGTTCGATCGCTCAGGGCGCCCGGATTCATCGATTGGTTAGATTGAACGATTGTTTCGACGCTGTGCCGTTCCGTGAACCCGTTCTCTGTCCCTGAGCATCACGTTAGGGAGGTCGTGGCGTACGAGTAGGCTGCGGCGTTGCAGTTGGCGATGGCGTAGGCGTTGCAATTGGCGTTGGCGTAGGGGTTGCAGTCGGCGCTGGCGTAGGGGTAAGAGTCGGCGCCGGCGTAAGAGTGGATGTGGGAGTCGCACTCGGCAGAGGAGTACCGGTCGGAGTAGGACTGAAGATAACTATCGGAGTTGTTTCCTCGCCTCCCTCGTTGGGCTCCTTTTTATAAGTGATAAGAAGCGTGGCGCCCGTTACCGGGGGCACCTTCACTTCAGTCGGACCGGCAATGATCACCTGGCTACCGATTTCCGGGAAATTTTGCGAATTAATGCCTGTGCTAGAATCAATTCGAGTTGCAGTAAGAACGTTCGCGATCCCAGCATTGCCGCCCAGGGGCACACGGACAACGGCGTGGTCGGTTCCTCCTTCCTGAGTAAAATTTATGATCTTAAGGAAACGATCTTCAGGAACCGGGATGTTAAGCTGTGAAGTTGTAATGATCTTGCTTTTGAATGCTCCCTCGTTGGGTTCCTTTTTATAACTGACAAGAAGTGTGGCACCCGCTACTGGAACGATTTCCGCTTCGGCTGGACCTGCAATGATTACCTGGCTACCAACTTCCGGGAAATTTTGTGAATTAACGCCTGTGCTGAAATCAATTCGGGTCGCGCTAAGAACGGTCGCGGTCCCGCCAGCATCACCACTGAGGGTGACACGGACGACGCCGCGGTTGGTGCCTCCTTCCTGAGTAAAATTTGTGATCTTGAGGAAGCGATCTTCAGGGACTGTGATCGTGAGCTGCGAAGTTGTGATGACCTTGCTCTTGAATGCTCCTGCGAACACGGAGGCAGTATTCAGAAGAAAGAACGCAACAAACCACCGGCTGAGATGCATTTTATTCGTCATATGCACGGACGCGGCAATGGCAAATTAGATTCGATTATCGTCAGGTCAACGAGACTGTAATCAGGGACCGGTCTAATCCAGTCATAGTTGTTTAAGCAATGTTTTCCAACGCGCCCAGGCTTCACCGCGCGCTGTTTTATCCCCTTCCCGGACTGCGGGATTAGATGGCTCACCGGAGCGCATGAATCCGTGACCAGCGCCTTTGTAAATCACCGGGTCATATTTCTTGCCGGCGGCTTTCATTAGCTCTTCAGCCTTTGGAATAGTCGCGTTCACCCGCTCGTCGTTCTCGCCGTAAAACCCATAAACCGGACATTGAATATTCGCGACCTTGGAAGCGTCGTCGGGCGCGGCGCCGTAGAACGAGTACACTGCTTTCAATTTTGGATTTTCATTTGCGTACGCAAACGCCCATCCCCCACCCCTACAAAATCCACAAACAGCCAGCGTGCCGTTACACGCTGGAATTTTGAGCGCGTAATCGGCCGTCGCGTCAAGAACCGCTTTGACCTGATCTTGCGTCACAGCCGAGACCGCCTTGCTCGCGCCATCAGCATCTTCAAACTTTTGACCATTGAGAAAATCGGGCGCAATCGCGATGACTCCATTTTCAGCCAATTCATCGCACATGCTGCGCAGCCAATCAGTCAGGCCAAAAATTTCCTGAATGACCAGCACTACCGGAGCCTTGTCTTTACGCTCGGGATAAACGACGAAGGCTTTGATCGTACGATCACCTGACTTGATATCGACCCATTCGCCGTGGCGTGGCGAATTGTTCAGGCGGTCCTTGCCGAAATCTTTGTACTCCTGTGCTTGAATCGACAATGCGCTTAGGACAAATGCCAGGCTAAGAAGAATACGTTTCATACCAGGAAGGTTCCTCGACCCTGCTCGCAATGACAAGGCCCCGCGCTACGAAACGGGTGGTGTCGACTTCTTAAACAAAGCATCAATGCTCCAGCGCCCGGGCCCGTAAAAAATGGCGAAGAAAAAGAACCAGCAGTAAAAAACTGCGGATTCGCCTTTATTCACGATGGGAAACAGGTGATTCGGGGCGTGTACCATGAAGTACGCAACTGCCATTTCGCCAGCTGCGAAAAAAGCGGCAATGCGTGTGAGAAATCCGAATGCTATGAGGAAACCACCAACAAGCTCGATGGTGCCTCCGATCCACCCCAGCATATTCACGGGCATGCCGTGACCGCCGGGCGGAAAACCAAGAATTTTTTGTCCGCCATGGCAGGCGAACATGAGACCGATGACGAGTCGTGAGATGCAATAAACCGGATCGGCAAATCGATTAAGAGCGTTCATATAGCCGGTGAGGCTGAACGATTTTGAGTTGACGTGTCAAGCCTGTTGGCTTTCGGGCGTTGAAACCACCGCGGTCACTGAAGGCGGCTACAGCTACGCGGCTTTCCGGGCAGGTCGTGTGTGTTTGGTGCGCGATTTCGTTCTCGATTTTTTCTTCGTGCCGGTTTGATCCAAGCTTTTCTGCAAAACGGACACCAGATCGATTACTTTGGTAGGCTTGGGTGCCTTTTTCGGTTTCTCTTCGATTTCTTTTCCGCCGGCTTCTACTTTTTCCTCGATTACTTCCATGAGCGCCTTCTTGTAATCGTCCTTGTATTTTTCGGGGTCCCATTTCGAACTCATGCTGTCGATCAGGGACTTGGCCATATTCATCTCACGCTTGCCGACTTCGATTTTTTTTGGGAGATGCAATTTACCTGGATCTGCAAGCTCATCCGCAAAATGCATTAGCTCGAGGACGAGCACGCCGTCCTCCGGTTTTACCCCAGCGAGATATTCGCGTGTCTTGATCACAACCTTCGCAATGCCAACCTTGCCGCTGTCCTTCAGCGCATCGCGCAAGAGCGCATACGGTTTGTCGCCGCCTTTTTGCGGCTCCAGATAGTATGGCTTGTAGAAAAATATCGGGTCGATCTCTTCCTGCTCGACGAAGTCTTGAATATCGACCGTCTGTGTGGCCTCCACATCGACCCGCTCAAAATCCTCATCCTTCAAAACGACGTATTTCCCTTTCTCGTATTCGTAGCCTTTTACGATTTGATCCCAGGGGACCTCTTTGCCGTCCTTCTCGGCCACGCGTTTGTAGTTAACGGGACTCAAATCGCTTCTGCGGAGCAGACGAAACTTGAGTTCTTCCCGCCGCGTGGCGGGATAGAGACCGATTGGAATGTTAACCAATCCGAAGCTGATGCTGCCTTTCCAGATCGCGCGGGCCATACAAATCTATTTCGCGCCGCGAGCGCTAACCGCGCGTCCAACTCTTGTTAGGTCGGACCAAGTCCAGACATTTCTGTTTTTATGCCTTTTGGCATGGAAAAGGTAGTTTGCGACCACCCGGCGGCGGAATGAGAATATTGGAATTCGTCGTAATCCAAAGCTACGCGGCCAGTTCGAGCTCTTGACGCGAAATTCCACGCAATTCGAAAAGTCGGATTAAAGTTTCTTCGATCAAATTGTTCGGACACGATGCGCCGGCGGTGATGGCAATAATGGCGGGTCCGTTTGGTAACCAAAAATGTGAAACCACTTCGCGTTTTTCGTGCAGGTTGTAATGCTTGATTTCAGTAGCGGACACCAGGCGAGACGCATTGAGGACGAAATACGTGGGTAATTTTTCTTCGCCCATCTCGGCGAGATGGGATGTATTCGAACTATTGTAGCCGCCGACGACCAGAAGAAGGTCCATTCGCACGTTGAGCAATTCACGCAACGCATCCTGTCGCTCCTGCGTGGCCCCGCAAATCGTATCGAAAAATCGGAAATTTTTCTCTGCAAGCTCGGGGCCGTCTCGATCGAGAATGGCTCGACGGACGCGTCGCTGCACTTCTTCCGTTTCGCCGCGTAACATGGTGGTTTGATTAGCGACACCGACCGTTTGTAAATGCACGTCTGGATCGAATCCCGGTGAATGGGCGCCTCTGAATTTTTCGAGGAACGCCTCTTTATCACCGCCGCGCCGGATGTAATTGCATACGTAATCGGTGTCCGCGAGTGTGAGCACGACCAGGTAATGTCCGCTACCGTCTCCGAGCGCGCGGGAGCTTGTTGCCTTCGTTTCTTCGTGCTCAGCCTTGCCGTGAATGATGGAAGTCGCCGATTCGCTCGCGTACTTGCGCACCCGTTTCCAGACGCTCATCACGTCGCCGCAGGTGGTGTCGACAATCTGGCAGCCTCGATCCTTGATCTGTTGTTGGATCGACAGTTCGGTTCCAAACGCCGGCACGATAACAACATCGTCGGGTCCCAGATCTGAAATATCGGCCTCCTTGTTTTTGCCAGTCAGGTTCTTTATGCCTAACGACGCGATTTGATGATTAACCTCAGGATTGTGGATAATTTCCCCGACAATAAAAAGCTGGCGATCCGTGAAGACCTTGCGCGCCGCATACGCCAGATCGATAGCGCGCTCGACTCCGTAGCAAAACCCAAACTCTTTCGCCAGCCGCACCGTAGTGTCGCCGACTGAAATTACTCCACCCGCCCGTCGCACTTTATCAACGATGTCGCTGCGGTAATGTGATTCTACCTGCTGCTGCACCGCAGCCATCACGTCGGGCGTACGCAAATTCACCTTCTCCCGCGCCGTTGTGCCGCTGGAAATAAGATTCGTGCTCATATCATCGTTGTCATCCTGAGCTTAGCGAAGTCTCCCGGATCAGCTCGTCCAGAAAGCGTCGAAACAGTAGCCAGAGATGTTTCGCGTCACTCAACATGACACGGAGTAGCGCAGCGAGCAACGCGCCGCGGGCTATTGAAGAAGCGGTCCGCTCGGTTTTTCGAACGCCGCGTCCGTAACCATAATGTGAGGATCCGGATCCGGCGTGCGCGAGTCGTCTACTCGCTGTACCTTGGGTCCAAGTGTGGCGTCCTCGGGTTGCGTTGTGGCGATGTCCACCGGAGTGCCAATTCGCACCAACGCAAAGAATTTCGCTGCCGCTTCGCCTTTCAGCCGAATGCACCCGTGTGTGCGGGGGGTAGGATGGACGAATCCCTGGTGAAAACCGTATGCCGGCGCGAACTCGCACCAGTATCCCATGGGGTAACCCACGTAACGGCCAGGTCCGCCCCCAGTGGAAGGGACCACGCGATTGCCCTGCACGCTAAACCCGTACGAGCCCGAACGTTTGTGCTCCTGCTTGGAGTAGACCTTGAAATTCCCTCTTGGAGTCGGTTTCTCCGGAGTCCCAATAGAGCACGCCACAGCCATGAGACAACGATCCCCTTCCATCACATAGATATTCTCCTTTGAAAGCGAGACCAGGACACGCACCTTCGACGGGTCGTTCGGCTTGTACGCAGTCACGTGATAGGCGCCGCCGCCGGCGAATTTTCCGGTCGCACAACCAGACAGCAGCAGCACTGAACCGGCAGCACACAGCAAGAGGAATCGGGAGATCTGTCGCATATGAGCATACTGGATATGATTTGGCGGCCTCTTGTCAACCCGGCTTCGCCAAACTCCCCCTTGCGAACCGCGCCTTTCCCCAGGGTTGGATGGGCCGGTTGAATCTTAACCGAAAGGCGTCAGCGCCTGCGAGTCGAGGTGAAAATCGTCAGGAAGGCAACTTCAATCGCCAATGCTTCGTGAATGTTACGATTCAGATAATCGCGCAGTTCTTCGAGAGACCGGATGCGTTTCAAAATCTCAGGCGTACTGAATTTGCTCGCTATTGCTGCGGTTTCTTCACCCGCGCGAGCCAGGTTGCGTTGCGCCACACCATTGCTGGATCGCAAAACGTCAGACCACCAGGCGAATAATGTCTCGATTAATCCCGCGCGGCGCTGCAAATACAGGCTTTCAGACCGAGCTTTGTAGTATTGTTCCCGTTCATCTAACCAGGCGCCATCAGTTGCATCCTTGTAACGCAATTGTTCTTTCTTCAGCGATTCATCTGTCTCGCGCTTAACGTCTTCGCGAACCGCCCGGAGCAAACGCTGGAATTCCTGAGCCAACCGGTATGCAGATTGGATGGTCCAATGTTGTTCCTTGGACATCTGTTGCAGTAAATCCACCAGCTTGTTTTCTTCGTCGCGTATCTGAGGTTCATCTTCTGGTGCGAGTGGAATCGTTATGCAGCGCGAAAGAATGGTGTCGGGCAGAGCTTCCGGAAGAGCGCTTAGCAGAAGTAACAAAGAATCTCTGGGTGGTTCTTCCAATGTTTTGAGAAACGCGTTCGCGGCCTGAGGCTGTAACCGGTCCGCATCGGAAACGATCGCTACTTTGCGGCGCCCATTACTGGCACGCATTTGCAGTGCATGTTCAAGCTCACGAACTTGTTCGATCACGATACGTCGCGATTTCGATTCTGGTCGAGCGACGAAAATCTCTCGCGCCTTGGCCGAGAACACGTCAATCGCCGGGGTGCCATTGACAAGACTGGCCAGATCCGCGGCCAGTTGCTGCTTTCCGCTCCCTGTCGGTCCCGAAATCAGGTAGGCGTGCGCCAGTCGATTCTGCTCGTGAGCGCGACGCAAGTAGTCCAGTGCTATTTGGCGAGAAAAAGCCATTTTATTCGGAACTCACGACACGGCGAATGGGCGAAACGGCGAAGCCGCATCTCCATACCGGGCCGTTGGTCCACTTCGCCGCAATTCATAGGCGACGACGCAAATTTCTGATCAGCCACTTCGCCGGCTCATCGATCATTCGTACAAGTTGCGCACATATTTTCTCGTACGCGTCATCAATCCTTAGAAATTCGTCGCGAGAAATGTAGCGATGATGAACCGCGAACTCCAAATGGACTTGTGTTTCCGCAGCTTCGCCTTCCGAATCGCTGAGTTTTGCGACAAAGGCCGCCTCATACCGTCGTTTGCGCCAAGCTTCGGCAATATTGGCGCAGACTGAGCGCGAAGAGCGCCGGATTTGATCGGTTAGGGAATACTTTTCCTCGGGTGGAAACTTTTTGCTCAACTCATATATGCGCAGGCCCGTCGCCAGCGCATTCTGGTAAACTTCCAAATCGCGGAAGTGCCGAATCGGCTTTCGCGCCGTTTCGCCGTTTCGCCGTTTCGCCGTTTCGTCCACCATAGTCACTGGCACGAGTTCAGATTTGGGAAGCGATCGCAAAGCGCTTTCCAGATCTCGCTCTCGATTTCATCCGCACTATGCGCCCCGTTAATCAAGACCACGCGATTTGGTTCACGCGCGGCAATTTCGCGATACGCCTCGCGAACGCGTTCGTAAAACTCGGCGGGTTCCTGCTCCATTCGATCTGGTCTGCGCGGCTCTTGCATTCGCAACTTTGCGCTGTCCGCATCGATATCCAGAACAAAGGTCACGTCTGGAATGCAATCATCTATCGCAAATGCATTTAGACGCTCGACCACCGTCCGGTTTAGTTTACGTGCCGCCCCCTGGTAAGCCGTCGTGGAGTCGAAGAAACGATCCGCGATAACGCATGCGCCGCTTTCAAACGCCGGCTTGATGACCTTGCGCACGAGTTGGCTGCGACTCGCCTCAAACAAAAGCAACTCCGTTTCTGGAGTCATGCCGGAGTTGTGCGAGGCATATTGGAGAATTTCCCGAATGGTTTCGCCGATCGGTGTACCCCCAGGTTCCCGCGTCACCAGACATGGAACGCCAGAGCGCGACAATCGCGCGGCTAATCTCTGCACCTGCGTCGATTTACCGCTACCTTCAGATCCTTCAAATGTGACAAACGGCAGCCGGGACATGATATCGATTGTGAAACAAGGGAGTGCAATTGTCGAACACGCGCGCGGGGAACCGAATTTGCGGCTAACAATGTCACTCGACTATCTTCACCAATGAAGAATTTCTGGCTCGTCAAACAAGAACCATCCTCCTACTCCTGGTCGGATTTTGTCGCGGAAGGGCAAACCAGTTGGACTGGGGTACGCAATTACACAGCTCGGAATAATTTGCGCAAAATGCACAAGGGGGATGAAGCCCTTTTCTATCACAGCGGCGAGGAGAAGGCTGTTGTTGGAATCGCAAAGGTACTTAAGACGGCGTATCCGGATTCGACTGCGAAAGAAGGGGATTGGTCCGCCGTCGACTTGGCGCCACTTAAACCGCTGCGCCGGCCAGTTACACTTCGCGAGATAAAAAGTGAACCGCGCCTGAAAGGAATACCGTTAGTCCGGCAATCACGGCTGTCGGTGATGCCACTGGCGGAAACGGAATTTCGCGAAATTGTAAAAATGGGATCGTAAGGTTTCTCGCTGTCAAACGCACCCGACGATGGAGAAGCTGTTTCCCCTTTTACTACCTTTTGTCTTGTTCAAAACTGTATCGAGACCGAAAATTCTACGATGAGTACCATTGCGGCAACGGATTTCCTGCCCCTGGTGGCAACCGGTGCCGCGGCCAGGGAATTTATGGTTGTCTCCCTGCACGATGTGGCCCCCTGCAATCAGCAGGTCGCAAACACAATCATCTCTGAATTGAACCGGCGCGGGGTCAAAGTTTGTTCGCTTCTGGTCGTCCCGAATTATCACCACCAGGGGCTGTCCACCGAAAACCAACAATTTGTATCATGGCTCAGGGGTTTGGAAGCCGACGGCCACGAAATCGTCATTCACGGGTATTTTCATGAGCGCCCGTGCGGATCTAAAGAGAATTTCCGGGACAAGTTCTTCACCAGATTTTACACACAAAAGGAAGGTGAATTTTACGACCTGAACTACGACGAAGCGCTGCAACGGATTACAACTGCACAAGATCAATTTCACGCCAGCGGTCTTAAGCCGCGAGGTTTCGTGGCTCCCGCGTGGCTGCTCAATAAGAATTCTGAGCGGGCCGCACGCGATGCTGGACTGGAATACACCACGCGGTTACACAAGGTCTGCGATCTCCGGGACGGCAATGAGTTTGCCGCGCAATCGATTGTCTACAGTGTTCGAAGAACCTGGCGGCGCAAAATTAGCCAAATCTGCAATGCCACCCTTTTTCGATATCTGGAAGGAAAACCTCTCTTGCGCGTTAGCATTCATCCACCCGATTATTCCCACCCTGCGATCTGGAGGCAGCTCACCGGCATGATCGAAAGGGCGGTTGAGTCGAGGACACCAACTACCTATCAAGACTGGATTACTCAACAAAGACTAAGAGGAGGAAATTAAAGGTGAGCCGTTGTGATCTGCATATTCATTCGCGTTACAGCACGCGCTCAGAAGAATGGCTCTTTCGCCGCTTAGATTTTCCTGACAGCTACTCGGACCCGAGAGGGCTGTACGAAAAATTGATCGAACGCGGAATGGATTATGTCACGATCACCGACCACGATTCGATCGAAGGTTGCCTGCGGATCGTTGATCGGCCTCGCGCATTTATCAGCGAGCAAGTCACCACCTATTTCCCCAACGATGCGTGCAAGGTGCACATTCTTGTTTGGGGAATCTCGGAGGACCAGCACCGCGAAATCAATGCGGTTCGCGAGAATATTTTTGAGCTGCAACGGTATCTGCAGGTCGAAGGCATCGCCCATGCGGTCGCGCACCCGCTTTACAGCATTAACGGCAAACTCGATTCACGACATCTGGAGTTGCTCATTCTCCTGTTCAAACACTTCGAGGGGATCAACGGGTTGCGCGATGCACTCTTAAGCGAGCTTGCCCAGATACTGTTCGGCCAGTTGACCCCGGAAAAAATCGAGGCGTTTGCAAATCGCCACAATCTGGCGCCCACACACCCGGAGCCATGGAAAAAAGTCTTCGTTGGGGGCTCGGACGATCACGGCGGACAATTCGCTGCTTCGGCTTTTACGGAAACGGTTGCCGCAGAATCGGCAGCCGATTTCCTCGAACATGTCCGTAACGGCGACTGCAACGCGCAGGGTCACGGCGGCACGCCGCTGATCCTTTCTCACGGCTTCTACAACACAGTCGCTTGCTTCATTCAGGATCGGTTCAACGAAAAACTGGGGCCAGGTGCCGCGCTGCTCGAGAAAATGTTTTCACGATTCATGGAAGGTCGCGCCCCGACTGAATTCACGCTGAAAGAGAAAATGGATTTTATCGTGCAGGGCGTTTTGTCGGGAAAAATTTTTGAATTCGCCAAGCCTGCAAATGTGTCGCTGTGGAAAGAACTCTCAGGTTATTTCGCGCAACCGGAGGTGAAAGCGAAACTGGCCGCGCAATTGAGCAGCGTCAGCGAACCGGAGCGCCGCACGTTTCTCATGGCGAATATGGTGGCCGAGCAGCTCACCTTTCGATTTTTCCAAAAATTCGTTCAGCAAATTGGCAGCGGCAACATGGTCGAAAGCATGCAGGCTCTCAGCGCGATTGCTCCGATCCTGGTAATTCTTACACCGTACATTTACGGATTTCATAGTCAGGCCCCTTCTCGAAAATGGTTGCGCACGATCTTTCTCGACCTGACCGGCGCAGTCCCGACGGCGTTGCAAAACCGCAAACGTGCCTGGTTCACCGATACACTGGAAGACGTCAACGGAGTCGCTACGACGATTCGCAAGATGACTGCAGCTGGCGCTGAAGCTGGAAAGAATCTGGAGGTGATCGTTTCCAGCGGCGAATTGCACATTCACGATATTCCGATCAAAAATTTCCCGCCAATCGGCGAATTTGAGTTGCCCGAGTATGAGCTCCAAAAGTTGAGTTTCCCACCAATCCTCCAGATGCTCGATTACATTCAGCGGGAAAAATTTACCGAGATCATCATCAGCACTCCCGGGCCGGTCGGACTGACGGCATTGCTGGCGGCCAAAATGCTCAATCTGCAAACGAGTGGCATCTATCACACCGATTTTCCTCAATACGTTCGGATCCTTACTGAAGATGGTTTCCTGGAAAGCGTCGCGTGGCGTTACATGCACTGGTTCTATGGCCAGCTCGATACCGTCTTTGTAAACTCCGAAGAATATCGACAAAGCTGGATCAAACGCGGTTTCGATTCCGCGAAACTCAAAATTCTTCCACGCGGGCTTGATATCGACCTTTTCACTCCAGCACGACGCGAACCGGCGTTCTGGCAAAAATTTACCTCGGTAAACGGCCAGGTTCGACTTCTCTATGTCGGTCGGATATCGCGGGAGAAAGATCTCGACATTTTAGCGGACGCCTATCGCCGATTGCGTGACGACCACCTTCCAGTACAGCTTTTTGTTGTCGGCGACGGCCCGTACTCTGAGAAGCTTGCTGGATCGCTACCGGAGGCAGTTTTTACGGGCTATCTAACGGGGACGGAACTGGCGACGGCTTACGCTTCGGCTGATATTTTTGTGTTCCCTAGCACGACTGATACGTTCGGCAACGTCATTCTTGAAGCGCAGGCTTCCGGTGTCCCGGTGATTGTTTCGGACTCCGGCGGACCCAAGGAGCTGGTCGAAGACAAAACGAATGGATTGGTTACTCGATCACGAGATGTAGATGATTTCATGCGAGCCATCCACTCGCTGGCAACAGATAAGACGGAGCGAGAACGTATGGGCGCTGCGGCCAGAAAAAGCGTTGTCGATCGAAGCTGGCCAAATGCGTTCCGCAAGTTCTGGATCACCACGGATATCTAGCACTTGCTTGAGAGAGTAAGCGCCAGAACCATCAAACAGAACTTGACCAGCAACCGAGAAACCAACAAGGGACATCTCGTTGGCGTTGGAGTCGAATTTTGAAATTCTTTCTGGCCTCTTCAACAGGTCGTAATCAAGCTGCAGAGATGATACAACTCAAACTTTTCACAATCGCCGCAATATCCTTTTCTCTCGTTGTTGTTTGCTTCGCTCAGACAAATGGCACATCTGCAAACGCTAGCAGCGCGCCTTACAATGAAGGCCCCGTGTGGACTGTAACGATGATAAAAACCAAGACCGGTCTGGCGGACGAATACCTTAAACAAATCGCCGGCACCGTGAAGCCTGTTTACGACGAGGAAAAAAAAGAAAAAATCATTCTCGACTACAAAATTCTGAATGGCGAGGCCGCGGGTCCTCAGGATTTCAATATCCTCATCCTGGTTGAATATCCGAATTGGGCCGCATTCGACCATCTGCGCGACAAGATGGATCCGATTGTGGAGAAAGTAATGGGATCCCAGGACCAACGTCGCGACACTGCGGTAAAACGGCTGGACATTCGCGAAATTCTTGGCACAAAAACCATGCGCGAGATTACTCTTAAATAATCTGCATCGGGTCTGATTGTTTAGACCCCGGCCTACTCACCGCCCATGTGCAGCGTAGGCTGGGCGTAACTCCCGAAAGTAATGCCCTGACACGGCCAGACCGACCTGTTCATGGTCGGCCTGGCGGTAACCGGGATCATTGAACGCGGCTCCAGTTACCAGGGCAAAGCATCCAGATCGACGTTTCCTCCAGTGAAGATGATGCCGAGGCGCTTCCCGGCAATGTTGATCTTCCGTTCTTGAACTGCAGCGTACGAAACGGCTGCCGATGGCTCAATAGTGATCTTCATGGTCTCCCAGATCGCGCGCATGGCCGCGACAATTGCATCTTCACTTACAGTCACAATGTCGTCCACGTAGCGCTTAATGATTGCAAAGTTTGGTTCGCCAACATTTGTTCGTAATCCGTCGGCGATGGTGAATTTCTTTTCAGTACGGATTACGCGTCCCGCACGAAATGATTGCGCCGCGTCATCGGCGTTTTCCGGCTCCGCTGCAATGACTTTGATATTTTGTCGCATTGATTTTGCAGCGACCGCGGTGCCGGCAAGCAATCCTCCTCCGCCAACGGGACAAACCACAAGATCTAGACCGGGAACGTCTTCAAGCAGTTCCACTGCTGCTGTCCCCTGCCCCGCTATCACGTATGGATTTTCGAAGGAGTGGATCAGCGTTGCTCCCGTCTTCGCCATCACGTCCGCACATGTGACCTCGCGAGCCGATTCCGTTGGCTCGCAAAATACAACACGCGCACCGTAGCCTTCCACTGCGCGAATTTTCACTTTTGTCGAGTTTGACGGCATAACGATATGGGCTGGGATGCCGCGGAGCTTCGCCGCGCGAGCCACAGCCGCCCCATGGTTTCCAGACGAATGCGTGGCCACGCCGCGCCGCGCTGTCGCGTCGTCGAGCGCAAAGACCGCGTTTGTGGCACCGCGCGCTTTAAATGCGCCAATCTTCTGAAAGTTCTCGCACTTAAAGAAAAGAGAACCTCCGCTCGCCTCATCGAGGCGCGAACTCGTCAGCACGGGTGTGCGATGAATATGCGGCCGAATCCGGTCGTGAGCTGCAAGGATAGCAGGGAGGTCGAGTGTAATATCAACGTTGACCATCCGAAAAAAGCGTCGATAACGCCGAATATGTCAATAAATCGCCGAGGCAAACGCAAAGCTATTTTGCGCTCGTTAGATCTTTTATTGCCAATTCGATGATATTCACAAGGGCCTCGCCGCAGTTGGGCTGTGAAAATGTTCCGGGCGCGGGCCCATGCCGATAAACCGGGCCGGGATTTGCCGCAGAATTGGAAACCATTCCAGCAAACGGAGCACCAACGGGAGTGAACCCTGCTTCTCATCAGACGGCTGGCCGGTAACGACTCGCCGATGGATAAAGATCTGCATTCCCTGGATCAGCCGGGTTGGCCACTCGCGGCGCGCTTGAACTTCTCGCAAGTCGTCAAGCTGAGCCGGGCCTCGCTGGAGCTTCTCCGCAAGTAAATTTGCAGTCGCGACTGCATCCTGAATCGCAAGATTGATTCCCACACCGCCGGCCGGTGACATGGCATGCGCGGAGTCACCGATGCAAAGCAACCCTTCACGGCACCAGTCGCACAGGCGATTCACCTGCACGGTTAGCAATTTAATCTTCGACCAGTCGTCCAGCTCCTTCACACGGTCGCGTAAAAAACCGGCGAAGCTAACAATGTCGTTTTGAAATTGCGTCAGCCCGCGCACTTTGATCTCGTCGAAACCGCCTTTGGGAATTACAAGCCCGCATTGCCAGTAATCGCCGCGGTCCAATAACACAAGTAGCTTGCCGTAATTGAAAAAGCCGAGCGTTTGTTTTGGGTCTCCCTGCTTCTTCGAAATGCGCATCCAAAGAGCGTCAATTGGCACACCAAAGTCGCGTAGCTCAAGACCGGCACGATTGTGAACAGTGGAATGCCGCCCGTCAGCGCCGATCACAAGGTCCGCGCGTACCTCTAGTTCACGTTGCCGTGTTCTTGCTCGCACACCGGTGACGCGCGGACCCTCCATTAACAAATCGATGACTTCTGTTTCCATGAGTAATTGGAATGATGGAAACCGTTTGGCGTGACCAGAGAGAAAATTCAGAAAATCCCACTGCGGCATGAACGCGATATATTTGCAATGAGTTGGGAGCTTCGTGAAATCGGCGACTGGCACAGCCTGGCCGTTGACTACGGCGCGCAACTCTCGCACTTCTTGATGCGGTTGTTTCAGGAACTCCTCGAGCAATCCGAGCTCATACATCAGTTCCAACGTCGAAGGATGAATTGTGTCTCCGCGGAAATCGCGATTGAAATCGGGGTGCTTTTCCAGAACGGCAACCTCTACGCCTGCTCGCCCGAGCAAATAGCCGGCCATCATCCCCGCCGGGCCGCCGCCCACAATGACACAGCGGGTTTCCAATCTCTCAACGCCATTCATTGCGATTCATTTTAGGGTCGCTTGCTTCGGTGATGCGCACTCACATGTTCTTAACACCAATGTCAAAGACAAAACGAGAAATTCACCAGGTGGAGCGTCGTTATCCGGTTGGCGCCGAATTAATCGGGCCCAACCGAACACACTTTCGCGTCTGGGCGCCAAAGGCGCAACGCGTTGATCTGGTTCTGGAACAAAGCACGGAAAAAAATTCGAGGCAGACGTTCCATGAGCTGGAAGCTGAGGAAGACGGCTATTTTTCCGGAGCCACCGATGTTGGCGCTGGGACTCGCTATCGGTTCCGTATAAATAGTGGAGAAAATCTTTATCCAGATCCGACATCACGTTTTCAACCTGACGGGCCACACGACTCTTCGTGCATCATCGATCCGACGCAGTTTCGATGGACCGATTCGAATTGGCCCGGGATCTCCCTGAAAGGTCAGGTCATCTATGAAATGCACGTTGGCACATTCACGAACGAAGGAACTTGGCGCGCTGCTGCTCAACAATTGGACGAGCTAGCGCGAATTGGAATCACTGTAGTCGAGATGATGCCAGTGGCCGATTTCCCTGGAAAATTCGGATGGGGATACGACGGAGTGAATCTCTTTGCACCGACTCGCCTGTATGGCATGCCAGATGATTTGCGCAATTTCGTTAATCGCGCGCACTCGTTAGGCGTGGGCGTGATTCTGGACGTTGTTTACAATCACTTTGGACCTGACGGAAATTATCTCGGCGTTTTTTCCGACGACTATCTCGCGCGCGGTAACGAGCATGAATGGGGTGAGATGGTGAACTTCGACGGCCGGAATTCGGGACCTGTACGCGAGTTTTTCATCACCAATGGACGTTATTGGGTCGAAGAATTTCATTTTGACGGGTTTCGATTCGACGCGCTGCACGCGATCAGCGATCGATCCAGCGAATATATCATCGGTGCAGTTGGTCGCGCCGCACGTGACGCGGCAGGAGGCCGCTCAATTATTCTGATAGCCGAAAACGATCGGCAGGAAGCTAAGATGGTGCGATCGCGCGACGTCGGTGGTGACGATCTGGATGGGATGTGGAACGACGACTTCCATCACAGCGCAATTGTTGCGTTGACAGGTCGTAAGGAAGCTTACTTCGGAGATTACCAGGGCACGCCGCAGGAATTTATTTCGGCTGCAAAACACGGCTTCCTTTACCAGGGCCAGGCGCACTCATGGCAAAACGCCTTGCGCGGATCTTCTACAAGAGGTGTTAGTCCAGAGGCTTTCGTTTCTTTCATCGAAAACCACGATCAAATTGCAAATACGGGTCCGGGCGAGCGATTGCGCTTTCGGGCATCGCCCTCTCGTTATCGAGCGCTGACCGCCCTTCTCTTGCTTGGTCCCTGGACACCGATGTTTTTTCAAGGAGAGGAGTTCGGAGCGTCCAGTCCGTTCATGTTCTTTGCCGACATAGGCGATGCATCTCTGCGCGATGCAATTCGGAAAGGTCGCGCCCAGTGGCTGGCGCCTTTCCTGTCACTCAGCGAGGAAAAAGCACTGAAAATCCTTCCGTCACCCGACGATCCGGACGTGTTCGAAAGGTGTAAACTCGATTTCTCTGAGCGCGAAAAGAACCGTCAGCTATATGATCTGCACACTGATCTGTTGAAGCTGCGACGAGAAGACTCGCGGCTTCGCCAGCAAATTCATCGCGGTATCGATGGGGCGGTGCTGGGGCCGAGGAGTTTCGTTCTAAGATTTTTTTCACCGGATGCCGACGATCGCTTGTTGTTAGTCAATTTTGGTGAGCCCGCAGATTTGCATCCTGCTTCAGAGCCGTTGCTCGCTCCGCCGCCCGGTTGTACTTGGGAAACACTCTGGACCAGCGATTCTCCGCGCTACGGCGGAAAAGGTGCACCGCGGGTTAGCACGGCCGAACAGTGGGTTCTACCGGAAGAAACCGCACTGTTGTTTCGGCCGACAAGCAAAAGTGTAGCGTAATTGCGAGCGCACGGCGGAAACTGAGAGGTTGGTCATTGGCAGCTCCATATTTTTGGAGTCAGATAGGTTTTCCCAAATTAGACTTTGCGTCCGAATTTTTTTTCCAATTCCGCGAGTGAAATCTGAATCATGGTAGGCCGTCCATGGGGACAGCAATAAGGCAGATCACAATCGAGCAGATCACGAACCAGTTTCTCTATTTCAGGGTAACGCAGCGGATCATTGGCCTTAACGGCGTGCCGGCAGACCGTTAATGCA
>DASXMV010000095.1:0-4665 GCA_036495465.1 Candidatus Udaeobacter sp. | reverse complement strand
GTTTTTGGTCCGGTCGCATCTATTTTTCGCGTAAGCGATATCGGTCAGGCAATCGAGATGGCAAACGACACTTCGTTCGGTCTCGGCGCCAGTGCGTGGACAAACAATCGAGAGGAACAGGAACTCTTCACCTCTGATTTGGAGGCCGGAATGGTTTTCATCAATGCAATGGTTGGCTCCGACCCGCGACTTCCGTTCGGCGGCATAAAACGCTCAGGTTTTGGCCGCGAACTGGGCGCGGCCGGGGTTCGCGAATTCACAAACACAAAAACGATTTGGATCTCCTAAGAAATGGGATCGGTCTTTCCAAGTCGATTCAGCAAAAAAAAATTTCCGCGCTGCCTGCTCGCGGTGACGACATGGATCTTTGTTTCGGCCGGGTTTTCCCCGGTAGTCGCAGATGAGATATCCAAAACGGAAGGATGCCCGTCCTATCCGCGACCCCGCGCTTTTTTGAATATGCCGGAACGCGCCGACGGCGTAGTGCCTCGGCTGCTTTCCCAGACAGGCGCTTTGGCGGATACGCGCAGCTTCATGCCAAACGCTGCGCTGATTCCTTACGACATCATCGTTCCATTTTGGTCGGATGGTGCGGCCAAAACACGCTGGGTTGCTATGCCGCAGGGTGAAAAAATCAAATTTTCCCCCACGGGACACTGGGTTTTTCCGCGCGGGACCGTTTTCGTAAAAACATTCATGCTGACGACGAATAAACCAAGTCCCGGTTCGCAACGCCGCCTCGAAACGCGCCTGCTCGTACGCGACGCGGACGGCGGGGTTTACGGTGTCACTTACAAATGGCGCGCTGACAATAGTGATGCTGACTTGCTTGACACCAGTCTCACCGAGCCGATTGCCATCCAGACCGCGAATGCTGTGCGAACGCAGCAATGGTACTATCCGAGCCGGGCCGATTGTCTCACTTGCCACACGGTTAATGCCGGGCTTGTGCTAGGCGTGAAGACGCGGCAATTGAATCGTGATTTTACGTATCCATGCGGCGTAACGGAGAACGAGTTGCTGGCGTGGAATCGGCTCGGTCTGTTCGATACAAACCTGGCGGGGGCGGATTTGAAAAAAATTCCTACCCTTGCGAATGCCGCAGACACGACACGTAGCCTCGTCGATCGCGCCCGTTCATATCTCGACGTGAATTGCGCGAACTGCCATAACCCGGGCGGCACCGTCGCGTTTTTTGATGCACGTTACGAGACGCCGCTGCCGCGACAGAATCTCATCAATGGGCGCGTGCTGATTGACGAGCGCATAGACGGTGCGCGCGTCGTCGCGCCGAACGATATCTGGCGGTCCATTTTATTCATGCGGATGAACACTACTGAGGCCTTCAAGATGCCGACTCTGGCACGTAACGCGATTGACGAGCATGGGGTCGCCTTGATACGGCGGTGGATCGAGAGTTTGCCAGGCCCAAAGGTTTTGCCGCCGCCGGAAATTTCACCGCATGGTGGCCATTTCAAATGGCCTGTGGACGCGATCTTGAAAAGCGAACCGGGAGCAACAGTCCGCTACACTGTGGATGGAACTGTGCCGACAACCACGGACTTGCTTTACGAAAAGCCAGTGCGATTGACGGGCCCGACAATTCTTCGCGCAAAGGCGTTCAAGCCCGACTTCACCGACAGCATCACCACGCAGGAAATTTTCCTCGGCAGCGAATAAAATAATGATGGAACGTGGCGGCTGTTGAAGAACAGCCGCAGCATTTCAAACACATAGTCCTGACGTTTCGCGTTCTGCTCGCTCCGCGAATTCTATTTCGCGACTGGCACCGCGACAATTCCCCACGGGCTGCCGGGGGATTTAACGCGGGCGATTTCTTTTTCCGTCGCGAGATCGACCACCGAGACATCGTCTGAAGGGCCGTTGGCGGTGAACAGATATTTTCCGTCAGGCGAAAGGGTGATACCCCAGGGACGCGCGCCGACACGGATTGTGTTCAGCAACGAATAAGTGTTCGCATCCAACACGAGCACGGTGCCGCCACGCCCGGTGCTGGCATATATTTTTTTTCCATCCGGCGAAATTTTCACCGTCATCGGGCGCGAACCCTTCGGCAGCGTGATGACTTTGAGAAGTTTCTGGCTGGCCGTGTCAATTACGTTCAGTTCGCCGACAGATTCCGAGGGGATGAATGCCCGCGAACCATCTGGCAGGAACGCCACGCTGCGCGGGCGTGGGTGGACAACGATGTGGCCGACGACTTTGTACGTCTTAGCGTCCACCGCGAAAACGTCGCCCGCCGTCTCGCAGGTGACGTAGAAAATACTTCCGTCCGGGCTGACGCCCACCCCTTCCGGTTCGCGGCTGACGGGGACGAATGTCAAAACCTTGCCGGTGGCTGCCTCGAGGACAGTCGCCGCGCCGACGTCTTCATTGGCAATGTAGATTTTTGTGCCATCAGGGCTCAACGCAAACTGCTCGGGGTCGGACCCAGCGGGGATTTTGCGCAGAAATTTTTTGTCGGCTGCATCCACCAGACCAATGCCATCTGCGGATTTGTCGGCCTTAGCCTCCGCATTCGTCTCGTGCTTCATCAGCACAGGATTGCCATTGGCATCAAGCTTTGGAGGCTTCTCAACCGGGGTACCGCTCAAGGCGACATAAATCGTCTTGCCGTCCGGACTGGCGTGGATACCGCGGGGGCGTTTGCCGACAGGTATGGTGGCGGTCACTTTCAAATCGGCACTGTTTATAACGGTCACATCGCCGGATTTTTCGTTGGAGACAAAAATCTGGTAACCACCCTCTTCGGCGCTAACGGAGTTGCTCGCTAAATGAATTCCGATGAGAAGAATTACCGCGAGCGCGGCCGAACGGCGGCAATGAATTTTCATAGAGCGTTACTTTATTCCAAAAAAATGCCCGTTGTCATTGGGCTTTCATTCACCAGGTCCAGGAAACGCCACCATAAAATGAGCGGCCGTCACCGGGATGAAAAATCTCGGGGTCCTCTTCGGTGCGCGCGTCAGCGATCACATCGACAGCGGCAGCGTAGGTCTGGTTGGTCAGATTCCTGCAATCGATAAAAACTGAGAACCCACTGGGCCGTCGAAATCCCGCACGGAAACCAAGCAGCACATAACTATCCGCATACAGGCTGTTCGCCTCGTCCACTGGATAACGCGAAAGGTTACACTGCAGGTTTGGGCCCGCATAGAAACCAGACGGGCTTTGGTAAAGCAATTGCGCTTCATAAAGGTGGACTGGAATTCCCGGGAGGCGATTGTTGCCGTAGACCACATTGTCATCCATATGGAAATCGTTGAGAGTGTAAGTCTGTTGGAGCGACAAACGATCGCCTCCGCGACCCGACTGCGTCGGCACGAAGATCCCCCGAAGCAATTCAATTTCCAAGTCTGCCTCGATTCCCTGATGAATGGTGCGCGGGACGTTCCTGGTGCCAAGATCGTTCCCGAAAGCGTCATTGATCTCCAGTAATTCATTACGAAACCACGAGTGATAATACGCCAACTCCCACTCAAACCGCGAATATTCGCCGCGAGTCCCAACTTCAATGGTCCAGGCGTGTTGCGGTGACAGGGGCGTGTAAACAACGCTGGAATTCGGGCCCTCATCAAAATCAATCAGGTTATCTATCGAAGGTGGTTGCCAACTGCGGCTAAAATTCACAAATGCCTGTGTCTTTTGATTGATTTCGTACAGCGCGCCCAGCTTGGGATTGAATCCCCAGAAATTTTGCCGGTTCGACTGATTTCCCGCTTCATCGGTGAAGAACTCGTCCTTGAAATGGCGCTCTGCAAAAATCGCCTGCGCCCCGGTCACGATTGAGAACCGCGGCGTGACGTAAAACTGGTCCTCCAGATACGCTGGAAGGTTTATCGAACTGCCTATGCCTCGGGCAGTCGTTGCGCCCGTGTGTCCGAAGATATTCTCGTAATTTTGGGTGGGCTCGTCTTCGTACTGTGGGGTCACACCAATTGTAAGAAGATTTCGATGGCCAAAGATTTCGTAGCGGCTAACGAAATTCACGTTCCCTCCATAATTGTCTGAATAAAACTCTTCGATTCCTTCCCGAAAATCCGGCGAAAAGAATCCACGGTTCACGATATCGTGATGGAACCAGAACGCGCCGACATCGAGCTGAATGTCTTCCGTCCGGAAGCTTAGCTTGTCCGCCAGGCGAATATTCGACAGCAACTTGTTCCAATCCTGAGCAATCGCGAGCGCATTAGCCTGTGATGGATCGTCGTACATTTGCGACTTGGTCAAACCACCCGGCAAATTCCGATTGGTCCGGTCAAGCGTGAGATAAAATCGATTTTCAAGCTGGTCGCTTAATTTGTAGCCGAAATCGGTAAAAAAGATTTCTGTGTCCTCGCGGCTATGATCACGAAAGCCTTCACGCTCTCGATAATCGATCGCACCAAATTCATCGAACCTTCCCTGCACCCCGCCGCCGCTCATGTCACCACGGAAGAATCCGTAACTTCCCCCCTCAAGCCGCACTTGAAATGGCGCCGCATCATATCCGGTAAACGGCACGAGATTAATGGCGCCACCAAGGGTCAGTGCACCATATTTAAATGCATCGGCGCCCCGAAAGATTTCCGCATGACTGATCACCGCAACATTAATATCCTCGAGAGTTGTTTCACCATCGCCCTGGTTGAAGTTCAAGCCGTC
>DASXMV010000094.1:0-12911 GCA_036495465.1 Candidatus Udaeobacter sp. | reverse complement strand
ATGCGCACGGCGAGAAAGATTCGCTATCGTCTGGATTGGCTGAGACTCAAATTAGAGGAGGTTTGCAAATGAAGATTTTTATTGCAGGCGGAACAGGAGCCATCGGTCGTCCGCTGATCGCGAAATTGCTTGCCAAAGGACACGCTGTAGTTGCTCTGACCCGTTCTCCAGAAAAAGCCCAGGCATTGGTGGACCAAGGCATAGAACCTGCCATTGCCGATGTATTCGATACCGATGCAGTCAAAGCGGTTGTCAGTCGCGCCCGACCGGAAATCGTGATTGAACAACTCACCGCCCTACCCAAAGCGTACACCAGTGAATCAATGAGTGCCGCCGCACCCCTCAACAATCGCATCCGTTTAGAAGGCGGTGCCAACGTGCTGGCAGCCGCGCTGGCGGCGGGTGTGCGTCGTTATATAAGGCAGTCGATCGCATTTTGGGCGGTTCCTGGTCCTGGATTGGCCGATGAAGAAACTCCGCTGGCATTTGATGCTTCGCCTGCGGTTGCAGCTGATGCCCGCCTGGTAACTGAGCTCGAGCATCGCTTGCTAGGAAATACCAACATAGAAGGGATTGCCTTGCGTTACGGCTTCTTCTACGGACCCGGCACCTGGTTCAACCCCGATGGCGATGTTGCCCGACAGGTTCGACAACAACAGTTCCCGATCGTTGGGAATGGCGAAGGCGTCTGGTCGTGGTTACACATTGAGGACGCGGCGACTGCCACCGCTGCAGCAACCGAGCGAGGCGATCCCGGGATTTATTTGATTGCAAATGATCAACCTTTACCGGTGCGCGAATGGCTCCCTGCGTTTGCTCAATGGCTGGATGCGCCACCACCGCCGCACTTATCAGTTGAGGACGCAGGCTATGGGGGTGCGGATGCGGTTTACTACGGGACTAAGATGCGAGGCGTGTCGAATGCGAAGGCAAAACGCGAACTGAATTTTCGGCCGCGATCGTTGGAGTGGATCGCTGACTGAATGGTATCCGACTGCGGACAGGATGAAGAAGGAAGAAGTAAAAATTTAGAAGTAAGAATGGAGCGCGTGGGACGCGCGACATAGAAGGTAAAGTGACAAGGGTAGGAGCGAGTGAGCGTGGGCCGCGAGCGAGTTTCAATTAGGAAGTAAAAAGAGTCAGAAGGAAGATCACTCCGTTTGTCTGACTTTGGCCGGCTTGCCGTCACATCGGCCTAACGAGCCAAGGCGGCTTGCCAAACACGAAAGTTGGATTCACTGCGGAGAGATCGCGGGCCGTTGCGCTCTCAAAATATATTTCTGAATCTTGCCTGTCGCAGTTTTCGGTAGCTCGTTGACGAAGGTGACACTGTGTGGTGCCTTGAAGTGCGCGAGGTTCGCGCGCGCAAACTCGCACAGCTCGCGTTCATCGGCGCGCTCGCCGTCGTGCAAAACAACAAAAGCGTGCGGCGCCTCGCCCCAGCGTTCATGCGGGAATCCGACAATCGCAACCTCCTGCACCGCCGGGTGTCTCAAAAGCACGCCTTCCACTTCGACCGAAGAGATGTTTTCACCACCGCTTATGATGACGTCTTTCAAACGGTCGCGAATTTCGACGTAACCATCAGGATGCACGACCGCGGCGTCGCCTGTGCGGAACCATCCGCCGTGCAAAGCCCGCTCGGTCGCCTCCGGATCGTTGTAGTAGCCGGCCATGACCACGTTGCCACGAGCGATGATTTCACCGGGCGTGACACCATCGTGTGGCACGTCGTTGCCCTGCGTGTCCACTACACGCAACTCACCCGATGTAATCAACTCCACGCCCTGGCGAGCTTTGATCGCGGCCCGTTCGCTGATAGGGAGGGACGCATGTTCCACGCGCGTTTCGCAAACGGTGATGAACGGCGCTGTCTCGGTCAATCCGTAAACGTGGATGATTGTCCAGCCCAGATCTTCTTCGAGTCGCTGGATAGTAGAGGCTGCGGGCGGCGCACCGGCGGTGACAACCCGAATTCCTTTCGGCGCCAGGCGACGGACGTCTCGCGCATTTGCTAACGAAATCAAAACCGTCGGAGCTGCGCACAGTACTGTGACCTGTTGGGTCGCCATCAATTCGAAAACAGCGCGAGGCTCCACCTTGCGCAGACAAATGTGAGTCGCTCCCGGGGCCGTCACGGTCCAGACAAAAGTCCAGCCGTTGGCGTGAAACATTGGCAGGGTCCACAGATAACGATCAGAACAGGTCATCGGTGCGTAAAGCAGTGTGCCGATAGAATTCATCCATGCATTGCGGTGGGTGATCATCACGCCTTTCGGACGCGCGGTGGTGCCGCTGGTATAATTGATTGTGAGCAGATCGGCCTCGCGAATATCCGGACGAACAAATCCAGGCCTGCTCGCTTCTATCATTGCTTCATAGTTGAGCCAGCGCTCGCCTTCTCCCGTGAGAGCGATGAAGTGTTCAACCTTGGGAAGCTGTTGGCGAATACTATCGATCGTTGCAAGGTAGTCGCGGTCTGCGCAGACCATGCGCGAACCACTATGATTGATCAGATAAACAAAGTCGTCTGCGGTCAGCCGGTAGTTTAACGGCACCAGCACCGCGCCGATTTGCGGGACGGCATAAAACGATTCCAGCTGCGCGTGAGTGTTCGGTGAAAGGTAAGCGACTCGGTCACCGGGAATGATTCCAAGTTTCTGCAAAGTCGCCGACCAACGATCACATCGGTCGCAAAACTGCGCATAGGTCCACTGTGATTCGCCATCGATCACCGCGATACGTTCGGGATAGAGTTTGCGCGCGCGGCGAGCAAATTCGAGGGGCGTCAACGGTGTTTCCATTTGTCTTGTTTAAATGGCGGATAGTTGACTGCTGAAAGTAGAGAGAAAACCTACGAAGATAAAGCGAGTTGCTACGCAAGCGTTAGCCAACGGTCCGGCTGATTTGCTTGACCGGGCGGTACAGCTTCCCCGGCTTCGGCAGACCTAATATCGATTCAGAAAGGTCAGCCGATCCGCGCTGCGATGCGCCACGCAAAATAGAGATATGGGGAGCAGAAAAGTCCTTTTATTTTTTTCGTTCTCTCCGCATCATGAAACCATGATTAAGTTCGTTTTCGGGATCGTTGTTGGGATTGGGCTCGTTGTGCTGGCCGGCTATCTTTTCGTGGCGCGCGGCGGAATCTTCATGGGAACGGACACCAAACCATTGCCGATGGAGGAGAGGATCGCCGGCGCTGCTATTACTGCGTCGATTGGCAAGAGCGCGAACGAGCAACCGCCGCTACCGGCGGACGAGACCAATCTGCAGGCCGGCGCCAAACTTTATATGAACATCTGTGCCGGGTGTCATGGGAAGCTGGATCAGGCGGACAGCGGTGCGAAAGGGTTTTATCCGCCGCCGCCGGCCCTGCTTCCGCCAGGCAACGGGGTGACGGACGATCCGGTGGGCGCCATTCATTGGGTGGTCAAAAACGGAGTCCGTTTCAGCGCCATGCCGAGATTTGGGCCCAAACTGAGCGACACCGAGATTTGGCAGGTAAGTCTCTTGCTGAAGAACGCCGACAAATTACCGGACTCGGTCAAAGAGTCGCTGCGTCAACCAGCGCAGCAGTAAAATCTGCGCGTTCGCGCGGATAATCGGTGATGCGTTGAATGGTGTGCGGCAGACCGCTTGCGATCTGCCGCCGCGAACCAGATTTATTAGGCTGCCTTTTGCACCATGGAGCGGCTGAGCCACTCCTCGAAACGCGTCGGGCCAAAGCGTGCTTTACCGCCGGGCATAAGGCTTTGATCACTTAGCTCGGTGCCGAAGTACTTGGCATGGACGTCAGTGATTACTTTCCGCGGATCTCGCGTTGCGCTCAGGAAACGCTGTGCGAGATCGTCCATTCGGATCGGTTCGGGCCCGGCAATCTCGATTGTTTCGTTTGAAGGCTGGGTCAGTGCCAGGCCGGCCAAAGCGACGGCGACGTCATCCGATGCGATGGGCTGCATAAGAGCCGGTGACAACCGAACCGTTTTTCCCTCGGTTGCCGATTCGATAATGCCCTTCACGAACTCAAAGAACTGCGTCGAGCGGACGATGGTGAATGGAATTCCTGATGTTTTAACCAGTTTTTCCTGAGCCACCTTCGCGCGCAAATATCCGCTCGCGGGCAACCGGTCAGCGCCGACGATGGACAACGCTACGCGATGCCGTACGCCGGCGTCCTTTTCCGCAGCAAGGAGGTTGCGCCCCGCCGTCTGGAAGAATTCCATTACCGCCTTGTCCTCCCACGATGGCGCGTTCGCGACGTCAATAACGATCTGAGCTCCGGCCAGCGCGCCAGCCACTCCTTGACCAGTAAAGGTATTGACGCCCGAGGAAGGTGACGCCGCGATTACTTCATGGCCACGGTGGCGAAGATTGTTTACCAGTTTTTTCCCGACGAGGCCGGTGCCTCCGATGACCACGATTTTCATTCTCTTGTTCATAGGTTTTCTCTTTCTGTTTTTTGATTGCTGTATTCCACAATAGGAAATGCGCGCTCGAGGTCAGGGTAACTTAAGTTACCATTTTCTCGCGCCGCGGAGCCGGTCGAGGTTTGGCCGGGCACTCCTCGATCCGGCAAATGGCTTCCCGAGCTTTTGCTCGCCTTCGGAATAGCGGCGGCTACGCTCCGATGAATGCTATGAGAAACGTTGCAATTGTCCGCGTGACCGTTGTTCTGTCGGTTTTACTTCTTTTCGGTCACGCGGCCTTTAGCGAACCCGCACCGTCGCCAGCGTCGTCCACAAATTCTCTTCCGGCCGAAGTCAGCAAGAAAATCGACGACACAGCCATGAAAACGCTGAGCGAGAGCGGTGTCCCGAGTGCTTCAATCGCAGTGGTGAAGGATGGAAAACTGGCTTACGCCAAAGCGCACGGCTTGGCCGACACCGCCGCGCACCGGTCCGCGACGACTTCAATGATTTACAGCATTGGATCGATTAGCAAACAGTTCACTGCCACATCCATTCTTCTGCTGGCTGAGGAAGGCAAACTCTCGCTTGATGATCCCGTCGGACGGTGGTTACCCGAACTGACACGAGCGAACGAAGTGACGATCCGCCAGGTGCTCTCGATGACTTCTGGTTACCAGGATTTCTGGCCACAAGATTATGTGATGCCTTCGATGATGAAACCAGTTTCACCGGAGGAAATCTTGAAAGGCTGGGCTCAAAAGCCGCTCGATTTCGAGCCAGGAACGAAATGGCAATACAGCAACACGAACTACGTTGTCGCAGGCATGATTGTGGAGCGGCTTAGCGGGATGTCTGTACTCGACTTCCTGCATCACCGCATTTTCGATCCGCTAGAAATGAAGAGCGTGTTCGATTGCGATAGCGCGGCGCTGCCGCCCGGATCGCCGACTCGCTACAATCGTTACGGGCTGGGCCCGGCGCGTCCCGCTCCGAAGGAAGGAAAAGGCTGGCTGTTCGCCGCAGGCGAGCTGGCGATGACAGCTACCGATTTGGCGAAATGGGATATCTCGATGATTGATGCAGCGGTCCTGAAACCGCAGTCCTACTACGAGATGGAAAGGGCGGAGCTGCTCAAGAATGGTGCCAGCACCCAATATGGTTTGGGCATCGGTGTAAGTTTGGTTAACGGTCGCAGAGTGCTTGCCCATACCGGAGAAGTCTCAGGCTTTACGGCGGATAACACAGTTTATCCTGACGAACGTGCCGCGGTCATTGTGTTGACTAACATGGATGCAAATCGAGCAGCAGTGAACCTGGCGAATAAGATCGGCGACATCATCTTCGCGCCGACGGCCAATGGCGACTTGCTGTCAAAGGCAAAAGCGATCCTGCTTAGTCTCCAAAAAGGTAAGATCGATCGCTCACTCTTTACGGATAACGCCATTTCTTATTTTGATAAACAATGTCTGCAGGACCTGGCGACTAGTCTCGCACCTCTCGGCGCTCCTACTGACTTCGAATTAGTCAGCGAAAGTTTGCGTGGTGGAATGACTGCGCGTCGCTACCGGGCAAAGTTTCAAAAGAAAAATTTGGGAATTAGCACCTACACCATGCCGGACGGAAAACTCGAACAATTCATTGTCTCCGCGGAATGACGAGACGAGCTCGAGTTCGCGATCATGAGGGGCTTATGATGCGCACCAGCTTTCCATAATAAGTGGTGGGCTGGACGTCGCCGGAAATGTTCGTTTGTGTTTCGGGCGATCCGCGCGATAATACCCCCCTTATTGGATTACTCTGTTTAACTTCACTGCACGGTAGATCGTCAGATGGGCGTCGCTCATTGGTGGTTTGAAACCCGATTCCCGGGAACGGCTCTGTAGCTCCTTAGTTTTTCCAAGTTCAAACACAATGAAACTGTACGTAGGAAATCTCTCTTTTGAGACCACTGAGAACGATCTTCAGGATCTGTTCGAACAACATGGCCAGGTCAGCGAAGTCCGTCTTATGATGGACCGCATGACCGGCAAATCGCGCGGGTTCGCGTTCGTTACCATGAACGATAACACGCAGGCCAGTGCCGCAATGAGCGCGCTCAATGGCCAGGAAGTCAACGGCCGCGCGCTAACTGTAAATGAAGCGCGTCCTCGCGAGGAACGTCCGCGTCCTTACGGCGGAGGCGGCGGCGGCGGTGGTGGTGGTGGTGGTCGGCGCTCGTTCGCGAATAATCGCCGATAAATCCGGAGTTGATTTTGCAGCCGGCGCTCAGGCGAGCGCCGCGCTGTTTGCAACTGCGAAAAATTTCGTGTGGCTAATAATCGAATAACAAACTCGGAAAAGGCGATCGAGCTGGAGGGAACGATCACGAACGTGCTGCCCGGAACGATGTTTCGGGTCGCGCTGGCGAATGATCATCTCGTGCTCGCGCATATTTCGGGCAAAATGCGAAAACGTTTCATTCGTCTGACGGTCGGCGATCGTGTGAGAATGCAGATGTCGCCATACGATACCGCCAAAGCGCGGATTGTTTACCGCCTCTGACATGGCACGGCGATTTTATTTCGAACCGCCGCAACGGCGAACAAAGCCTAAGGCCGGTTCCGGTCTGAAAAGTTTGCTCGTGCGTTGTCCTTCGACTTCGAAACTCACCGATACCGGTCGCACGATTGAAGAGAAACTTTGGGCAGCGGCAAAAGTGAAGGGGCAAAAGTTTACCTGCAGCCATTGCGGCGCTGTCCATATTTGGACCAAGGCAGACGTTGTGCTGGGAAGACCGATTGCCTAACTGATTCTGGTCAAGAACTGCTCGTCGATATTCTTCCCCGTGATCTTCCGTATCCCGATCGATCGTATTAATTGGACGACGAGCGCGTTCCTGATCGGCACTGTCGTTTTAACGCTGACCGCGGTCCCGCTCTACCTGTGGTATTTCGGGATCGATTGGTTTCATTTCGCTGTCTTCGCTGTGTTAGCGTCTGCGACCGGGTTCAGCATCACGCTTGGCTATCACCGCCTGTTTTCGCACGCGACTTTTCGCGCACGGTTGCCGGTGCGTCTGTTCACTCTCATCTTCGGCGCGGCGGCGTTCGAAAATTCAGTCCTTCTTTGGGCGAGCGATCATCGGCGGCATCATAAACATGTCGATCATGATGAGGATCCGTATAACATCAGCAAAGGATTTTTTCACGCGCACATGGGCTGGATGCTGTTCAAGCTCTGGCCGGAGCCGCCGTACGATAACGTGGCCGATCTAAGAAAAGATCCGTTGGTGATGTGGCAACATCGACATATTCATTTGCTCGCCGTACTGGTGAGTTTTGCTTTGCCGACCGTGCTCGGCGGGCTCTGGAACGGCTGGATCGGCGCGCTCGGTGGTTTTCTCATCGGCGGCGTGTCTAAAGTGGTCATGCTGCAACATGGCACGTTTCTGATCAACTCAGCCTGTCACACCATCGGTCGTCAGCCGTACTCAACCCGGTGCAGCGCGCGCGACTCGTTTTTCATGGCGCTGTTCACCTTCGGCGAAGGCTACCATAATTATCATCATGAATTTCAGCACGATTATCGGAACGGCGTAAAGCCGTGGCAATGGGATCCAACGAAATGGTTGATTTGGAGCTTCTCCAAGATCGGACTCACCAGCGGGCTGCGCCGTGCGCGGGCGGAATTGATTTCCTCAAGCGAGGTGAATGTGCGAAAAGCGGCGACGAATAGGCAGGTGGCGAGCGCAACCGGAAATTCGAGCATAATCTCACGGGAAAAGGAACTCAGGAAAGTTGACTCACTGCGGGACGATGGCAGCCCGTTGCCCTCTTAAATGCATTTCTGAAGAACGAATCAGATCGGCGAAATCATCTTTGCGCCGACGGCCAATGGTGACTCGCTGACAAAGGCAAAAGCGATCTTGGTTGGTCTCCCAAAAAGGTAAGATCGATCGCTCAGTCTTTACCGATAACGCCAACGCCTGGTTTGATACAAAATGTTTGCAGCTCCTGGCGAGTAGCCTCGCACCTCTCGGCGCTCCCACTGAGCTCGAATTGGTCGGCGAAGGATTGCGCGGCGGAATGAATTAGGGTCGCTACCGGGCAAAATTTCAGAACCAAGGGAGTGTGGGTTCTATCAGAGCGATGACGGAGGATTCAGATCCGCGCTCGATGCCAAAATTGAGCATGCTCCAGCGCCGTTCATCCCAAAATCCGGCGACATTGTCCCAAAGTTCTTCAGGTGGCGCAAGGTTGGCTGATACCAAGGGATCATCATGAAAACCCATACTCTTAACCTCACTGAAACAGCAAACTCTTCCAGTAACAATGCCGCCAAAGGGGCTACTCGCCGCAAATTTTTAGCGCAGGCAGGTGCGGCATTGGCGGGCGGTGTAATCCTCGGCAAAGCCCCGTTTGCCTCGGCTCAATCTGACGCTCCTAGCACAGTAGCTGGCGTTCAGTTGCCCGCCACCGGGATCGATCCCCGTGTGCAAAAGTCCTTAAATATCCGCGTCGGGGTCGCGACTCAAGAAGCGCGTATCCCGGTTCCACCCCACACGACCAATGGCGATGAAGCACGTTACCCAGACAAGTCTGGCACTTACACCAAGGGAATTCTCCAGGCTGGAATCGGTCTTGTGAATTTGAATGCCTATCAAACCTTCAAGCACGCTTTGAACAGTGGCAGGCCCACAGATTTCGAAAACATCATCATCGGTGGCACGCGGACGTTAAATGGGCCACAAGGGGGTCTCGCTTTTGCTCTTGAAGGGAGTGATGCAGTGCAGTTCGGCAACGCACCGTCTCCGGCCAATCAAGAGAGCCGAATAGTCGTCGCCCCCGCGCCCGCCGTTGCGAGCGCGGCCTATGGAGTGGAGCTCGTCGAGATGTACTGGGCATCGCTGCTGCGCGATGTCGCCTTCACCGATTACGCTTCAAATGAAATTGCTGATCAGGCCGCAGACGAACTTTCAGGAATGCCGACCTACGCAGGCCCAAAAGATAACAACGGCCTGGTCACCCCAAATCTGCTCTTTCGTGGCCCTTACCCGGGCGATACCGTAGGGCCGTACATTTCTCAGTTTTATCTCCTCCCCACCTTCCTGGGCGCACAGGCGGTGAACCAGCAGATGATTCAGTACGCATCGGGCGTCGATTACATGACCGACCCGACTACTTTCCAACAAGTCCAGAATGGCATCGACACTGGACTGCGGAACCAGCTGGATCCGCAACCCCGCTACATTCACGATGGGCGCGGTCTCGGCGCATATACGCATGTGGATGTGCTCTACCAGGCCTACTTCACGGCTTACCTGGTGCTTGGCACCATCGGTGCGCCTGCGAACCCGGGTAATCCTTACGTCGGCTCCAGGACACAGAATGGATTTGGCACTTTTGGCGGACCCGACTTTGCGGCGGCGATCACAGCTGTTGCTGGCCTTGCGATAAACAACGTCTGGTACCAAAAATGGTACGTCCACCTTCGTCATCGGCCCGAGTCGGGCGGTGCCATCCTGCGCCAAATTCTCACTGGTCACCGCGGCACGATCGACGCCAGACTGAATGACAATGTTCTTAACTCACTGGCAGTGCAGAGCAGCTTCAACAAATATAACGATTACTTTCTTTCCCAGGCATTTCCCGAAGGATCGCCAACGCATCCGGCCTATCCGACCGGGCACGGCGCAGTTGCAGGTGCTTGCATTACTGTTTTGAAATTCTTCTTCGACGGCAATTTCGTGATTCCGAATCCTGTGGTGCCCGGCAGTGATGGGCTCTCGCTCGTGCCTTACACGGGCGGCGACGCGGGACAAATCACTGTCAACGGCGAGCTCAACAAACTCGCAAACAATGTTTCCTTCGGTCACGGAATTCACTCCGGGATCCACTGGCGCAGCGACACGGACTCATCCATAAAGCTGGGTGAAGCGTTGGCGATTAGTGTTCTTCAGGATAGAGCGCTGACTTACAATGAGAAATTCACCGTTAGGTTCACCAAGATCGACGGAACGACTGCGACTATTTCCAATCAGTAACTACATCGAAAGACCCTATCAAATCTGGTGGCCTTACGGCGGAGCGTGAGCAATTTGAATCGCAGTCCTTCGCAGCCTCGTCCGGAATCGAATAGGGGTCGGACCTAAATTTTAACATTTGCGGGCTGTCACGGGCCTGAACCGTGAATCTTGGAATCGTTACATTGGAAGCGGTGAAACTCTGACTCATTCGCTTCTTAGTTCGCTCGCCGCTGCCATCGCAATTTTACCTTCTATGTCGCTGATCCCGTCAGGTCCATTCGCTACTAACGCTTATCACTACCGCACTACGGTAAGGGTAAGATCGTTGCCATCGCCGCCTTCGTAACTGGCTTGCAAGCGGGTGCCGGAGATTCTTAGGATTGAACCATCGGCGAGATTGGCAAAAGTGCCGGCGATAGGTGTGGCCGCAGAGTTGTTAATGACGGTGAAGCTGGTTCCTACCGGGAGTCGGCCAAGTATAATTCCGATCACTCTAAAAGTAGCGCCACCGGCGATAGTGACGCCATTCGCGATGACTTCGTCGGTCCTGGAGATGTTGCGCGTGGCCGCGAACGTACAGAGATAACTCCCATTGTTCTGAAATGTAAGGCTGCTTTCGATAGTGAGTGTTGGCTGATCTCCCGGGAGCGCTGCCGGTCTCAGCAGAGCGGGACTCCCGCCTCCGCCGATCGTGACGTCGCCGGCAATGCTACCGTTACCGCCCAGCGCACCGCGAGTCACCTGCACGGGGCCGCTTCCCGTCGCGCTTCCTGTGTCGTTCGCGACAATAAAGATGCCGCCACTCACCGTCGTGGTGCCTGTGTAACTGTTCGCGCCAAGGAAAGAGACGATGCCGCTCTTAATTTCGACGCTGTCGAAATCGGAAATTGCGCCCCTGTAAGTGAAGAATCCGATCAAGCCGGGATCGATGGTGCAGGTGTTCGTGCCAGTTCCGCCCGAGATATCACCGTGAATGGTGCCACCGGTGATGTTGAGCGTGTCCTCACCGTCACCGAGGTCGATTGCTTTACCGCTCGCGTCGGCGATCACGTCGCCCGCATTGTTAACAGTGTCGTTATCGGGACCGGTCTGAATTGCAGCGGCCGTATCGCCGCCTCCTTCGATTGTACCGCGACGTTCGTTATTGATCGTGACGGTAAAACCGCTGGCTGCGCCAAGTACCACAATGCCGGAGTCAGTCTGCCCTTTGATCAAACCGCTGTTTGTTATCACGCTGTTGGCATAGATCGGTTCCGGCGTGCCACTGGTGTCGACTCCGGCCAGGGTAATGCCGCGACCAACGGCATTGACATTGCCTGCCGCGACGTCGCCTTCTATTCTGCCGGAATTCGTAATGGTCCCGCCACCCGTAGTGACACCTTCACTGGCTTCTCCGGGAATATCGCTAAAGGAATTGAGCGACTGGATCGTTCCTGTATTCGTTAGGTTCACGGCACCGTCAACGTCCACTCCGTCGCCGTCACCGGTCACGCCGTTACCTGTGATCGTCCCCTGGTTCTGGATCGTGACTACCTCATTAGCGTTGAACCCGTCGATGTTTATGCCTCCGCCGTCGTCACCCTGAATGGTTGCGTTGCGTTGATTGGTGACACTCATAGTGAAGCTGACTGTCTCGTCTGCGGCGCCGGCGGTGATGCCGTGACGGCCACCTTCAATCAGGCCGTGACCGCTGTTGCTTATCACGAGGCCGCTATTGGACTGCCCATCCACACCGTCGCTGCTGCTCGCGGTGTTGGTGATTGCCTTTATCGTTCCTTCATTGATAACGCTGCCGTTCACTCCCGGGCGGACAGCGTCTGCTTCGAAGGCTTCAAGAAGTCCCGTGGCGTAGTTGTGCAGCGTATTGCTGCCGGTCGTGATTGCATTCCAATCGATCGCCTGCGAACCGCCTGCGGAGGCGTTCAATGAGATGACACGGCCATGGTTATCGAAAGAGATATTGCTATTCGATTTATTCATCTGGATGGGATCGGCATCGGCTGCCTGGAGAAGTCCGTTGTTCGTCACAGCCAGGGTCAGGCCGCCGGTGTTATCGCGGATTCCGCGGCCAGTGCCGGTTTGGTTGATCACGCCGTCGTTCTGGATCGACGAAGTACCAGTAACTGCAATTGCGATGCTGCTGCCACTTACTTCCAAGTCACCAGTCGAGCTAACGAGACCTGCACCGCTTGGGAGTGTTTGTGCGGCGGTGACAGTGCCGGCGATTGGGTTGGGGCCGGGCACGAATTGGGATCGTGCTGCCGGCAGAGCGAGAAGAGCTACAATGACCAGAGAGAAAGTCGCAAGTAAAGGTTTCATGGTGCGCATTTCTAGGACGGTGTTCTACGCGATGCCACTTTTTAACTGTTACAATTGTGCAACAGGGGCGCGATGCGACTGGACTTGCAGCGTGGCATCGATGCCAGTCGTCGTCAGCGTTAACAGCTGGTCCATCTAGATTTTCGATCAACGCATCAGCTCTCAATTTTTTTCACACT
>DASXMV010000093.1:0-14012 GCA_036495465.1 Candidatus Udaeobacter sp. | reverse complement strand
TGGCCGTTCTTGAAAAACAGCAACGCTGGAATTGCGCGAATGTTGTACTTAATCGAAAGGCTTTGATTCTCGTCTACGTTAACTTTCGCGACCTTGACTGAGTCCGCTTTTTCTCGCGCGATTTCGTCCAACAGCGGCGCGATCATTTTGCAAGGACCACACCATTCCGCCCAAAAATCGACGATCACGGGCTTGTCGCCCTGCGTGACTTCACGGTCAAAGTTTGAGTCATCAAGCTTAATAACAGTGGAATTATCCATACCTTTAAGAAAGATAAGTCCAAATCTGAATAATCAAAATTACAGTGGCAGCACCAACCAAAAGCCACACTAATGGCGTCGAATTTTTCTCCGCCGCCGCGACCACGATTGAAGGACTCTGTGGCGCCGTCTCCGGCATCGAGACAAGCGCCTGAGTCTTCTTCATTTGAACCGCTCGAAGCGGAATCCGCACTGTCTCTTTGATTGGTCCTGATTGAGGCAGATCCGGAGCGGGCATCACCGAAGCGTTCAACGATACAGGGGGCTGCGGTGGCTGGAAAAATTGTGGAGAAGCTGGTCCAACCGGAGGCTTAGGAACAGGGCGAGGTTCAACCAGAATGTGAACAGGCGACTCAGCTACTGGCAATGGGACGGTGTCGCGCGATTTCGGATTCGAGTCTGGCGGTTTTTCTGCTGTCTCAGGGACCACAGAAATGCGAGTCGTCTCTTTTTTGGGTTCGTTTGGTTCAGCCATCCGGGCAAGTATCAGCAAGAAGTTTGACCGGTAAAAAGACAGCTGTCACGCGTTAAGTACACCGTCATTCTTGGGGGACCTCGATTCAGGCCAGCAGATCGTATCCGCGGCTGCCCGCGATCGTTCGCCAGACGAACTCGCCCACTGGCGCCTCTTTTGACAAAATAACTCGCGCGTCGACATCCGGAGCATCAGCCTCGCTCCGCGCCACATGTGGTTGATCCACCAATAACTTCAATTCTGTCCCAATTTTTGCGCCCGCAATTTCATGGGCAATCTCTCGCTGGATCGACATCGCGATTCGGTAACGCGTATTCTTAATTGTCGCGGGAACCTGCCCTGGCATTTTCGCGGCGCGCGATCCTGGTTCTTGTGAATATTTAAACACGCCAAGTCGCTCGAATCGGGTTAGTCGGATGAAGTCGAGAAGACCGCTGAATTCCGCTTCATTTTCACCGGGAAACCCGACAATGAAAGTAGTGCGCAAAGCAACGCCCGGAATTCCTTCGCGCAGCCTTTGAATTAAATCCTCGATGTGTTGACGAGAAGTTTCCCTTCGCATGCGTCCCAACATTGAATCATCGATATGCTGAAGAGGAATATCAATGTAGCGAGCGACCTTGTCGCACTGCGCGATAGTATCGATGAGTTCGTCACTCCAGTGAGCGGGATGTGTATAAAGAAGGCGCACCCAGTAGTCGCCATCGATCGCTTGAATTTCGCGAAGAAGAGCAGCCAACGTTGGACCGCGTGTCGAATCCACCGGCTGTCTGGGTCCGGCCTTCGCGGACCAAAGGTCCATTCCGTAATAGGTTGTGTCCTGGCTGATCAAATTGATCTCGCGAACCCCTTCACTCACCAGTCCGCGAATTTCCGCCAGCACGGACTGTGGCGTACGGCTGCGGTGCTTCCCGCGCATTTGCGGAATCACGCAAAAACTGCACGGATGATTGCAGCCTTCAGCAATCTTTACGTATGCAGAGTGCGGCGGCGTAAGCCTGAAGCGCGGTGTGTCGTAATCAGGAACGTAAGTGGGACGCGTTTCTGCAAACGCTATATCAAAATCGTTAGTTGAATTGCCCTGATGCGTCACAATTCCCTCAACAATCTCACCAAGGTGGGATACCTGATCGAGTCCGATAAACGCGTCGACTTCCGGCATTTCTTGTCGCAGTTCCCCCGCGAAACGTTGAGACATGCAACCGCTGACGATGAGCTTTTGACCGGATCGCTTATTTAACCCGCGTTGCTGATGCGCCTCTAAAATTGCTTCGATCGATTCCTCCTTAGCCGAATCAATGAAGGCACAGGTGTTCACCACAAGTACGTCGGCCTCCTCCGCGCGAGCAGTGATTTCCATGCCACTCTCCAAAACGCTGCCCAGCATGATTTCCGCATCGACAAGATTCTTCGCACAACCAAGGCTAATCATGCCGACCTTGATACGCTTCGACGCTGGGCTTTCTCTCCGCTCACGGACATCGGCAGCCGACACGGCCGCCATTGAAGATGGCGATTTCATGTAAGGCGTCAGTTAACAGTTACGTCCTGGTCGTTATCTTCTAACGCCTTGCCATTTTTCGTGATTTGAATGGCGTCAGGATCAAGAACGCGAATCGAAACGTGTTTCCCGTGAAACTCGACCGGACCGTCTGCTGGAGACACCCATCGTTCAAATGCCGGACTTCCACCTTTGTCGCCAACGGTCACCTTAACGTAAGTGCGTTTAAGTGATCGAATAGCGACACGATTAGCATCGTTCGATTCTCCGGAGGGCGAATTCGTTTCGGAGGGCGCTTGTGCGATATCCTCTGGACGCACCGGCTTGGCTTTACGCACTTCGGGCTCACCAGCTTTTGCAGAAACCGCCGCGACAGCCTTTGGCACCACGGTCGGGGCCGCTGAAGCGGATTGGGACACCGTCGGAGCAGATACAACCGCGCTTGGTGAGGTTTCAGTCGCTCCAGCCTTCGGACTTGGGGCGGGCGACGCACTGGGAGACACTTGCGCCGTGGCTGCCGCTTTTTCAGGCGCAAGTCGGCGCACGTTAAGGATCAACTTCATTACGGAGAAGCCGACCACCAACACAAGCACGCCAAAGATCAGCGGCATCGGGGAAATGCGGTCACTGCTAACGGTTGTGGGACGGCGACGGCGAACGACGGGCGCAGTAACCGGTTTCTGCGGACGATTTTCCTGCAAATACGAGTAGCCATCGACGGTCACGCGTTCGGAATCTTCAAATGCGTCCAGATACGGCGTGACGTCGACATCTAAAAACTTCCCGTAGATAAGAAGGAAACCTTTCGCGTAGGCAAGGCTCGGAAATTGAGAAAAATCATCCGCCTCGATCTCCGCAAGCCGCGCCGGACGAATCTTTGTCATCCGCGCCGCTTCGTCGAGCGTAAGATTCCTCGCGAGTCTCGCGTCCTGAAATTTTTTACCAAGCCCTTCTATTGTCATTGCGCAGAAAATAGCGGCTAAACCGCAGCATCGAGATCGACCAGAATCTCGCGTGGTTTGGCGCCTTCGCCTGGACCTAGAATACCCCGCTGCTCGAGAATATCAACGATTCGTGCCGCGCGTGTGTAGCCGAGTCGCAGGCGGCGCTGCAGCAGGGATGTAGATGCACGTTTCTCTTGTCGAATGATCTCAAGACACTTTTCAACCAACTCTTCGTCTTCATCGGTGACGTCATCGGTTGCAGTGCTGGCAGCCTCCAATTTTTCGTGCATCGATTGATCGAACGCGGGCGGGCTTTGCTTTGAAACACATTCGACGAGGCGATGAATTTCCTGGTCAGTGACCAATACGCCTTGCGCGCGAATTAAGCGCGATGTGCTCGGCGGCAGATAGAGCATGTCGCCTTGGCCGAGCAAACGGTCGGCGCCGTTCTCATCCAGAATCACGCGACTGTCGATTTTCGAAGCGACCTGAAACGCGATGCGGCTCGGAATGTTCGCCTTGATCACGCCAGTGATCACGTCCGCGCGTGGCGTTTGCGTCGCGACGATGATGTGAATGCCGGCCGCGCGCGCCATTTGCGTGATGCGCGCAATTGCGCTTTCGACATCGGCAGGCGCCGTCTGCATCAAATCCGCCAACTCGTCGATGATGACGACGATGTAAGGCATTTTGTCCGGAATTTTCAGTTCGTCGTCGCGCGGTACCTTGATTTCCGCGGACTCTTCCGGGACGTCGACATCTTTCTTTTTTGCGGGACGCGCATTGAAGCTGATGATATTGCGCACGCCGACACGTGCGAAAATCTTGTAGCGCTTTTCCATTTCCTCGATCAGCGCGCGCAAAACCAGCAGCACCTTTTTCGGATCGGTGATGACCGGATAGCGCAGATGCGGCAGGTTCGTGTAAACCTGCAGCTCCACCACTTTTGGATCGATCATGATCAACTGGAGTTCTTCCGGCGTGAAACGGAAGAGTATGCTCGCGATCATCGAATTGATGCAGACGCTCTTCCCGCTGCCAGTAGTGCCTGCGACCAGCAAATGCGGCATCTGCGCCAGATCGGCAATGATCGTTTTGCCGTAAACGTCTTTACCCAACGCGAGCGGAATTCTGGCATGCCCCTTTGCCTGTTCCCAATCGGATGACTGCAAAAGTTCACGGAGTTTTACTGTCACTTTTCGACTGTTCGCCAACTCGATTCCCACAGTGTCTTTTCCGGGGATGGGCGCGAGAATATTGATTCGTTCGGCTCGCGTCGCTCGAGCGAGGTCACGCTCAAGGCTTACGATCTTGTCCACACGCACACCTTTGGCTGGATACACTTCGTAGCGCGTAATCGTCGGGCCTTTTGTGATGTCGCCCGGCGCCACTGCAATCCCGAACTGCCCCAAAGTCTCAATGAGAACCTGCTGGACATCCTCCAGCTCCGAGGGATCGGATGTTCCGCGTCCCTCCATGCTATGTTCGTCAAGTAAATCCATCCCAGGAAGAACATAGTTTTCTGATGTCCAAGCCGGAGTCATTATCTTCGGAGCCGATTTGGCTTTCTGTTCACCGGCGCGCAGTTCCGCGAGAGATGGTTTTTTGCGGACCTCCTCGGTCGGTAACGCCGTTGTATCGACGACCTTCGGTTTGGGTCGATTAGCCAGCTCTTCCGGCAAAATCATTGCTCCACCCGATTCGGCCGCCGGCACACCTTTTTTCTTTAACTGCTTTTCGATCAATCGCCGCTGCTTGGCCAGTTGCTGCTCGCTAATCGCCAGTTTTCCCTTGAGATCCGATCTGCTCAGCTTCCGACGCAACAGCCATTCCTGAAGTCTCAAACTCATGCGACGCATCAGGGCGACTGTTTCGCGAACAAGATGGATCGGGCGCAATCCGGTGACCAAAATCAAGGTGGTCACATAAATTCCGGTGAACAAAAGAAGGGAACCGAGTGGACCCAGCGCGTTCCGAAGAAGACCCCGGCGTTCATCGGCGAAAGCGTAGCCGACCCAACCGCCCGGTCCCTGGATGTTGAAAGCCGCATGCCAACCACGCAAGTGATACGGCTGTACGTGTAGCAAACACGCCCCCGATATGATGAACAGAGCGATCCAGAGCAGCCGCGGCACGATGCGCAGACCTGGGTAAAAAAGCTTCGCCGCACCGAAACCAAGTAAGGTAGCCGCCAGGAGATACGAAGCCGCTCCGATGAATTGGTAGCAAATTCCCGCTACGACAGCGCCCACCGGTCCAATGAAATTCTGCGCAGGATGATTCGCTGGCGAAATATGGCTGAACCAAATCCACGAAGGAACATCCTTGGGCGTGTAGGAAATCAGCGCAAAAAACAGGATGGTCCCTGTGAATAACAGAACGAGAGCGAAAACTTCGTTCCACGCGCTGTGTCTATCCGTGCGAGCCACCGCGTCTGATAGTAATCCCGCAACAGCGTCTTTCAATCTTTTGTAGAAGCACTCGCACTCAAGCTAGCGCGGCATTGAATTAAATGCCGCTACAATGCTGTCGTTAAACTAGCCGAAATCTTGAGGAAAACGCGCTTTCGGCTTGCAGGTGGTAAGCCAGGCTGATAACTGTGCGAGCGCATTATGGCTCTTTTCCTCCGCTACGGCTTCAGCGCTGTTGCGCTCTGCGTAATGCTGTTTTGCATCTCGTGCGAAAAACATCCGCTCGGCCAGATGCCGGAAGTTCAGCGGGAGCAACCCGATCCGGCAACGAGGGTCTGGTCCGAAGAAGGCAAGACCGAATCCGAAAAATCGGTGTCGCCGCCGGACCAAGTGAATGCTGCTCCACGCGAAGATCGTTAGGAAAAGAGATCGTATGACCAAGCACAAATACGCGACGTCGCCTCCAAACTTAACGGGCATGCCACCGGGCGTTCCGTACATCATCGGCAACGAGGCGGCTGAGCGCTTCTCTTATTACGGCATGAAGTCGGTTCTGACGGTCTTCATGGCGCATTACATTTTGAATCAATCGGGGTTGCTGGCACCGATGAGTTCGAACGAGGCGTACATGTACACGCATTACTTCGTTTTCGGCGTTTACTTTCTTCCGATTCTCGGCGCCATCATCGCCGACGGCTGGCTAGGCAAATATTGGACTATTCTCTCGCTCTCGCTCGTCTACTGCCTGGGCAATCTAACGCTCGCATGCATGGCCACTGCATGGGGAATAGCAATTGGGCAACGAGCGATGCTGGCCATCGGACTGTTTCTGATTTGTCTGGGTGCAGGCGGGATTAAACCGTGCGTGTCAGCGAACGTTGGCGATCAGTTTGGCGATTCGAACAAACATCTGCTGTCGAAAATGTTTGGCTGGTTTTATTTCTCGATTAACGCCGGCTCTTTCATTTCTTCGCTTCTTTGCCCCTGGCTTCTCGGTAATCCGAAGTACGGACCGGGATGGGCGTTTGGAATCCCGGGGATCGCGATGTTGATCGCGACTTTGTTTTTCTGGGGCGGTCGCAAGAAAATGGTGCACGTGCCTCCGGCTGGACTTGGTTATCTTCGCGAAACACTCAGCAAAGATGGTCTCATCACGCTGGCGCGAATCGCAATGGTTTACGTTTTTATTTTGGTTTTTTGGGCCTTGTGGGGAATGAGCAACGGGGCTGAATGGACATTGCAAGCCGAGAAAATGGATCTGCATGTGTCGTGGCTGCCGTGGATCAACATAAGCTTTTCGCCGTTTCATGTTTCAGCCGGGTGGGGATTGGATTTGCTGGCCGCGCAGGTGCAAACCGCAAACCCTATTTTGATCCTGATTTTTATTCCCCTGGTGAATTATATCATCTACCCAGTGATCAACGCTGTCTTCCCGCTCACTCCTTTGCGAAAAATCGGAATAGGGCTTTTCATCACCGCGCTCTCTTTTGTCATTATTGTCATGATTCAAGGGTGGATCGATGCAGGGTCACGACCCCACATCAATTGGCAGTTCCTGGCTTACACTGTTCTCACGCTCGGTGAAGCGATGGTGTCGATTACCGGTTTGGAATTTTCCTATACCCAGGCACCGAATACGATGAAGAGTTCGGTGATGGCGCTGTGGCTTCTTACCGTTGCCTCAGGTGAACTCTTTGTCGGCCTCGTCAATAAATGGATTTTGGGCGCAGGCGCCGCGCAGAAGATCACCGACTATCAGTACTTTACCTTTTTCACCTGGTTGATGTTTGGGGCGGCTGTCGTCTTCGTTGTCGTCGCCTGTTTCTATAAGGGCCGGACTTACCTCCAAACACAGCAACTCACGCCGGACGAAATTGCGACCGAGCCGATTTTGCACGGCGGCACACCGAGCTAAATCGATTAAAATTATCATCGCGGCTGTAGTTCGAAGGCGCCGTTGTCAGTCCGTTGCGAGTTATTTACTGCCACGCTTTCCGGCAGGTTTGCGTTTGCGCGATGGCACGGGAGGCACATTTTTCCGGGCAGAGAGCTGCACTAATTCGTCGAGGTTAAATGTGCGGCGCCGATTGGTTCCGACTTCCCTAAAGTCGACGTGATACCAACCGTTCATCCTAGCGACGCGATATCGTTTTGGCCCGATGCGCATTGGCTCCCGCGCGATCACCCGGTGAATAACTTTCTCGTAGTTAGAGCGTGACCAGCGGCGTTTTCGCCGGCGTCCCCAGTCGATTGCGCGTCCTACATCGTCGTAGGTTTCCGGCCGTTTCTCAAAATCGAGGAGTGAGCGCGCATCTCCGGCGAAGACTGCGGCGATGTGCCTCAGCGTATCGTCGTCGCTAAACCGTCGAACTGCTGGTTGAAATGGAGCCAAAGTCTCTGCAGCGATCATGCGCAAGGTCAATTTTCGACCATCGCGCAATTTCCAAACCGGCGCATTGAAGTCAGCACTGAATGGATTGCGCGCGAACGATTCCGCCATGACCCGCCATCCGCGGCGCGACGAATGCTTTCGCAAACGAACCGGCGTGATGCGAGGAATTCCGTGGCCGTTCAGTTGCTTCAGACCAAAACTTTCCCAGCGAAGAACCGTTTCGATAACACCCACGATAAAAGCACACGTTGCCAGCATTAGGTCGGGATCCGGCGTAAAATCAGCGGTTACCTCGACCCGACTTCTGCGTGGACGAACGCCGACGGCGCTGCTTTGCCGATTGCTGGCCAACAATAGTACTGGCGCCGGCAGAACATGCGCGAGCAAATATCCAAGTTTGGTTGCATTGCGAGACTTTGATCTCCTTGAGCTCGGAAACGAAAAATTGTAATGCGCGCTGAACCCCTGCAGACGACATTCGCATTTGGTTCGCCTGGCCCAATGATCGAGCTCGGTTCGCAAGTAATGAATTTGCTCCCACAGTAACCGCGTCGCGCGATAACAACAGCCGCGCTCCAGTTCAACAATCGGCGTGGCGACTTCGATGACGCCTGTATCGAAATAAATAGCGCCACCCGCGGGAGATTGAAATGATTTACCGGTCCGCGGAATCATCCGGCGGCGCACCAGCCGGCTGGGATCGCCGAACACCTTTTCCGGACGTCGCCTCCGCCCATTGACCAAGAGATTAAATTCCGCTTCCAAACCGATTACCGCGCGCGGCGGCATTTCCAGAGTCGAGCCCTCGCTAAAAAAGCGGCCGTGCCGGAGCGATTCAAAATGCTTCATACCTCGAAACTGGAGATTAACCGGCTTCGCTGCATCCGCGCGGAGTCAGCGTTACAAACCCTAAATCGATGTGGAGATGATCGTCAGTTTCGCCGTGTTCGACGCCGGATGGTCGAGCAAAGACAATCGGACTAAGCGAAGCCGCAATGGCAGCATATTTCTCAATCGACTTCGCATCGGCAAGAAACGTGTCTCCAACCCGGTAGACGTTCGCAGCTGTTCCCCAACAATGAATACTTTTCCCGCCGCCCATCTCGTGCGCGGGCGACCGATAGCCGCCGTTTGCGCTAATGAAAACGGGTGCATCGACCTCTTGGCGAAAATTCTCCAGCATCGTCGCCAGCAACCCGATTGCACATGGCACATAGTGAGGAAACTGGCTCAAGAGCGGTTTGGCCTCCCGGCAATCAACGAGCATCAATTCTGCGAGCGTGAAGTGAGGCGCCAGGTGAACGTCGCGAGCTTCTTGCCAGCTATTGATTTCGTAGAAAAAACGCGGCAAATGATGGATTGCCCCATGAAAATCGCTTTCTGCTTCGCCCGGTCGCAATAACGCGCGATACATTTCGGGCAAACTCAAGCCGTCAACTGCTTGCAATTTCTTTTGGGTCATTGGTTCTCGCCTAGGTTCGCACTACCGAGCGATAGATCGCCTCGGAGATAGCTGCCACAGTCTCGCGCCTCCCATCCCGGTCCGAATCAAACTCGGTTAGAATAACAGCTAGATATGGTTCGCGCTCGGGCAAATACACAATGCCCATGTCGTGACACGCAGTGGAGATCTCGCCTGTTTTATGCGCCACTACGGCATGTGCCGGAAGGCCAGCGGGAATCATCGAATCGAAGCGTTGTTGAAGAAGAATCTGAATCGCTTGGTCTTTACTTCTGGCAGTAAGAAAATCACCGCGCAACGCCGACAGCAACGTTAGCAAACCATTCGCGGTCACCTGGTTGTTTATACCTTTTTCGTGTGCGGCATGATCTTCAACACCTCGGCGCAGTTCGACCCCCTCAACTTGCGCGTCCCGCAGGATCTTTCGCGCGTATTCAACACCGATGTAATCAAGGAGCAAATTCGTCGCGAGATTGCTGCTCGCGACAATCATTCCTTCGGCAAGCTCCGAAATTTTGGCCACCCGACCAATGCGCTTGTACAGCTCCGGCATGGCATCCGAGTCTCGGTTAAGGTGAAAAGGACAGCCGTCTGCCGTGCCGATAAATCGGTTTCGAACGTGCAGGGAGTCATCTAATCGAAGCCGGCCTTCGTCTGCTGCACGAAAAACAGCCAGAAGTATTGCGACCTTTATTGTGCTCGCCGCGTGGAACCAGCGATCACCCTGTAATGAAAATCGCAGGCCGGTCTCAATATCATGAAACGCTACCGCAATCGCTCGAGTTTTCCTCTCGGCGGCCAATCGTTCCAATTCTTGGTTCAAGTTACTCGACACGTCCGGGCCTGACATGGCAGTGCTCTTTACATAGCCATTCGGAAGTCGCAAATTCGATAATGGCTAATCTGGCAACGTGGCTGCGTCCGAAGGATCGAAAATGGTTTCGACCATTTTTCGCAAAGCATCCTGAAATCGGTGTTTTCGACGCGAGCCACAGCGATGTTCCGATGAATCAAATGGATGGATTGCTTCTGACGGGTGGGTCGGATATTACGCCCGAGTTTCTGCGCCAGGAGAATGTGGATCCGAACTTGATCGACAAGGACGATATTGATCCCAAGCGGGATCGATGGGAGTTCGATGCGATTTCAATCGCGGTTAAACGCGGACTGCCGATTCTTGCCATTTGCAGGGGTATTCAAGTCCTGAATGTCGCCTTGGGCGGCACTCTTAAGCTCGATATTCCGGGTCATAGATTCCCGGAGCAAAAAGAGCAGGACATTCAGCGGTTGCGTCACGATCGCAACGCGAACCATCGATTCGAAAACGTCAACAGTTCACATCATCAGGCCATCGATCAGCTTGCAGACGGTTTCGAAGTCGAAGCCTGGTGCGCCGATGACGATATCATCGAGCAAGTGCGGCTGCGCAATTATCCGTTTGCTTTAGCAGTCCAATACCATCCTGAGCGTGGGAAAATCTACAACGAGTTGTTCGAAAATTTTTTCCACAGGGTTAAGGCATTCCGAGCGGCGTCGAAGAATTCTTATTATTCTCCGCGATAAACGCAGCGCGCCGTTGCTGTTTCGTGCACGACTATCTCGCAGAGACCTGGACATTGAGATTGCAGTTTCTTCCAGAACCACTCAGCCATATTTTCAATCGTCGGGTTCTCCATGCCTTCGATATCGTTCAGATAGGCATGATCCAGCAGTTTCAACAGCGGCTTCATTGCGTCACTGATTCTGGCGTGATCGTAAACCCATCCCGCCTTTGGATCGACATTGCCTTCTATCGAGACTTCAACCTTAAAGCTGTGGCCATGCAGACCACGGCATTTGTGTCCCTCCGGCACATTCGGCAATGTCTGCGCCGCTTCAAAGGTAAAATCTTTCGTTAACCGTGCTCGCACGATGGGGAAATTACCATTGCTTTGCCTGCATTGTCACCCCAGGGAAACCGAGTCGCCTCACACGCCGCGCTTTGTCGGGCTCCAAATGAATTTGTGCATCTGGAGTTGAAAACGAACATCCAACTTATCCGCCAATATCCATTGGACGATCTCACGCGGATCAATTCGGCCAAAAATCGGCGAAAAGAGCACAGCATGACAGCGTGAATCGAGGTCGTAGCGCTGGACCTTATCGCGCGACCACTCGTAATCTTCTCGCGATCCCATCACGAATTTCACTTCATCGCGCGATGTTAGCTTATCAATGTTCGACCAAAGGTTCTTTTCGACCTCGCCGCTTCCCGGCGTTTTCAAATCCATGATCCGATGTACGCGCTTATCAACGTTGGAAATATCGTGCGCGCCGCTGGTTTCCAGCAGCACCGTATGGCCGGCATCGCATAACATCGACATCAAGGACAGCACGTTTTTCTGAAGCAACGGTTCACCGCCAGTAATCTCGACCAAAGGACAACCAAACGCGGCCACTGCTTCCACGATCTGCCCTAACGTTTGTTTCTTTCCCTCGTAAAACGCGTACTCGGTATCGCAATAATTGCAGCGCAGATCACAGAACGTCAGCCGGATGAACACACAAGGTTTTCCCGCCCAGGTGCTTTCGCCCTGAATTGAGTGATAAATTTCGTTGATTGTCAGCGTCTTTTCGACCTCAGCCATCACATTAACAAGGTCTTACGCGACAGATGGCAAAGCAAGTCACGCTGGTAGGACGTCAGCCGGCGGAGACGCGGCAAACCAACGTGTGGGTCCCGGTTGCTATGGCTTGACGCTCCGAACGGCCTTTATAATCTGAAATTAGGCGGCAAGCCGCGTTCGATTTGGCGATGCGTTGATGACAACGCATTCCACCCCCGCGTTTGGTAAGTCGTGCATATCTGTAGCGTGAATGTTATAGCAGCTTTTTATCGGTCATCGGTTGGGAAAAAAATCATCGTCGCACTCACGGGGATTATACTGATCCTTTTTGTGGTCGGACATTTGCTTGGAAATTTGCAGATTTTCATCGGGCCGGACTGGATAAACGGTTACGCACAACACCTGCGCGATCTTGGGCCGCTGCTTTGGCTGATCCGAATTTTCCTGCTGGCCACCGTGATCATTCACATTTACGTGACCATCCAGTTAGCAATCGAGAATCGGCGCGCCCGTCCCCAGCCGTACATCGACAAACGCTATGTCAAAGCGACGTTTGCCTCTCGTCACATGGTAATGAGCGGGCTGATCGTGCTGGCATTTATCATCTATCATATCGCGCATTTCACGGTGCGGGTCACTGATCCTCGCTTTGGCTTGCTCAAAGCTGATCCGCTGGGGCACTACGACGTCTACTCCATGATGGTGTACGGGTTTCAGAATTATTATGTGTCGAGCTTTTACATTGTTGGATTGTTTCTGCTCTTCCTTCACTTAAGCCACGGATCATCCAGCTTTTTCCAATCGCTCGGATTAAACGATAAGAAACTAACGCCGCGCCTCGCGTTGGGCGGCCGAATTTTCGCGTGGCTTATATTCATCGGTTATGCGTCGATCCCCATCGCTATCTTGCTTGGATGGGTTAAACCGGCCCAACAACTATGATTGGAAGGTTTGACGCCAAGATTCCGCCTGGTCCGCTCGCTCAGAAATGGCGAAATCATCTTGATCATTCGCGATTAGTTAGCCCACATAACCGGCGAAAACTCGAGATCGTCGTTGTCGGAAGCGGTCTAGCCGGTGGATCGGCGGCGGCGACGCTGGGCGAACTGGGTTATCGAGTGAAGTGCTTTTGTTTCCAGGATTCGCCGCGACGCGCGCATTCGATCGCAGCCCAGGGTGGGATCAACGCCGCGAAAAATTACCACAACGACGGCGACAGCGTTTACCGCCTCTTTTATGACACCATTAAAGGCGGCGATTTTCGTTCGCGTGAAGCGAACGTGTATCGTCTCGCTGAGATCGCCAATAACATCATTGACCAATGCGTCGCGCAAGGCGTGCCGTTTGCCCGGGAATACAGCGGCTACCTCGCAAATCGTTCATTCGGCGGAGCACAAGTGTCACGGACGTTTTATGCGCGCGGACAAACTGGCCAGCAACTTCTGCTCGGCTGTTATCAGGCGCTTTGCCGTCAAATCGCAACCGGCACGGTGCACATGTTTCCCCAGACGGAGATGCTCGATCTGGTCGTCGTCGACGGACAGGCCAAGGGAATCGTGACCCGGAGTCTATGCTCTGGAAAAATCGAAAGACACGCAGCGGATGCTGTCGTGCTCGCTACCGGCGGATATGGAAACGTTTTTTATCTGTCGACCAATGCTCGCGGTTGTAATGTCACGGCCACCTATCGCGCCTACAAGAAGGGCGCGCTCTTTGCGAATCCAGCTTTCACGCAGATCCATCCCACATGCATTCCGGTGAGTGGCGATTATCAATCGAAGCTCACGCTCATGTCCGAGTCGCTCCGGAATGATGGGCGTGTCTGGGTTCCCAAACGCAAGGAGGACCGGGACAAGCCGCCACGCGAAATCCCTGAGGCGGATCGCGATTATTATCTGGAGAGAAAGTATCCGAGTTACGGTAATCTTTCGCCGCGCGATATTTCGTCGCGGGCGGCAAAG
>DASXMV010000092.1:0-15860 GCA_036495465.1 Candidatus Udaeobacter sp. | reverse complement strand
AGTTTCATGCTGCCGGACGATTTGACGAATGAAGACGTCATCGCGCGATTAAGGGAGAATCGTTACAGGCGCGTTCCGGTCTACGCTGATACGCCAGATCAAATCGTGGGGATCATCGACGTGAAATTGTTTCTGTTCGATCCGTCAGAACATTACACCGAGAAATTGATCGCTCCTTCCTTCGTGTCCGAGACCATGGGAGCGTTGGAATTGCTGAAGCTTTTTTTGACTCGGCCTCAGGGAATGGGTGTGGTTGTCGATGAGTTTGGCGGTACTGAAGGAGTGATCACGATGGAGGACATCGTCGAGGAAATCCTGAGCGATGTGGTGCCGCGTGACGACGTCGCTCTTTATATCGAGCCACTGGGGAACGGCAGATTTCTTGTTAGCGGTAACGCGCGCCTTGACGATTTAAGCGAATATCTCGGTTTTCAAATCGACGCGGAGGGAATTGACACAATTGGCGGATTTGTCTTCACGCGACTGGGTTATTTGCCTTCTTCGGGGACAAGACTGGAAATTCCAGGGCTCGTCATTACGGTGCGCCGCGCCGGACATAAACGAATCGAGGAGATTCTACTGGAGAAAACAACTCCGAAAGCTTTCGACGCAGCGGCATGATAATCGGCTTAATCATTTTTTGTTGTTGGGTTGTTTCGTTCTTTTTCAACGGAATCGAGAGCGGGCTGCTTTCGATTGATCCGATTCGATTGCGGCAAAATGTGAAACGGCGTGTGCCGGCGGCGGTGCGATTGAATCGCTTATTGAAACACCCGGAGCGATTGCTGGTGACCGTTCTACTGATCACGAACGCGGCCGATATACTCGGCCTGTTCTTGTTGACGCACGAGTTTGTCCGGTTATGGGGTTACGCCGGTTATTTTCTCTCCGTAGCGGTCGCGCTTCCTGTCTACTTGTTTTTGCTTTCCGTGCTCCCGAAATCTCTTTTCAGGCGATTTCCATTTCGGGCGCTCGCTCAGCTTGGCAGCGTCCTCGAATTAGCGTCGCTCCTGTTCTCGCCGTTGCTCGAGCTCGGCGCTCAACTGGGCAGGCTCCTGCTGCCGGAGCGCGCGGCCAGGCGCGCACGCCTTTTTGCCGGGCGCGAAGAGCTCAAGCAGATCACCCAACAAAGCGAGCTTGAAGGTTCCATTACCGCGACGGAACGCGTGATGATCCATAACGTAGTCGATTTTAGCGGCGTCAAGGTGCGCGACGTGATGTTGCCATTGGCACAAGTCGTCGCCTTGCCATCGACAGCATCGCCGCAGGATGCAGTGGAATTGGGCTCGTCTTCCGGCCTTGATCGTTTTCCTGTGATCGCACGTGGAGGACAACCGTCTGGACTGGTTAATGTGCTCGATATCCTCCTCGACCAGAATAAAACCAAGCCGCTGGACAGTTATGTTCGGCGGATCGTAACGACAGGTGAAGAGGAATCCGCGTATCGGGTTGTACAACAATTGAGGGCCGCCCGGCTTGGGCTGGCAGTCGTCATGGACAGAAAGAAAAATTTCAGCGGGATCGTAACGATTGAGGATTTGATTCGGCGTCTTGTTTCGTCCAGCGAGGCCCGGGCTACCTGATTGCCGTAATGGCATGCTTTTTTGGAAATAGATATTTGCCGGGCGGTTCCATCAAAATAATTCAAATTGGCATCGTGCCTTCCTGTTCATCGTCAAGGATTCGTGCGGCTCCAAGCAGCGCAACGTGCGAAAACGCCTGCGGGAAATTTCCCAGCTGTCGTTTGTCACGCGGATCGTACTCTTCGGAGAGAAGGCCCAGATCGTTTCGCACATCCAGCAAGCGCTCAAACAACTCGCGCGCTTCTTCTTTCCGACCCAGCAGGTGCCTGCAGGAAACCAACCAGAAAGAGCATGGGAGAAAAACACCTTCGCGCCCCGGTAATCCGTCCACGTCGCACTCCTGCGGCCGGTAACGCAACACCAGCCCATCTTCCATCAGCTCGCGTTCGATGGCCTCCACGGTATTGCGGACACGCTCGTCCGTGGCAGGAAGAAAACCAACCAACGGCATCGTCAGAAGGCTGGCGTCCAGAGCATCGGACCCATAGAACTGGGTGAACGCTTTCTTTTCCGAATTGTAACCACGTTCGCAAACCTCTGCGCGAATCTGCTCTCTAATTTTTCGCCACCGGCCAACGTGCTGCGCCGCTGCGCATCCGCATTCTTCAACGAGTTTCACGGCGCAATCGAACGCCACCCAAGCCATCATTTTTGAGTGCGTGAAATTTTTCCGGCCGCCGCGTACCTCCCAAATTCCTTCATCTGGTTTCTGCCAGTTTGATTCCAGGAATTTCATTAAATGCACCATCAAGGCCCAATCAGGCTCCTGCATTTTGATTCCAGCGCGATCCGCCTCGAACATCGTGGCCAGTACCTCGCCATACACATCAAGCTGAAATTGGGTCGATGCAGCGTTTCCGATACGTACCGGCGCAGACTTTTCGTAACCGGAGAGCCAGGTAATTTCGACTTCTGTGAGGCGACGTTCCCCGCGAACGCCGTACATGATCTGCATCTGCGCGGGACTTCCTGCTACGGCTCGAAGCAGCCACTCCCGCCAGCCTTTGGCTTCCTCCTGGAAACCGTGCAGCATTAGGGAGACCAAAGCGAATGTGGCGTCGCGCAACCAGCAGTAGCGATAATCCCAATTGCGCGGTCCGCCGATTTGTTCGGGCAACGATGTCGTCGCCGCGGCGACCAGGCCACCTGTTGGCGCGTAAGTCAATCCTTTGAGGACAATCAGCGAACGCATCACCGCATCGCGCCATTTCCCGTTGCCTTGAAATTGATTGCACCATGTTCGCCAGTACCTCTCGGTATCTTGCAGCGCATGCTCATGATGGATTGCCCTTGGCGGATTCTTATGCGAAGCGAACCACGTCAGCACGAATGGGACCCGCTCGCCTTCGCTCACTATAAACTCGGCAACAGTAGTCAAGTCCCTGCCGCACGTTTTAACTGGTGTTCGCAGAATCAGACCATCCGGCCCAGCGATCGCTTCCAAATCGCCGTTCCGACGACGCACCCACGGCACCATCCCCCCATAATCAAACCGTATGACCAATTCCATCTTCATGGTCACCTTTCCGCGGATCCCTTCTACGATGCGGACGATGTCCGGATTCTCGCCACGTGGCGGCATGAAATCGATCAGGCGCACCGCGCCGCTCTTCGTTTCAATTTCTGTTTCAAGGATAAGCGAGTCGCCCCGGTAGCGGCGACGCGTTGCTTCAACCTCTTCTTCTGGAAAAAAACGCCAATGCCCGTTTTCCGTACCGCCCAGGAGCGAAGCAAAGCACGCGGGCGAATCAAACCGGGGAAGACAAAGCCAATCGACGCATCCATCGCGACTCACCAAGGCAGCCGTCTGCGTGTCGCTGAGAAAGGCGTAGTCCTCGATCTTTGTTAATTCCCTGGCCATTTCGATCTTTAGTTTGAGCGTGCTACTACTCTTGATCGAATCGTCCGGTTTCGGCGAGCTTCCCAATTTCATCACGCGTCAGCCGGAACACAGTCCATTCGTGCATGGGCTTTGCACCGAGTGTCTGATAAAACTTGATGGCGGGCTCGTTCCAATCAAGAACGGCCCATTCCATCCGGCCGCAGTCGCGTCGCTGCGCGATTTTTGCAAGCTCAACGAGTAATGCGCGTCCATAACCTTTTCCGCGCTTTTCCGGTTTCACGAACAAATCTTCGAGATAAAGCCCGGGTCTCCCCAGCCAGGTGGAAAAATTATAAAAGAAAACTGCAAAACCAACCGCCGATTGTCCTTCAAACGCAAGAATTACCTCCGCCGCAGGTCGTTCTCCGAAAAAAACATCGACTAGTTGCTCCTCGGTCGCAGTGACTTCGTCTGGCGCGCGCTCATACGTCGCAAGGTCATGGATTAATTGCAAAATGACCGGCACGTCTTCCAAGCGCGCCGGTCGAATCATAAATTCGCGAGTATTTTTCATTTTTGAATTTAGCGGTTTGTCATTGCCCGACTGATACGGTCCAGGCCTTCGGCGAACATTTCCGTGTTCACGCCCATGCCAATGCGAAAATGATCGGGCATTTCGAAAAAGCGACCCGGAACGACCGAGGTGTCGAATTTCGTGCGCAGGCGCTCGACGAAGTCCTCGGCGTTACCATCTTCCAACTGCACGAATGATGTCGTGCCCCAATCTGTCCACACTGCTGAAATGCTGGATTGCTTTACGAGAAAGTCCTGAAGCAATTTGCGATCTGCGTTCACGATCCGGCGTGCTTTTTCACGAAGCAGATTCAAGTGCTTGAACACTGCGACATCCAGGAGCAGTCCCGGGTAAACTGCCGTTGCACTATAGAGATCATTCAGTCTGCGCATCTTCCACGCGAGTTCGGGGCGCGCCAGGATCCAACCGCACCGCAGTCCGCTGACCCCGTAAACTTTCGTCAAACTACTGGTCACCACGAACTCGGGCCCAAGCAGAAAAGAAGTGCGCGGCGTGCGTTCGTAAACCGCATCCAGATAAACTTCGTCCACCAGAACCAGCGCTCCAATGCTGCGTGCCATGTCGCCGATTTCACGCAGAACCCAGTCCGGCGTCAACGCGCTCGTTGGATTATGCAGATTGGCAATCACGATGAGCCGCGTCTTTGGCGTGATGCAATCTCGAACCGCCTTTGGGTCTACAACCCAACCGTTTTCGTCAGTGCGCGGGAAACGTTTCACATCAGCGTACAGATAACGAGCAATATCGAGAATTGGTCCGTACGCCGGGTGCTCGATTAACACTTCGTCCCCGGGTTCGATAATCGCAGCCATGGCAAGATGATTTGCCATGGACGTACCCGCGGATTCGACAACGCAGTCGGGATCAACACCATGATGTGCGGCGATCGCTTTTTGCAAAGGCGGAAAGCCATATCCGTTGCCGGTACCGTTAATTTCAAGTGTCCCCAGTTCCACCGGCAGTTCACGAAGCGGAAATGATGCGACGCCACTTGTTGCAAGATTGAATCGCGCGCCACTTTGCGTCTTCGACCAATGCATGTAGTCGGACTGCTTGTGTCTCATCATGAATCCGCTCGTTTGAATCTGCTCCAATAGCAGTAAACCGGCAGTGCGGCCAGCATGATGCCCAACGCAACCGCGCTGTTAACCGGCGAAGCGGCAATAGCGCTTCCTACGATCCCTAAACACGCTAAAACAAACAGAATTGTCGTGAACGGATGTCCCGGTACGCGATAAATGGCCGCGTATGGTTCGATCTGGCGCCTGCGCAAAATGAAAAGCGAAGCGGCCGTCATCGCGAAAAAAATGAAATCCACGGTCACTTCGAAATTCAAGATCTCACCATACGTCCCGGAACAAGCAATGACGATCGCAGCCAGGCCCTGAAGAACGATGGCGACTACAGGCGCTCGCGAGCGCGGCGAAAGCTTGCCGATGCTTGCAAAGAAAAGTCCGTCGCGCGCCATCGCATAGTACACGCGCGGAGCCGTTAACATGCTTTGGCTTAGGAATCCCAGGGTCGAGACCGTAATCCCGAGAGCAATCCATTGCGCGCCGCGCGCGCCCAACGCCGAGCGCATTACGTCGGTGGCCGGAGTCGCCGTCGCATTGAGACCCACCGGGCCGAGCACGCGCAGACATACCACGTTCACAGCAAGATAAAGGCCCACAACGCCAGCCACTCCGATCAATAGTCCCCGGGATAAATCGCGCCGTGCATCGCGCATTTCACCTGCAACAAAGGTGGCGGTCTGCCATCCTCCATACGCAAACGCGATCGGGACCATCGCAGATCCAACACTCTTCAACAGCCCAAACGAAACCGATTGTCCAAGCAACGGCTCTGACTTGAGCGAGTTTCCGCCGAGCGCGAATCCGACCACCACAAGGCCCGCAATTGCCGCGATACGCAAAAGCATGAAAACGCTTTGGACATTGCTGCCGGCGCGGGCTCCCAGACAGTTTATTCCAGTTAGGAGAAGTAACACGACGACTGCGATCACACTGTCGTTCCAGACAACTCCTGTAAGCGCGCGAAAGTAAGCCGCGAAAATAACCGCTACTGCGGCCATACCCCCGGTCTGTGTCACCAGCAGAAGTCCCCATCCATAGACAAAGGCAACGGATGGATGATATGCCTCGCGCAAATAGAGATACTGACCACCCGTTCCCGGCAAACGAGTGGCCAATTCAGCCCAGATAAATGCGCCGCACATCGCTAGTAAACCACCCAGTATCCAAACACCCAGGATCAAAAACGGCGTGTGAACTCGATGCGCAACTTCGGATGGATTGGCGAAAATTCCCGCACCGACGATTCCGCCCATGACAATCATCGTGGCGTCGAATAATCCGAGCTGAGGTCGCGGTTTTAACGCATCCGATTTTGTCATGTCGAGGAACCTCTTGACGATGTCATTCTGAGCGAAGCGAAGAATCTCTGATCGCTATCGAAAAAACGATGCGGATAAAATCTCCAGGACATTTGATACGAATGCCAATACTACGCGACCTGTAACCGCGGACGTAGACTGCGTCCGTCCCGGACATAACGAGATTGATGAACATCAGTTGCGTGCTCCCGAATGGGCACCGGTGCAAGCGTCTTGACAGCCGCTGTAAAGTCAATCGTATAGAGGAATCTCAAATTGCGGAGAAGAGGTTACCCATGAAATCGACGGCTCTCATTCCTCAGCCGAAATTTTTGGCAAGTTTGCTCGCATCGGCATTGCTTGTCTTTTCGGCGATTGGCGCGGCACACGCGCAAAATGAGCCGATTCTCGTCCCCGATGCCGTCGATTATCAGAAACTCCTTCCTCTTTTACCGGAGCCACTCCAGGGCTGGGTCGCTGATAAAGCGGAAGGATCAACTGAAGACGTGGGCGGATTTAGAATCACAAACGTGCATCGCGACTATCACAAGGGTGAAGGTGATAAGGCCCCAACCGCAGCGATTAGCATTCTCGACTCCATAGCGAACCCGGACTACGTGAATGCCACGACCGCTGCCTGGCACACGAACAGCGATACCAGCGAAGGTTACGGAAAATCCGTTACCATCGATGGCAACCCTGGTTTCGAAGCCTTCGAGAACGAAAGTAAACACGCCACTCTCTGGGTCATGATCGCCAATCGTTATTTTGTTCAGATCGAGCTACAGAATCAGGACCCAAAGGAATTGCAGGAATGGGTCAAGCGCGTCGATCTGAAAAAGCTCGCGGCGATCAAGTAATAAGCCGCGCGGTGTAGCGGCGGTTGTCCTCAGCCGCCTTTCCCGAGACCTGCGCGTGAGGACACGTGCCTCTACATCATTGCTTGGGCGCCTCGGTCTTCATCGGTACAAAGCGCACCGGCAACGTGACGCTTTGTTTCAATTGTCCGTTTTTCTTCTCGAGCAGATACAACTGCTGGGCAAACCGATCGCCGACTGGAATTACCATGCGCCCTCCGTCTTTGAGTTGTTGAACAAGCGATTGTGGAACGTTATCCGGCGCGCAGGTCACAATGATGGCGTCAAACGGGGCCGCTTCCGGCCAACCTTTATAACCGTCACCGACTCTCAGATGTATATTTTTGTATCCAAGCCGCTGCAGTGTCGCTTCGGCGCTTTTGGCCAACGGTTCGACGATTTCGATGGAGTACACGTCTGACACCAGTTCAGCCAAAACCGCTGCCTGATAACCAGAACCGGTTCCAACTTCCAAAACACGATCGGCAGGCTGCGGCCGCAGCTGCTCGCTCATGAACGCCACGATGTATGGCTGCGAAATGGTTTGGTCGTGGCCAATCGGCAATGGCCCATCTTCATAACTCAGAGCGCGCGAGTCCGGGCTCACAAATTCTTCCCGTGGTACCTTTGTCATCGCGGCGAGAACGCGCGCATCCTTGATACCGCGTGCCATCAACTGCTGTTGCACCATCTGCTGACGCTGGGCCGCAAAATCCGTCGAGGGCTGCGATTTTTGCCCACAGCCGGACGCAATGACCCCGACGAGCAACAGATTCTGCCCAACTCTTCTCCCAGCGAAAAATAAGGCCGGGTCCCTGGCTCGGAAAGCCAGCGGTTCGTTATGAGCTTATTGAGATTTCTACCGCATCGCCGCTGCGTTCATGTTACGTAAGCGGTCAGCCAGCTCCTTCATCACGTGCGTCGCAAAATGCGGATGCTGCTGAATGAGAAAATGGAATCGCCGTTTATCGACTGCGGCCAGTCGGCACTCGGTTTTCGCTATGGCGTTGGCGGCGCGCGGACTGTCATCGATCAACGCCATCTCGCCAATCAGCGCCCCCGGCCGCGCGGTCTCGACGGTATAAGTACCAAGGCGGACATCCATCTCGCCGTCTAATAAGACGTACATCTTGTCACGCTTATCCCCTTCACGAAAAAGGAAGTCACCCGGAGCGAGTTGCACTGTATCTGAGTCTTGACGAAAAAGCTCTGCGGGATTCATAAGTGGCGTTAGCCGGCAAACGCAGGGTATAAGAGGAAATCTGGCCTCTTCCAAGTTACAATTGTGTGACAGCCGGCCGAACGGGACGTACGAGCAAATTCTTCGTGTCCTTCCGGTGCTTCGTGGTTAATTTCCGGCGGTTTCAATGAATGAGGAACGCAAAACGCTAGAGCAACGCGAGCAAATGACGGACTTGGAACGTCTCCGTCACTCGGCGTCGCATGTACTGGCGACGGCGATCTTGAAAATTTGGCCCGAAGCGCAGTTCGCGGCAGGGCCGCCGGTGGAGAACGGCTTTTATTACGACGTGGATCTTCCACACCGCATCTCGCCCGACGATTTCGAAAAAATCGAGGCGGAGATGAAAAAGGAGATCAAAGCGAATCATCCGTTTGAACGCGTTGAAGTTTCGCGCGACGAAGCGCTCGAGCTTGGAAAAAAAGGCCGGCTCGCTGCGCTGGGCGAGCGATCCGATCCGAGCAAGTTCAAGCTCGACATCATCGAGAACATTCCGTCCGACGAAAAAATCTCACTTTATCGTAATGGCGACTTCATTGATCTCTGCGCAGGACCGCACGTCATGCGCACGGGAAACATTGGCGCGTTTAAGCTGACCACTCTTGCCAGTGCGTACTACAAAGGCGACGAGAAAAATCCGCAACTGCAGCGGATCTACGGCACCGCCTTTAAAACCAAAAAGGAACTCGACGATTACTTCGCGATGCTCGAGGAAGCGAAGAAGCGCGATCATCGCAAACTCGGAAAAGAGCTGGAGCTTTTCGTTTTAGATGACGATGTCGGCCCAGGTCTGCCGATGTTTCTGCCGCGCGGCGCAGTGATCGTGGAAGAGTTGGAAAAGCTCGCTAAAGAGACCGAGTTCGCCGCCGGCTATCAGCGCGTTCGCACGCCGGACATCGCGCGAGAGAGCTTATACCTTAAGAGTGGCCACCTGCCGTATTACGCGGAATCGATGTTCCCACCAATGCAACTCGTGGCAGAAAGCGCAGAGTCCAGGCGGCCTTTGCATCGACCCGAGGTGTTCCGGGAACTTCTCGAAAAACCATTAACTCGCGAGGCGCTGGACGAAATCCTTTCCAAGGCTGCGGAGATCCGATCGGAGCTACCGATCGACCGGTATTACCTGAGGGCAATGAACTGTCCGCATCATCATACGTTGTTTGCGGCGCTGCCCCGTAGCTACCGTGATCTCCCACTCCGCCTGGCGGAATACGGGACGGACTATCGCTACGAAAAGAGCGGTGAGTTGTTTGGACTCATGCGCGTGCGCTCGCTGCACATGAATGATGCACATATCTACTGCACGCCGGAGCAATTCGCCGATGAGTTCAATGCGGTGAACCAGATGTACCTGGATTATTTCAAGCTCTTCGGAATCGAGAAATATCTGATGCGTTTCTCAACACATGATCCTTCGAAGCTCGGCCAGAAGTTTGTCGACGAACCTGACCTCTGGAAACAAACCGAGGACATGACGCGCAACGTACTGAAAAATTCGGGGATTAATTACGTCGAAGTGCCTAACGAGGCTGCATTCTACGGACCGAAGATCGACGTGCAAGTTTGGAGCGTGATCGGACGCGAGTTTACGCTGGCAACCAATCAGGTGGATTTTGCGCAGCCGCGCCGATTCAATCTTGTTTATAAGGATCGTGATAACACCGAAAAGACGCCGATTTGCATTCATCGCGCGCCGCTCGGAACGCATGAGCGGTTCATTGGATTCCTCATCGAGCATTACGCCGGCAATTTCCCGCTCTGGCTTTCGCCGGAACAGGTGCGGATCCTCACCATTGGCGATGATCCGAAGCTATTGGATTACGCGCGGTCGATTCTGAAGGAACTGCGCGCTCATCAGGTTCGCGCGGCGATCGACGACAGTAGCGACAAGATCAACGGCAAGATCCAGCACGCAGAACAAATGAAGGTGCATACCATGTTCGTGATTGGGAAACGCGACATGGACGCCGACGCAGTGAGCGTCCGTATCCACGGCAAAGGCAATCTCGGCGCGAAACCGCGCACAGAAGCGATCGCGGACATTTTATCATCCATCAAAGAACGCCTATCCTAGCAGTGCGGAAGATCTTTCGTTGGTTGACGCGCCTATCCGTCAGCGCGATCACACTAATTTTTCTGCTCGCGCTGAGTTACGTCGCACTCATCGCATATGCATGGTTTACGGACTGGCCATCTCCATTGTCTGAGCCGTTGGCAGGGCAAAGTGATTTTAGCCGGTTAACACATGCCAAACCTGTTGCGACGATCACTCCGGATCGCAATCCGACGATAGCGATTGAGCAGTTGCGCGATCTTGTTCATCAGACTGCCTCGCAACATGGCAAGATCACGATCGCTGGTTCTCGTCATTCAATGGGTGGTCACACGCTGTTGGATGACAGTTTGTGTATCGACATGCGCTGTGAGGCATTTCGGAAGATCGGTCGAGTCACGGTTCGTGATTCTATCCCAATCGTGCGTGTAGGCGCAGGTGCGACGTGGCACGAACTGTTGACCGTGCTTGATCGCGATGGTTGGTCGGTCGCTGTGATGCAGTCTAACGACGACTTTACAGTCGGTGGATCAATCTCGGTGAACTGTCATGGCTGGCAGCCACTTGCGCCGCCAATCGTCAGCACAGTAGAATCATTCCGAATTCTACTTGCAGATGGCACTGTCCGCGAATGCCAGCGCGGACGAGCGGAGGATCGCGAGTTATTCAACCTAGTTTGTGGCGGCTATGGACTATTTGGCGTCATACTGGACGTCGATCTGAGGGTTGTACCCAATGTCCTGTATCGCGCCGAAGAATTTCCAGCAACAGCGGAGGACTATTCAAAACACTTTAGCAAACTGGCCATTGCGCCAAACGATCGAATTGGACTGGCTTATGGGCGCATCAGCGTCGCGCCCGGCCCATGGTTCTTGCAAGATGCGCGTGTCATTCGATTTGTTCGAGTCGAGCCAAATGACTCGGGACAGAGAATTAAAAACACGTTGGACAACGCCGCCCATCGATTCACTCCAAGCACTTGGGAAATGACTCTCGCTCGAGCGGGTTTTCGCGCATCCGTCCGCAACCGCTTCGGAAAACTTGGTCGTTGGGCAGTTGAACGAGTGTATGGCCAAACCCATCATCTTGTATCGCGAAATGGCATTCTGAGAATGCCGTCCAACTGGTTTGCTAATCGCGACCCGAAAATTACTGAAATCCTGCACGAGTACTTCGTTCCTCCGGATCGGCTAGCGGGATTTCTAGACCGAATCCGACCGATCTTGAGAAAAATGAACGATATTGACCTGCTGAACGTGACATTGCGAGAGGTCAAACAAGACAACGACACGATGTTGGCATACGCGAAAAATGACGAGATCGGATTAGTTATGTACTTTAACTATCCTGCTACGCCAGAATCGGACGAGGAAATGCGCGAAATCACACAACAGCTTATTGATGCTGCTTTGGCATGCGGTGGTAGTTACTATCTTCCGTATCGTCCACATGCCACGCTCGCTCAGTTTCAGCGCGCTTATCCAAAGTGGAGACAGTTCTACGATCTAAAGCGGAAGTACGACTTCGGGGAGCTTTTCGAAAATTCGTTTTATCGAGACTACATTAAAGCAGCGGCAATAGAGAGCGTACGAGTGCGCGACAAAGGACGTCTCGACGCAAAACCTCGCACGGAGACAGTGGTCGAAATCCCGGACCGCATTCAAGCGCACACGCCATGAGCTATGTCCGACGAGTTAAAAATAATCCAACTCGGACCTGGGGAAGGCGATGCTTTTTCCGCGGCGGGAGACGTTTATCGCGTTCTGGCGCGCCTATGAGATCGCCGGCTGGCAGCTATTCGATGGTGCTGTTGCGTCGTGTGGTTACTGGCAAATTGGAGACACAGCTTATCGAAGGCGAATTTTATCCCAAGGCCTTTAAGGCAGATGCGAAAGCGAGCTTCAACGCACCGAACACTTATAAGGTGATCGCTGTAATGGATCTGGATGGCGACGGCAAAATTGAAGTGGTAGTCGGATCGCAATATTACGAGGGAGGAGCGACCACAATTTACCGATGCGGCCAAAGAAGGCCGAGGCTTTGCTCTCCGTGGCTTGTGGAGTGTGAAGCGGACTTTGCCAGACTTGGATTGTACCAGAACGTTCCGTCGTTTTGATTAAACGAGACTCTTTAGCGACTCAGTCACCCTTCTTTGCCGCGCTTCGGGTGATCTTTTGCTCCATGAATTTTGCCTGGGCTATGTCCCACACTGCCATGAGATGCGCCGACCATCTGTGCTTGGAGATTTCCTTCGGATCGGTCATCGCATTGCCATCAACTACCACGCGATTGTTGCCGTCGAGTTTAAACACAGGGCCGTCCTCGCCGTCGAAAATGAAATCAAAAACGTCGTTGTACGGTTCGGCCTTCGACTTGCGGTAATTCGGCAGCAACAAATCGTGGGCTTTGGCAAGAACGTTCGTCGTTCGAGCTAGCTTGCCATCACGAAACTCCAAAAGAAACACTTCGCGCGGTCCCCACTTGCCGTCGAGCGTCACCAGGGCAACTGAACTGTCATCCGACCATTGAGCGCTAATCCCTCCATGGTTTTCATTTTGGAAATACGGGAATTTGGTTTGTAACTCGCTTAACGCAGCGAAAGGCTGCAGCGCCACGACATGGTCCTTGATGCGCTCGGGATGGTTCGCATCGTCAGCTGCTTCTTCTGCCTCCAGTGTCGGGTAAATGACTGCGTATTTCTTGTCCGGCGAAATAGTGCTACGGGCGATGAGATAATCTTTCGCGAATTGCCCGGGTAACCCGGCTGACGAATCCTCTCCTTCAGTCTGCGAATCTTCATCAATAGCAAGCACAGAAAACGTCCAGCCGATCATTGCGACAAAGATGAAAAACGATCTCACCATTCCTCAGATTCCTTCTCCAGTTACTCGTTGATATTGTCCAGGCCCGCGAATTTCCAGTCGCTTTTGGTTAGTTCGAACTCGAAGCGGATCGGCGCGTTTTCCCAATCGTCGGGAGTTTCCTTGAACGGGCAATAGATCTGGTATCGGGATGCGGATTCTTTTTGCGGTTTACCCCTTGCAAAACATTGGACCGCGTTCGCTTCGCCTTTGAAGATCTCGTTATAACGGCGCAGAAAATCCTCCTTGTTCTTTACGGCCTTCACCCCATAGGGCATCGATAGCGGGAATTTTGTCATTTCAGCGACGCCTGCCTTATCGCCAGCCACAACAGCGGATCTAAATTTGGTCCAAAATTCCGAGAACTCGGTCTGCGCAAAAACCTGCGACAGGAAGAACAGAACTAGAATCGCCGCCACCAATGTCTTAAGAGATTTCATTCTTCGACATGTACCGAATCCATGATGTGATCTATCTCGCGCTTTAACTCGGGGTTGGTGTTTAGATTTGAAGTAAAGTTAATCTCCAGTAGCTGGCCCTTATAGGAAGTCGTTAGGAAACGCGTATAAACCGGGTTGTGCGAGTAATCCTTAGCGCCCTTTCGCATGGGGACGTAGCGCCAGTCGGCCCACTTCCAGCCATTGATCGTCACGATGTCTTTCTTCAGCCATTCCAAGTGCGAATCTTTCGGCAGCCAGTTGAAGCCTTTGCTGTATTCGGCCACGCGCATTTTAAGATAGCCCTCAAGCTTGTCCGGCGTGAGTCCATGCGTGCCGCGCAAAACTGCTCCCCAGGCCCCATCCGGCCCTGAGAATTTGGCAACGGTTTTTGGTTCCTTGGGATCGTCAGCGTCACGAGAAAAGTCTGTTGGAAGCTCGAGCTTGAGCTTGCCATCCAGGAGACTAACTGTCGTCGCTCCAGATGGCGGACTGTCTTTTGAATCCTTGGCCGATCTTTCGCTGGCCAACTCCGGATCTAGCTTTTGTGCGAATTTGAAATCGGCTTCTGCCCCAGTGGTATCCCCTTTTTCCTGCTTCGCGACAGCACGATTGTAGTACGCGCGCGCGTAATCCGGCTTGAGCTCGATTGCGTGTGTATAATCGGCAATTGCTCCAGCGGTGTCATTATTCTCCGCTTTGGCGTTGCCACGGTTGTTATAAGCAGCCGGGTTTGTTGAGCCGAGCTCAATGGCTCGGGTGTAGTCAGCAATAGCGCCAGCAGCGTCCTTCTTCAGCCGTCTGGCTTGGGCGCGGTTGTAATAAGGGGCATCGTCTTTGGGATTGAGTTTGATTGCGCTGTCGAAATCTGCAATAGCGCCATCCAGGTCACCGCTCTTTGCTTTTTCGATCCCACGATTAACCAAGTCTTCATCTGACTCGTTCGAGCCTTGGGATGCCACGGGCGAGACCGATGGCTGTGACGATTCCCAGGTGTAACTCACGCTGCCGTCGGCATCGCGAACCAGCTTCGCTCCCACGGCAACAGTCCTTGCCGCGGGCTTCTCGCCTATTGGGATCACTTGCACATAAAACGAGACCGGTTCGCCTTCAGTCCGACCCAGCGCGCCCATTTTCTCCAATTCTTCCCACGCGTGTACTCCGCTCACGATCTTCTTTAGAAATCCCAACTTCACCAACGCGTCGTGGGGAAATTCAACTACGCCATAGTGATTTGGTGTCGCCGTGTCTTTGAGGAACGCGCGGTAACTGTCGTCACCAATTTGTTGGGACTGCAAGATCTTGGGAGTGACCTCCACCCGAACGATCTTTCCCTTCCAGTCAAACTTGTGTCGCTCGATATCGTTAAAGCCATAGGCCTTCTCATCTATCGGGGGCCCGAGAGGCGGTGGTGAAATTTTCTCAGTCGCCGGCGCATAATCGAACGAGCAGTACATGACTTCGTTGCGCACCTGCGAGAACATCGGCATCTCGGTGTGCGCGACGTATTGGGCTTGTCCCTGCGGATCGAGGACCAGCCAATATTGGGGTAACTCTTTCGGGTTAACGTTCTTCTCAGCAACTTTGAGCCGAACGTGCAACCAAGTCTGTCCGTTGCGTTGCTCGACGCCCATTTTTTCAAATGGCGGGAACTTTCGATCGGCCATGATTGGCACATGCGCCCAATTGTAGATCAAGCGATCATCCGGTCTGCCGGCGTGCCACGTCTCGCCATCGGAGCTAATCCAGGCTTTGTCTTTGATCACGATTTCGCGCATCGGCGTGTTTGGCTTCACGCCGGGTTCCATCGCTAGATCAAAATCTTCGCCGGCAAGAAGGCCTTGCAACTTAATCGCTTTCTGGGCCGTGACGGTGCCTTTCACTGACCACACACCGATTTCCATGTTTTTCAGAGCGGCGTTTAGAAGCGGATCCGGGCTTTCCTGACCGGATTTAGCTGATTTGTTTTGTGGCTTTGCGAGACCAACTGAGGGATTCGCAAGCAAAACTAAGGCGACCAGCTGTACTATCCCGATTG
>DASXMV010000091.1:0-5263 GCA_036495465.1 Candidatus Udaeobacter sp. | reverse complement strand
ACCATGCCGCCAAAGCCGCTGCTCGGCGAGGTAATTTGAAATGTGAACGGGGTATCTGGAATATCGTGGAAAATTTTCCCAGCGGCGTCTGCATAACGAATCGTGTCGTCGATCGTAGCGTTAGCTGGCGCAGTGATAATGCCGAAGATAACGCCCTGATCTTCTTTGGGCGCCAACTCCTTCGTCGCGACTTTTGGTATCGCAACGAACATCAGCAAAGCGAGAATTGAAATTCCTCCCCAGACGATATAAACAGCAGGCCGGGCGTTTAAGGTACTGTCCAAGTGCTTTCCATACCAGTCGCGCACGCGATCGAAAGTGCGATCAACGAAGCCTTTGAACCCGGTCTCCACATGATTTGGCGGAAGCAGATATGCCGACATCATTGGCGACAAAACCAGCGCCACGACACCGGAGATAAAAACCGCTCCGGCCAGCGTCATAGCAAATTCGCGGAACAGTGCGCCCGTCAGGCCACCTTGTAACGCGATCGGCGTGTACACGGCTGCAAGCGTGATCGTCATCGCGATGATCGGACCGATCAGCTCGCGCGCGCCAAGAAGCGCCGCGTTCATCCGCGACATTCCATCCGCGATATGGCGTTCGATATTTTCCACCACAACGATGGCGTCATCGACCACCAATCCGACTGACAGAACAATTGCAAGCAGCGTCAGCAGATTCAGCGTGAAACCGAACACCTGCATTAAAAACAACGCGCCGATAAGCGAAATCGGGATCGCAACCACCGGCACAATGACGGAACGGAACGACCCGAGGAACAAAAAGATGACGATCATCACAATGACCAAGGTGTCGATCAGCGTCTTTACGACTTCGTGGATGGCATCATTGATGTAGGCCGTGGCGTCGTAAGCCATTTCCGCCTTCATTCCAGTCGGCAGCTCTTTTTTGATTTGATCCAGCTCGACGCGAACGCGTTTGATTACATCCAGCGAGTTCGCATTCGGCAGCACCCAGATCCCCATGAACACAGCTTTCTGTCCTGAGAACCGTACCTCAGTATCGTAGTCTTCTGCGCCGAGAACGACGTCGGCGATATCGCCCAGCCGAATTAACGTGTTTTTATCCTGCCGGACAACGAGCTTCTTAAATTCCTCGGCCGTGTGCAAATCCGTGTTTGCCGTGAGGTTGACTTGAAGAAGCGAGCCTTTGGTATTTCCAACTGCCGACAGGAAGTTGTTCTTCGCCAGGATATCGCGGACTTGTGCCGGGCTGATGTTTAGCGCAGCCATCCGGTCCGGCTTCATCCAAATGCGCATCGCAAAAGTCCGGCCCCCAAGAATGTCTGCTTTTTGCACACCCGCGATTGCGGTCAAGCGTGGTTGCACGAGCCGGACCAGATAATCTGTCACCTCGTTAGGCTGCAAAATATTGGACGTAAAGCTGAGGTAAGCCGAAGCAAACTGGGAATCAGCCGTTTGAATCGCGATCACTGGAATCTGTGATTCCGGCGGCAGATTGTTACGAATCGCATCAACTCGCGAGCTGATGTCCGACAGCGCCTTGTTGGCGTCATAGTTCAATTTGAGACGCGCAGTGACAAGCGATTGCCCCTGCGTGCTCTGAGATTGGATGTAATCGATGCCGTCTGCTGCGGCGATCGCGCGCTCGATCGGAGTGGTGATAAATCCTCGAACGAGCTCGGCGTCTGCGCCCACATAAATCGTGGTCACTGTGATTGAGCCGATGTCGCTGCGCGGATATTGCCGCACATTCAGGTTCTTCATCGCCTGCAATCCAGCGATGAGAATGACGAAGCTAACCACCATGGCCAGTACTGGCCGTTTGATAAATAGATCGGTAAACTTCATTTCCAGATTCGGGCGCGCTATCCCCCACCCATCGCGCTCACTTTCTTTGCTTCGAATTTCGACATAATCCGTTCGAACTCGTTATTACGAATCCTGCGGCTTGGGATTGAGCTGCGGCTTCGGGGCCAGATCGTTATTGACTACCACCGGCATTCCATTACGCAGCTTGAACACACCAGTGCTGACAACCACATCCCCTGGTTTTAATCCGTCCGTCACCGCGACGAAATCTCCGCGCGCTTCACCGATTCGCACAAAAGCCTGGCGTAACGACTCCGATTCTTTGCCGGTCTTCGGGTCTTTCTTCTTCTCGATTACGAAAACCGAATTGCCGTATGGAGCGTAGGAAACAGCGCTCCCCGGAACTACTAGTGTTTTGCTTTTCTGCGGCAAAACGACGTCGACTTTGACGAACATCCCCGGACGCAAGGGATGGTCCGGATTTTCGAGGGTGGCCTGAACACCGATGTTCCGGGTCACCGCGTCGACCATGGAATTGATAGCGGTCACTTCGCCTTTGAATTCGTGGCCGGGTAACGCGTCGGCATGAACGCGTGCCTCGTACCCTGTGGCAAGCTGTGGAAGTGTTTGCTGCGGCAATGCAAAATCGACATAGACCTTGTCGAGCTCGGTCAACTGCACCACTTGCTGACCGGAGTTGATCATCTGCCCGACGTTCACTTGGCGAATGCCCAGCTGCCCGTCGAATGGAGCAACGATGGTCTTTTTCGCTATGTTGGAGCGCATCTGATCGACCACGGCATTCAACCTGTTAAATTTTGATTCAGACGCATCGATTTCAGCCTTCGAAATGACCTTCTTCACCGCAAGATCCCTGCTGCGTTCCAAATCGGCTCGCGCTAGTTCAGCTTCCGCTGTCGCAGATCGCAGAAGCGCCTCTTCCTGACTGACGTCCAGCCTCATTAGTACGTTACCCTTTTTCGCGACGCCGCCATTTTGGAAATCAACTTCGGCAACAACCCCGCCGAGCTCGGTGGAAACCACTGCGCCCTGAACGGCTGAAACTGATCCGATGGCTGAGAGTGTCGGCGCCCAATCCTCTTCCTTTGCAACTGCACTCGATACGGTGGTTGGTGGCATCACCATCGGCGTGCTCATCATCTTGCCGATCTGTAGAACTTTTATTCCGAAAACAAAAGCTCCAATCCCAATGAGCAGAGCGATCGCCAGGGTAACACTACGCCAGCGACGCCGCGGTCTTGCACTTGAGCGTACCGGAACGTTTGAAACACTTTTCGCCACATCATGCATAAGCAGCTTCTCCCTCCGTTTTAAACAACAAACGCCAGAGCCTTCGTGCCACTTCCAGTTGTCGCTCACGGCGTTCTGCCGCAGTCAGCTCCTGTGGACGCAACACATCCAGCATTAGCATTCCACGCGCGACTGCAAAAATTAATTCCGCTAATTCATCGGGTTTTAGATCGTTCCCCCCATGTTGCGTTTCCGGCGCACGCGCGATCAAATCCGTCACACCTTTCATTGCCGTTTCCAAAACATCGCGCACCAAATCGGCCACGTGCGGGTTACGCGACGCTTCGGCATAAAGATCGACTACGAAGGCGGACACAAGTTGCGGAGCGTCTTCGCAACAATGCGCGGTGAACAAAATCTCAAGCGATTCAAGCAGCGTCGGAGCCTGTCGCGCGCGTTCCAGCATTTCGCTGATCTCCTTTTTGTGCCGGTCGCCCATTGCAGAAATGACAGCTTCCTTGTTTTCGAAGTAGCGATAGATCAGCCCAACACTGATCCCTGCCTCGCCGCTGATATCGTGCATACTGGTTTGGTGGAACCCGCGTTTGGCGAAGCAAACCAAAGCAGCTTCGAGGATCTGGGAACGCCGATCACCGCCGTTGGTAGCATCTATCTGGGGATAGGACATGGCCGGCAAGATGAATGAACGTTCATTCATTGTCAAACGGTTTTACAAAACCGGGTCGGCCGCGTGCGTCTGCCCTCGCATCCCAAGAGTTTTCCAAGCTCTGATCTAACGGCGGCAAGTAACCCCCGTCCGGGGTCCCACCAACCAAAGACCAGCTTCCCCAACCAGTTTCTAAACTAGCTCCGCTGCGAGACGAATGAAACTTCGGATGCCTGGGTGGTCAGCGTCGTGGGTAACCGGTTCGGTTGTTGAACAAACTGCAAGATCGATAGGATTGCGCTCAAACTCAGCAGCGCGTAAACCGCCGTTTCCATGATGCCTCGGCCCTTCTCCTCTGACTGAACCAGCAATGCGTAAGTAGTGTCGTTGTTCATATGCCTTTGAATCCTTTCTTTAAAGACGCCAGTCGTTTCCGCTTTTGTCTAAAGTTTGTTGATCGTTCATGATTGCTTTGAACGTTGGATGCGGTGGCGACATGAATTGGATTCAAAAATTGTCATGTTGAGCGAAGCGAAACATCTCTGGCTTCTACTGATACGCTGGCAAGCAGATAATCAGAGATTCTTCGCTGCCCTCAGAATGACAGAAAACCGCTAATGAAGGAATTGGACATCCGTTCGCGACTTGGCAGAGACTTCCCGCCCGATAAGCGCTACCTCGTTGGCGTCTCCGGAGGACGGGATTCCGTCATGTTACTGCACTGGCTGTTTCACCTCGGATATAAGAACCTCGTGGTTTGCCATCTGAACCATCAGCTACGTGGCCGATCGAGTGAGGTCGATGCGCGTTTTGTAAGAACACTGGCTGAGAAATATGGGGCCGGATTTGAACTTCGAGCGGCAAACATTCGTACACTTGCAAAACGAGAAAAGACCTCAATTGAAGCTGCCGCGCGCAACGCGCGTTACTCATTTTTTTCGAATGCGGCAAAACGCACTCGCTGCCAAACAATTTTTCTAGCGCATCACGCTGACGATTTGGTGGAAACGTTTCTGTTTAACCTGACCAGAGGCGCTGGCCTAACTGGTCTAACCGCGATGCGTGATATTTCCAATCGCTGCATTGAGGGTATCGATCTGACGATCGTGCGACCGCTTCTTTCGGTCTGGCGCAGCGAGATCGATAAATACATCCGCAAATATGATCTAATCTTTCGCGAAGATTCCACGAACCAAAATCTCGCGCCAACGCGCAACCGAATTCGCCACCGAATTATTCCGTATCTTGAAAGAAACCTCGGACGCAACATCCGTCGGAACATTTGGCGAACGGCAATGATTGCCGCCGAGGAAGAGAAATGGATGAACAAGGAACTGCCTGAACCAACGGGCAAGGATCTTTCTCTGCCAGGACTTCGGACTTTGCCTGTCGCGCTTCAACGTCGGACGATTCTAAAATGGCTGCGTGCGCAAAGCGTGTCCGATGTGGGCTTCGAAGTCATCGAGGACGTCCGTGCTTTGCTCGATACGGATGCACAAATTGCAAAGGTAAATCTGCCAAAGAGCCGGCACGTCCGCCGCCGGGCAGG
>DASXMV010000090.1:0-2986 GCA_036495465.1 Candidatus Udaeobacter sp. | reverse complement strand
GTTTGCGTGGGTTGTCTCATCTTCGCGATCAGCTGTTACATGAACATCCGCATGAGCTTTGATTATGCGGGCGACCAACTCAGGCTCGCCAATCTTGTGCGCGCATTTGGTCAACCTTTCACGATCGTGCCGATTACGGGTCTGGCGGTGGCAACGCTTGCAGCAAAGGACGCCGCCAGCGGCTCTGCCATTTTCAACATCTTCCGCAACATTGGCGGCAGTTTCGGGATCGCGATTCTTTCCACTTTGATCACGCGTCGTGAACAATTTCACGACTTTCGTATTGGCGAATTGGTCACAGCCTACTCGCCGGCAACTCAGGCGCGACTCGCTGCTGTGCAGGCGAATTTCATGAGCAAGGGCTCCGACGCGACGACGGCTCTCAAGCAATCGTACGCCGTGATCAAATCAATCATGAGCCGCGAGGCGTTCATCATGGCGTTCAACGATGCTTTCCTGGTCATCTCCATTGCCCTGCTTGTCTGTGCCGTCGCCATCTGGTTCTGCAAAAAACCAAGCGTTGGAGAAAGCCATGCAACTGCTGGTTGAAAATGAATGGAACTGTCTGATGAAGACGTCCGTGAACCAGAATGCTGCGACGTAACAAACAAAGATTAGAAATCCACCTGTAATCCCAGCCACAACAGCTTCACGCCACGACCCGTGCCGCATTACTCGTCCAAGCAAGGCGAAGATTATGGCAATACCGAACTCGCCAAGGACGATGTACCAGGGTGTAAACGAAATCATGCGACAACCGCTGTATTGCCACCAATGAATCCTGCGCGCCATCTCCTCGTAAAACGGAATATTGATCGCGCCGAGCATACCGATCATTAGCAACCCAACCTTGCCGAAGCGCTCCCACAATCGCAGTCCGATATATCCGAATTGCACTGCCACGACTTCCCAGGCTAACGGCATCCAGAGCGGCGATCGCCAGATCATTGGGCCGCCGCCAATCGAGTAGTCCAACGTACGTGTGTGATCGACCAACCACGCGTCGGCTGGTAGTTCAGTAACTCCGACTACGACGCCGAACAGCACAAACCGACCCAGTAGTGCGTCGCGCCTGACCAGCGCATAGCCGGCGAGCAGAAAATTATCAATGAGGTTCAGCGCGGCGCCCGTGCGCCAATCCGACCACGGAGCGAATGCCAACAGCGAAACCGCGACCACATTGATTGCGACCGTCACCAGCACAACGGCGAGACGTCCCCGGTCGAGCGAAATGCAGGGCGCGTTTGCTGACATCAGAGCACCGATCTATCGATAGCAGCAACCGGACTCAATCTCCGCAAATTCGAGTCTCGCTTGACGTCTGCGGCTGTGCATCGACTTGATAAAAGTGGCTTCCAGCAGTGCCAGTACCAAAAAATCGCGTTTCACTCTGAGCACTCTCCGACAGCTCAAGTTTTTGGTCTGGTTTCAGGAGCGAATACAGCCGACCGATCTTCAAGCCACACTAATGTGGTCCGGTATCATCGGATTCTGCGGCGGCGTATGTTCAATTCTGTTTCGCGTCGCAACCAGTGTGGTTCATAAAATCCTGACAGGCAGTTCGGAACCCGGTTTTGTTGAAAGTTTTTCGCAGCTCCCTTCCCTGCTTCGGCTGGGGATTCCAGCAATCGGCGGCCTCATTGCGGGCGCAATCATTCAGTTCGGCACGCGATTGCGCGGACAAGTGACAACCAGTGACTACATGGAAGCGGTGGTGCTTGGTGATGGGAAAATTGCTGCGCGACGCACCTTGCTGAAATGTCTCTCGTCACTTTTCACGATTGCTTCCGGCGGGTCGATCGGCCGCGAGGGTCCCCTCGTGCAGTTGTCCGCGCTCGTCGCTTCTCTCACGGGTCGCCTGCGGAACTGGACAACACCACGTCTTCGACTGCTTGTCGGCTGTGGCGCCGCTGCCGGGATTGCTTCGGCCTACAACGCGCCGATCGCCGGCGCGGTGTTTGTCGCGGAGATTGTGCTGGGCTCAGTGGCCATGGAAATTTTTGGTCCTCTGGTTTTTTCGTCAGTCATCGCGACGTTGACAGTGCGCGGATTCTTGGGACCAGATCCATTGTACAAAACCCCGCCGTTCCAACTCAACGGTAATTGGGAGATTGGGCCGTATCTTCTGCTCGGACTTGGCGCCGGCCTTCTTGCTCCATGGTTCATTCGACTCCTGCGCACAACTGAAAAATGGGCTGGGCGCATCCCTGCACCTGTTTACGTAAAAATGTGTATCGGCGGCCTAATCGTCGGCGCTCTGGCCATATTGCATCCGGAGGTCTGTGGCAACGGTTATAGTACGGTCAGCGGAATTTTGCGTGGCGAATGGCTCTGGCAAGCGCTAGCGATCATCCTGATTTTCAAAGTACTGGCCACCACTGCCACATTCGGTTCCGGGGCGGTTGGTGGAGTCTTCACGCCGACGCTCTTTATCGGCGCAAGCCTCGGGTTCTTGTTTGGGACGGGCACAAATCATCTGCTTGGACATTTCGCGGTCAATCCCAGTGCGTTTGCGCTCGTCGGCATGGGTGCGTTTCTCGCGGCTGCCACTCACGCTCCGATCATGGCCATTGTCATGATTTTCGAAATCACGCTCGATTATCAGATCATTCTGCCACTGATGCTGGCGTGCGTGGTTGCTTACTACACGTCAGTAAGCATCGAAAAAGAGTCTATATATGCTGAGCCGCTGAAGCGAAAAGGCGCCGGCGATTATCGTAGACAACTCGCGGAACTTCATGTTCGGGACATCATGAAACCAAAACCGTTGACCATTTCACCCAAGGCCCGGTTCTCGGAGATCGCGGAGAAATTCGTACAAACCCGATTCAACTACCTATATGTAGCCGACCACGGGCGTTTCGTTGGCGCCGTGTCGTTGCACGACGTTAAAAATTTCCTGAACACACCCGAACTGGCGAAGGTCGTCATTGCGGAAGATATCCTGCACGATTCCATCCCGGTGGTGCGACCAACGGCGTCTCTT
>DASXMV010000089.1:0-3060 GCA_036495465.1 Candidatus Udaeobacter sp. | reverse complement strand
CCTCCTGTGTTATCGGCGCAGGATCCGCGCAAATTGATCCTAGTGGTTTAATCAGAACCAAAACCAAAATCAGTAGCCGGATGTTCATGCTTGATAACTTCTCCAGTTGCCAGCGACGACCAACAAAAAAGTCCGATGCTGAAGAATGCGTGGAGACGCTCGCCTGGAGATACTTTTGAGAGACGCGCTGTTCCAAATAACCCGACTGACTACAGAACATCATCCAGACATCTGAGCAGATGCGCCACCGTTTCTTCGGTTTCATCGCCCATGTTTGAAAGCCGAAAGGTTTTGCCTCGAATTTTGCCGTAACCGGGGTCAATCACGAGGTGGTGTTTTTCACGAAGCTTTTTCGCGAATTCCAGAACGTCTATCCCTTTGTTGTTTTTCACGCAGGTAAGCGTCTTTGAGCGAAATCCCTCCTCTGCGAAGAACTCAAATCCAGCGCGGCGGACCCACTCGTGCACCAACGCGTTCGTGCGAGCGTGTCGATCGAAGCGTGTATCGAGACCTTCTTCAAAAATTTCTTCAAGTTTCGACTGCAGCGCGTGCATGTGTCCAATGCTGGGCGTGCTGGGCGTCATCCACTCTGCCTGCTGCGTCTTAAACTCGAGAAAATCAAAGTAAAAGCCGCGGTTTGGGATTTTCTGTGCACGCGCGAATGCCTTTTCCGAAACCGAGAACAACGAAAAGCCTGGCGGCAATGCCAGTGCCTTTTGCGCGCCGGTAAGCATGACGTCGATACCAAGCGCATCCATATCAATCTTGACCCCCGAAAATGATGAAACCGTATCAAGCACGAGCGTTACCTCGGGATACTTGGCGAGCGTACAACAGATTTCCGGGAGGGGATTCATAACGCCAGTTGAAGTTTCGTTGTGAACGAGAGTCACTGTGTCGAACCTTCCCGTCGCCAATTGCCTGTCGATCGCCTTCGGATCGATATGTTTTCCCCAGTCAACTTGAAGCGGTTCGGCATTTTTTCCGCATCGTTTCGCCACATCGAGCCATTTGTCGGAAAAAGCGCCGCACATGCAGCAGAGGACGCCGCGATCGACGAGATTCCGGATGGATGCTTCCATTACCCCCCATGCCGAAGAGGTAGAGAGGAAAACCGGCTGCTTTGTTCCAAAGAGAGTCTGGAGGCCCGGGTGAATGGCGCGATAAAGATTTTTAAAATCTTCCCCGCGATGCCCGATCATTGGACGCGAAAACGCAGCCCAGGTTTTCTCCGATACTTCAACGGGGCCAGGAATGAAAAGCTTGTCGTGCGGGATCACGGAATCAAACGTCCAACGTCTGACCCCTAACGTCCAACTATTCCGATGGGAAATCGCGTAAGGAATTGCGCCTGATCAAAGTTGACGACGGAGCTTAGGGCATCGTCCCCAAAATATGGCGATCGGTGAAAGCTCGCTTTGGAGCTATCCGCCAGCGTAATTCGGATACCGTTCGTGCAACTCTCGCGACAACCGGTCCGCTTCTTCGGTTTTGCCCGCTTGCCGGTACGCGAGCGCTGCTTTGTCCAGTGCCCGCGGAGTGATCGCTGGATCATCGTAAAGTAACGCCACACCTTTAAAGGCTTTGCCGGCGTCGTCGAAATTACCGCGCTCCAGTTGCACCTCGCCTGCCAGCAAACGCGCCTCCGCATTTACCCGTCCTTCTGGCTGCAGCGTCATGATCTCTTCAGCAATTTTCTGAGCGTCGTCTGGCTTGTGCGCGCTGATCTTGACCGCACCGAGCGCGAGTAACACTTTCGCTTTTCCGGCCGGATCTTTCGCTGCTTCCAAATACTTACTAAACGCGTCCTCCGCCTCGGGCAGATTCTTCAACTTCGTGGCTGCGTCCCCAAGATAGAACAGGTAATCGGGTTTAACATTGCCAGGATTTTCGATCTTTCGGAGCGCACCCAGATATTTTTCCGCAGCCTGGAAATTTTTCTCGTTATAATATCCGATTCCGAGCCACTCCAGAACTTCCGGCGGCACATTTGTGTTTGGGCTGTTGGCCATGAAACCGTTCACCTCTTTCGTGAGAGCATTCCGATCTTTCAAATAAAAGTGACACAGCATGATCCGCAGCGACGCAAGATTGTAATATTCCTCCTTGTTTAGTTGTCTGGCGGCATTGAGTGCGGCCAGCGCACCTTTGTAATCTTTTGACTCAAACGCAGCTTTGCCGATGTAGTATTGCGCCTGCGCCGCAACCGAACTCTTTGGGAACTCTCTCAAAAGCTGCCGAAAGGTTTCCACCATGGCTTTGCTATTTCCCTGTTGGCCGAGGATTAAAGCTTTTAACTGTAAAGCTGCTTCCCGTTCGTGCGCCTTGGGATACTTGGTTAAGATGGTGTTCAAGTCGGTGACCGCCCCGGTATAGTTCTTGTCCTGTTCGTAAGCCAGGGCTCGTTGAGCGAGGGCAGCGGGCACCTGTGGATCTTCGGAAAAATTCTGCACGTAATACGTAAAAGCTTCGATGACGCCGGGAATGTTTTTTGCCTGCGAGTGACATAAGCCAAGTTTGTATGCAGCTTCGGCACGCAACTTGGGAGGAAGCTGCGAAGCACGAAGTTCCTCATAAATGGGCGCCGCCTCGGCGCAATTTTGCTGTTTATAGAAGGCTTCGGCTTTCAAAAGTTTCGCCTGGTCGCCGCGGTCGCTGGTGGGATTTGTCGCTAGAAACTCGTCTACCGCTGACACCAACGCAGATGGGTCCGAGTTGTAGACGTTGATCAGTCGCTGATATGCGGCGTCCTTTGCTTCCTCTCGATCCGGATACTTCGCAATGATCCGCCGGTACAGCGCTTCAGCTTCTTTTGAATTGCCCAATTGTCGCTCGCTGTTAGCTGCGAGTAATAGTACCTCGGCTTGCGCTGCGTCGGGAAGCTTGTCGAGCTCCTTTTTGTAATCGGCGAGTAACTGTGCGTATTGGCCAGTTTGAAACTGTAATCGACGAAATCCCACCTGTGCGATGGCGCGGAATTTCCCGGCGTCAGCCTGGGTGCGTCCTTTTTGCAGCAAGGCGGCGGCTCTATCCGCCATTACCTTGTCGATTTTGCCTTTG
>DASXMV010000088.1:0-10369 GCA_036495465.1 Candidatus Udaeobacter sp. | reverse complement strand
CGGAATGTGTCCATGTTTCGCCGCTGTCGGTTGATTTGTAGATCCCGTCGCCAATCGAAACACTGTTTCGTGTCCACGACTCACCGGTGCCTACCCACACATTTTTCGAATTTTTTGGATCGAGTGCGATCGCGCCAATCGATTGCACAGGTTGCTCGTCAAATACGGGCCGGTATCGTGTCCCGCTATCGTCGGATTTCCAAACGCCGCCACTGGCTGCGCCAACAAACAACGTGATCTTGCCAGACGGTTCGCGCGTTCCCGCAATAGCTGAAATGCGTCCGCTCATCGTCGCGGACCCTATGTTGCGGGCCCCCAGACCGGAAATCGTTGACGAGTTAAATGGCGCTTCCTCGGCCCAGCAGGAAATTGCGCATACAAACAGAAATGAAAGTGAAGCGAGAATAACTCGCGCTTCAGAAACATGGGGTGCAAAACGCCTTCGCATTGGATTGTTAAACTTACTCATCTCTTGATTAGCGCTGTGGTTGCGGGAGAACAACGTGACCGGGAAAATGAAAAATTGAGTCATCCACGGACATATTGGCTTCGACCTTATCAATTATGATTCTTTGTTTGTCAGGCGATCCTTTGGACCCAAACTCAATCGAGGTAGGAACGAATACGCCTCCAGCTTTCTCGTAATCGCCCAAGTCGGTCTCTACTTCTTCGTATGCGCCGTGCCTGGTTCGTTGCGTTAAGATCCGAATCTCCAGAAAATGATCCGGGTCCAGATAGACATAACTGACGTCACCGTTCTTTCTCGTGACTTTTAACTTGTGGGCCGGTGTTCCATCAACGTCTTCGGTTCCAAGATATTCGATCGTATTTCCCTTTGCCTGCCAATCCACCAGTGGACCGTCTATCTCCGCATCTTCGACCAGCGCTTTGACGTCATCGGACGACATTCGTTCTGGATCTTTGCGTCCAAAGAATGGCGATATTTTCCAGCCTTCTTTGCCGTCATACGCTTCGATCTGGGTCATTCCCTGAAGAGACGCTTCGGTGCGCACTTCCTCAGGCCGCTTCTTAATCTGCGTGAAACTCAGTTGAATTTGTCCTTCCTGCACAAGCATCTTCCCGGTCATGCGCAGTGTCTGAAGATCATGCACTGCGGCAGCGCCGCCTTTCGCTTCGACGTTTTTGGCAACCAGCTCATCAGCCGTTGGCTGACTCTTATCCTGAGCGAATGCGCTCGCAGCGATGACGGTGATGGAGATGAAACAGAGTATAAGTCGGGGTTGCATGTTATTTACGGACGAATAGAAGACATCGCTGTGACAGCGATGTTCAAAGGCAGAAGCCACGCTGGTGTTTTCATAAACGTTTTTTAAGAAAGACGGATACAGGAGTAAATTCGGATTCAAAAATCATTGGCGTATCACTCGGAGCGCAGTGCCTCCATTGGGTCAACACGTGAGGCGCAGAATGCGGGGATGAGGCAGGCAACTAGCGAGACCGCGCTCATGATCACGGCGGTGCCGAGGAAAATCGCCACGTGCAGTGGCGGCACGTCAAACAAAACAGTTTGCATGGCTTTGCCCGACAGCCACGCCCCGAACAAGCCGAGAATGATCCCGGCAACGAGAAGTCGCAGGCCTAACGAGAGGAATTGCGCGCCGATCTGTTCGCGTTGCGCGCCGAGCGCCATGCGAACTCCGATTTCGCGACGGCGTTGCGCAACCGCGAAGCTAAGAACACCGTAGGTGCCAATCGCCGCCAGCAGCAAAGCGACCCCAGCAAAAATTCCCGCGAGCAGCGCGGGAGAGCGTCGTGCGATGAGACTGTCGGACACGAGGGTTTCCATGGAGCGCAGGTTATCGATTGCCAGATCAGGATTGGTCGCGCGTACTAGTTTTCGAAGGGCTTCGGCAAACGCTTCCGGACGCTGGCTCGTGTGAGTGACGACGAAAAAGCTATTGTTGTCTCGAAATGCGAGCGGCAGGTAAACCGCGCCTTGTCCCCGCGGTTCGGTAAGCCCGGCCTGTTTTACTGCCCCAACGACACCAACAATCGTGAAAAGCTTTGCGTCATTTGTTTCGTCGCTGACAGCAATACGCTGACCGAGCGCGCCGCCATTCGGCCAATACCGAATCGCAAAATCTTCGTCCACGACACACACGCGATCAGGGCGATGCGAATCCGCCGCGGTGAGGAAGCGTCCTTCGCGCAGTGGAATGCCGAGGGCCGAGAAATAATCGCCATGGACGCCGTAGGAATAATGCCCGTGCGATGATTGGCCTAGCGGCGGAACGTAACCTCTCGGCGTGACGGCAGTTTTACCGCTGTCGCCGTTCAGCGGAATGCTGGTGATCGTTCCGGCATGGACGATTCCCGGTTGCTGCCGAATGGATTCCAGCAAGCGATCGATAATGCCGACGCGATTCGGAATAGCATCCCATGAGATCGTACACTCGCCAGTGAGCACGTGCTCGGCACGAAAACCGGGAGAAACCGCCATCACCTTTTTCAGACTCAATCCGAGCAACGACGCACCCGCAAGCAAAATGAAAGCAAGGGCGATCTGCGCGACGATGAATCCGTGGCGAAGCCTTTGCGCGGCGCGACTGATCGTGCCGCTGCGGGATTCCGATTGCAGCGCGTTTGCGAGATGACTACGAAGATTGAACCAGGCGATCGGCATCGCAATGACGACTCCGAGGAGAATGCCACCGGCGGCACCGATCAACGCGAGCCAGCCATCGAACGCGATGTGGGCGCCGAGCGGCAAACGATTCGCGCCAAGAAATTCCAGCAGCCGAACTCCCCACGCTCCGACGATCAATCCGAACACGCCACCGACGGACGTGAGCAACACCGTCTCGATTGTCACCTGTCTCACAACATGCGCGCGGCTCGCGCCCATCGACCGGCGGATCGCCATTTCCTTCGCGCGGCCGCTGGCTCGAATCAGAAGGAGATTGACCAGATTAACCGCTCCGATGAGCAGAAGAAAAAACACGCCGGCCTGCATCAGCAAAAGGGTTGGACGAATCGAACGGACGTGCTCCGCATGCAACGGCCTAACGAGTGATCGGAAGCCCGCTTCGGCCATCATCTTCGCTTCCGGATTGTCCTTCTCGACCGCATCATTATGCGCATCGATCTGGGCTTGTGCTTCCGCGATCGTCGCGCCCGGCTTCAGGCGCGCGACCAGGTACGTGCCGTTGACGTTGGTGTGGCGTGCTTTCGGTCCACGCTCTTCCATATCGGATTTTATCGGAAGAAAAACGCGCGCCGTGGACGAGAGAAAACGAAAACCAAAAGGCAGAATGCCAACGATCTTCCTTGGAATACCATTTATGCGGGTATCACGACCCAGAATGTTTGGATCGGAATTGAAACGCTCGCGCCAGAATGCATCTGTTAGGATAATGACGTTCTTCTGCCCGGCCATTTCTTCCTCGGTGAAGTTGCGACCAATAGCGGGAGTTACACTAAGAGTCGTGAAAAATTCCGGTGATATGCGCACGATTTCCTCCTGCTGCATCGAGCCCGGATCACCAACGGTTTCGGCTCTCTCCATAAACATGGAAAGGCTCTCGAAGGCCGGGATGTTGCCGCGCCGCTCGTAATAATTGGTCATCGACGAGCCGTCATTCTCGACACCAGCTTTCGGGTAAGTGTTGTAAATCGTGACTAGTCGATCGGATTGCGGAAATGGAAGCGGCCGCAGCAGGATCGAGTTGATCACCGCGAAAATCGCGAGGTTCGCTCCCAGACAGATCGCCACCGTGGCGAGCGCGGTGATCGTGAACGCCGGCGATTTGTGGAGTTGGCGTAGAGCGAACTTTAAGTCATCCATATCTTTCAATCGAGCGAATCACTCGTAGCGGAGCGCCTCCACCGGATTCACGCGCGTGGCGCGGCGCGCCGGAACGAAACAGGAAGCAGCTGCAACCAGCGTGAGTAATCCGGCCACTGCAAAATAAATTGTTGGGTCGAGTGCGTTGACCTTGAAGAGAATGTTTTTTAAAGCAGCTGCAGCGAGAACTCCGAGGAGCAACGCGGCCGCGCCGGCGCCGAGCACAAGTCCGATGAGCAACTGCCACGCGCCCTGTCTCATGACCATTCGGAAAATTCGTCGCGCATCCGCTCCAAGCGCCATTCGGATTCCAAATTCTTGCGTACGCTGGCTCACTGAAAAACTCATCACCCCGTAAAGACCCACCGCCGATAGAATGAAGGCAACGACTCCGAAGATGGTGAACAGGGTCGCGATGAGGCGATTCGCGGAAAGAATCTCGTTGTGAAATCGCGCCGGTGTTCCGGGGAAATAAGTCGGCAGATTAGAATCTAATTCCGCCACAGCTCGACCAAGGGTCGGTCCCAGCGTATCGGCGCGTTGTCCGGCACGCGGGCGAACAACGATCGTGCAAAATTGCGTGGCCGGGGACGCGCCCAGCAACGGCATGTAAAATCCCGCATTCTCAGTCTGTTGATCGAATGGTCCCTGCATCAAGGTGTCCGGCACGACGCCTACGATCGTTCGCCACGGTTGCGGCTGACCCGGGTTGAAAATGCGGGCCTGGTGTCCGAGAGCGCTTTGGTTCCCCCAGTGCTTTCGCACAAAACTTGCGTTCACGATGGCGACCGGCTGTTTTGTGTCCGAGTCATCGACCGTAAAATCGCGGCCTTCCAGAATCTTCAGCCCAAGTGTCGTAAAATAATCATCCGAGACAGATTCGAAATTGCCGCGCGGCCGATCGCGGTCCGTCAGATAATTTTGACCGTCAACTTCATACTGACCGCCCGCTCCAAATGTCATTCGAAAGCGATCGGTCATTGCAGCGGAGGCGAATTGAGGGTTCGTCCGCAACGCGCGAACGGCGTGCTTAAAAAACTCCCGCCGCGAATCCTCGTTCGGGTAGGCGCCTTCCATGAGAGCCATGCGCGCGGCATAAATTGCGTTTTCGTCGTAGCCATAATCGAGCTTCATCTGATTTCGGATCGATTTGATTTGCAATGTCGTCGCGATCAACAAAGCCGCGGTCAACGCAATTTGTCCGACCACAAGCACGCGAGTGATGACATTGACCAAGCGACTGCTGTTGCCGCGGCCGCCTTCTTTCATCATTTCCGCGGCATTTCCCCGCGCGCTCAGAAATGCAGGAACCAAACCGGAAACGATGGTGGCTGCGAGCGTGACTCCCAGTGTGAATGCGAGAACGCGAACATCGATTGTAAATCGCCACCAGTAAGGCGGTGGAAACGGCGCAGCGTTGATCGCGCGAGCTAGCGCATCGACCGACCAATAGGCCAGGAGAACTCCTATAACAGCTCCAAACACAGCAACAACCAGACTTTCAGTCAACATCTGCCTAACGAGTCGCCAACGTGTCGCTCCTAGTGCGCCGCGGATCGCCAATTCTTTCGCCCGTAATGCCGCCCTGCCGAACTGCATGTTCATCACGTTTACGCACGCGATCAGTAAAACAAGAATGACCGCAGCAAGCATCGCCCAGACTTGCTGCCTCAACTGAACGCCTGTGAATGCCTTCAACAGGGGTTGCACGCTGGCTGACGTAAAATTTTGATTGGTCTTTGGATTGTCTTCGGCCAACCGACGCGCGAGCGTGATAAACTCGGCGTTCACTTGATCGAGAGTCACGCCTGGTTTGAGTCGACCTATCACAGCCGGAGATCGATTGTTCGCGCCAAGAAAGAGTTCGCCTCGAGCGACAGGAGGATACTCATTGTAAAGAGGCGTCCAAAGTTCCTCCGAGAATGGAAACTTAAAATTTGGCGGCATCACGCCGATGATCGTTGCCGCTTTGCCATTAATCCGAACGCTCTGGCCAATGATGTGCAGGTCGGCGCCAAAATCCCGTCTCCAGATCTCGTCACCAAGAATAGCGACCTTTTCCACACCCGGCTTGTTGTCCGCGGCCGTAAAATCGCGGCCGATCGTTGGCGACACGCCAACAATTTTGAAAAAATCCTCGGTGACGTAACTCCCGGTGTAACGCTGCGGAGTGTTTTTGTAGGTCACGTTGATTGTCGATCCACTGAGGTAACCGCTCATGAGCGAGAATGAGCGCTGCCCAGACTTCAGATCTTCGTAGTCCTGTGCCGTCGGAATGTTGCCGACGCCGAAATTATTGTTTTGATCGCTTGCCTTAGGATCAATTAACCCGACGCTGACCAGCTGCTCTGGATGCGGAAAGGAGAATCCACGCAACACGACTGCATTAACGACTGTAAATTGAGTGGTCGCGCCGCCGATGCCGAGGCCGAGCACAAGCACGGCTAGAAAACAAAAAATTTTGTCTTTCAACAAAACACGGAGCCCGACTCGGAGATCTTGACGAAAGGAATCTAGAATCATAAGGAATTTCTCTGGTTATTCGTTAACCATCCAGCCGTCGCGTAACTGAATGACGCGTTTGCCGTAGGACGCGTTTTTCTCGGAATGCGTGACCTGCACGATTGTCATGCCTTCGTCATTGAGCTTTTGAAACAGCTCCATAATTTCTTCACCCTGGCTGGAATGCAGGTTGCCTGTCGGCTCATCGGCAAGGAGAAGCTTCGGTTCGGCGATGATCGCCCGGGCAACGCCCACCAATTGTTGTTGTCCGCCGGAAAGCTGACTCGGATACAAATCCTTTTTGCCGACGATTTGGAAACGGTCGAGCATGTCCGCGACCATTGCAGCGCGTTCGCTCTTTTTATAGTGGCGATATGACAGCGGGATATCGAGGTTCTCGTACACCGTCAGGTCATCGAGCAAATGGTACTGCTGAAACACGAATCCGATCTGCTCGTTCCGCAGCGTGGCGCGTTCTTTCGGTTTCAAATGGTGCGCCGCGGTTTGCCCCAAAAAATATTCGCCGTTCCATCCGTGGTCGTGCATTCCCAGAATGTGCAACAAAGTCGATTTACCAGCGCCGGACGGCCCCATGATGGAGACAAAGTCGCCCTCCTCAACGTCGAGATTGATGTCGCGCAGGACGTAAAAAAATTTCTCCTTCGCCAAGGGGTAACAGCGTTCGAGATTTTTGAGTTTGATCATAGGTTTACTCGCTCCGTAAAGCTTGGACTGGATCGACCCGCGTAGCCCGTCTCGCGGGCAACCAGGTAGCAATAAGTGCGGCGATCGCCATTACTAGGGGTGCGACGGTGAATGCGACCGGATCAAGCGCACGAACCCCGTAAAGAATTCCGCTAAGAATCTTTGCGGTGGCGATCGCAAGCAGGAGGCCGATGCCGATCCCACTAAACAGCATGATAGAACCTTCCCGCATGATCATTCGCAGTACCGCTCCGGCGTGAGCACCCAGCGCCATCCGGATTCCGATCTCGCGGGTGCGCCGGGCAACTGAGTAAGCCTTGACTCCGTAAAGACCAATAACGGCGAGACCGAGGGCAAGTGTCCCGAAGACTGAGAACAACGCAGCGCCCGCGCGAACGATCCAGAGATCCAGGTTTGAATTGAGATGTTGCGCGAACGTGCGTAGCGAAAGGATCGGGATTGATGGATCGACATCGCGCACGGTATGTCGTAGCAAATCGACTGTGGCGGCTTCGTTTCCGGACGCCACCGAACGAAATCGGACAAAGAAAGAAACGTCATTTTGGAATCCACGCGCAAACGGCAAGTAAATTCCGCCAACTGGTTCCATTTCGAAGAGTGCGTGGCGCGTTGCCGGAACGACGCCGACTATTTCGATGGTATCTCTCTGCTTTTCTTCTTCACTCACATCAGCGCTCCCTCCGACGTGGGGACCTCCGTTCTGAGACGATGGCGCGTTTCCGCGCGCATATTGAATACGTTTGCCAAGCGCATCACCATCCGGCCAGAGTTTCTTTGCCAGAACTTCGTCAATAATCGCGACCTTCGGACCGGGCTGAGTCGCCTCCGATTCGGTGAACGCGCGACCCCGGATCACTGGCAATCCGACGGTCGAAAAATAATCTGCGCCTACGCTGTTCCAGGCCACTTCGAAGGCAAGGCCTTCTGCGGCGGTCGCCGGCTTAGCATCGGGGGCAAGTTGGAAGCCGGCACGTTGAACTTTTCTGCTTACCTCAAACATCCCGAACGGAACGATTGACGAGATGCTCGCGTGCTCAACACCTGGCAGCGCCGCCAGTCTCTCATTCAAGTGGCGATAAAGCTCCTGCGCCCGTTTCGGTTCATAACCAGCAAGACTCGCATCGACTTCGAGAATGTAGCTTGCGCCGGGTTTTAACCCGGTATCGACTGACGCAGCCTTCTCTGCACCACGAATAAACAGCGCCGCAGCGGTGATGAGCGCGAGTGAAAATGCGATTTGCACGACGACCAGAGGGTGGCGCGGTAAGAATTTCCAGCGCCTGCGCACAACATCTTCTCCGGCGTGTTCTTTCAAATCAGCCACCACCGCGCTCCGCGAAATTTTCAAAGCCGGCCCAAGTGCAAACATGAGTGTGCCGAGCAGGCAAAATCCGAACGTCGCCGCCAAAATTGCGGGATTCGGTTCGCTCGACCATACGATATCGAGCGGCATCAGCTTGCGCATTGAGCCAACCAGTAAATCAGACGACCAGAGTCCAAGAAAAAGCCCACCCACGCCGCCGAGCATCGCTAGCACAAAGCCTTCGGTGAGAAGCTGGCGAACGATCCGCCAACGACTGCCACCGAGCGCGAGACGGATGGCGATTTCTTTGCGGCGCGCAGCACTGCGCGCGAGCAACATGTTAGCGAGGTTAAGGCATGCGATTAACAGCACCACAATCGCCATCCCGAGCAGAAGTGGTGCGATGACTTTTATTCCGCCCTCCGTCGTTGGGTTGTTACTTATCGAAAGATGTGAAACCGGTGCCGTGATGAATGTTTGATTCTTCTGTTCGACCGGATACGCCCTTTCCAAATTGGCCGCCAGTCCTTCGAGTGCAGGCTCGGCCGCGGCCGAGCTTATTCCGGGTTTAAGTCGGCCCATGATGCGCACTTGTGTTCCCTTTCGATCCTCGATCGTGGCCGTATTTTCCGACTGGAAATCATTCGCGACCTGGTCGTACACACTCATCGGCAACCAGACTTCCGGCGAAAGAATTTGCATCGTGCCGACGAAACCCTTTGGCGTAATTCCCACGATGGTGAATTGCCGACCGTTGATCAATAATTGCGAGCCAAGCACGTTTGGATCGAGGTCGTGCTTCTGCCAGTAACTATAACTCACGATCGCGACAGGTGTGCTGTGGCCAAACGTTTCTTCTTCTGGCAAAAATGCACGACCGCGCGCCAACGGGACTCCGAGGACGGAAAAATAGTTCGAGGTGACGATTGCGCTAAACGCGCGCCGCGTATCGCGTTTCTTGCCGAGGCCGATGAAGGCGACATTAAAACCCATTACGTCAGTGAACACCGTGTTCTGTTCACGAACGTCGAGATAAGTCGGATAGGAAAAACCGCGAAATTTCTTCGGATCCTTTTTGTCCTGAGAAAAGAGCTGCACCATTTGACGCGGCTGGGCATAAGCCGGCGGAGCAAAAAAAAGTGTGTTCACCAGAGTGAATACGGCCGTGTTCACGCCAATGCCGAGCGCAAGCACCATTACCGCTGCAATCGTAAAGGTTGGCGTCTTGAAAAGCTGGCGGAGCGCAAATTTAAGATCACGAATCATGGTCAGGCGTTGTGGTCTAGCGCGACGACTGGATCTGCGCGCGCGGCGCGATGAGCGGGCAAATAACTGGCGAGAAGCCCGACACCGCCGAGGATGAGGGTCACGATCAGAAAGATGGATATATCGAAGGGACTTACCTGGTACAGCACTGTCCGGAGGGCCGAGCCGCTCAGAAACGCGATAGGCAAACCAATGGCTGCGCCAACGAGTAGCAATTTCGCCGCATGCCCGATCACCATTTTCAAAACATCCGAACGTTGCGCGCCGAGCGCCATGCGTACGCCAATCTCATGCGTACGCTGAGCGACAAGGAATGAAATCACGCCATACATGCCGACCGACGCCAGCAACAGGGCGATCCCTGAGAACGCGCCGAGCAGGACGACGGAGAGGCGTCGCGGTGCAATCGAATCCGCCACCACGACATCCAGAGTACGCACATTGGCAAGTGGAATGTCTGGATCAATGTTACCCAATTCCTCCCGGATAGCGCGCGCGAGCGTGCGCGCGTCTTGCGCGCTGCGTACTGTCAGTATCATCTCACGGTCCGGACCCTGCGTGTGCGGCAGGTAATACTCCGGCTGCGCTTCCATATCGAGACCGCGGTGTTTGATATCCGCAACAACTCCGACAATCGTCGCCCATTTCGGGTTGGTATCGTCTCGTGAAATTCGTTTTCCGAGCGCCTCTCCATTCGGAAAATACTTTTTCTCGAACGCGCGATGAACGATCACTACTGGCGGCGATTCAGGTGTGTCGGCTTCAGT
>DASXMV010000087.1:0-48351 GCA_036495465.1 Candidatus Udaeobacter sp. | reverse complement strand
GAAATTCGCCGTCCCACAAAATTCTTTTGGGAAGGCTAGTCGCTTCAGGAAAACACGTGATTTTACAGTCTCGGTACGATCAACGAGTCTCGGCGTAGCTTCGCTGGACAAATGCTAACCGTGGAAATCCGAAAAGCAGTTGAATCTGATATTCCAAGCTTGCTGCCTTTGATGCGCGAACTCGCCGAGTTCGAGAAATACTCGAAAGATTTCGCTGTGACCGAGGAAGTGTTGCGCGAACAGGGATTTCGGCGTTCACCCCCTGATTTTCATTGTCTCATTGCCGAAGAAGGCTCCACCCTGGTCGGATTTCTTGTTTATTATTTCGTTCCGTTCACATATCGGGCGAAGCCGAATCTGATCATTAAGGAGCTCTATATCACCGATCGACACCGGAGCCTGGGAATAGGGAGAGAGCTGATGAAAGCTGTCGCGAGGCAAGCTCAGGAAGCGGGTTGCGGAATGATCAAATGGTGGGTCGCCAAATGGAATGAGCGGGGCATGGACTTTTACAAGCGCCTCGGTGCGACGCTCGACAACGAGTGGCACGAATTTCAATTGTCCGAAAAAGCCTTTCGCGATTTGGCTGCCTCCGAATGATCCGACAGGTGTGCTACTCGTATAACCAGCGCATGTAATCGCGTACACCCTCTTCGAGCGGAAATTGCGGGTCGTATCCTAACGTGCGGCGAGTGTTAGTGAGATCGGCTTGCGTGAAGTTCTGATAATGCGCGTGCGGATTGTCGATGTAATCCGGCGGAAGGTTTGTGCCTAAACATTTGTTTAGAACATCAACCAGTTCGTTGAATGTGCGTGCCTGGCCCGACCCAAGGTTGTAAATTCCGCTCTGCTTCGCGTCGAGCGCGCGAATGGTACCTCCGACTACGTCCTTCACGTACACGAAATCGCGTTTCTGTTCTCCGTGCTTGAAAATGCGCGGCCGCTGGCCGGCTTTGATTTGCCGCGACAAATGATACGCCATGCTGGCGGGCACGCCCTTGTGTGCTTCGCGCGGTCCGTAAACGTTGAAGTAACGTAACCCAACGATGATCCATTCGGGTGACTCGGCGGCAGCTCGCCTGGCGATGTTGTCCATGATCACCTTGGAAAATGCGTAGATATTTGCGGGCGCTGCGGTACTGGATTCCATACTGGCCTCTGTCGCCGGGCCATAGGTTGCCGCAGAAGAAGCATAGATGATTCGTGTTTTGTTCGGTCGCGCAAAATTTAGGATACGCCGGAAACTTTCCACGTTGTCGTGGACTTGCTCGAACTGATCGTGATTAGTTGTATCAGTGATCGACGCGAGATGAAAAATCGCGTCGAACTTTTGATCGCCGAATTGTTTTTCCCAATCGAGAGTCGCCAGGTTTTGCGCAACGAAGTCGCCGCGATATCCGAGGAGGTTCTTGAAATTGCCTGAGCGAAAATCGTCGATCACCGTCAATCGCGCCTCGGGAAGTTTTTCCTGCAGCGCCAGGGTGAGATTCGAGCCAACAAAGCCGGCGCCTCCGGTGACAATTAGGTTTGGAACAGAGTGCAATTTTGGAAAATAAGAAGTAGGGAAAGATAGATAAGTCTTGAGCACGGAAGCGCAAGCAGGGAGTTGCAGATGCGGTTCGAAACCCGATACACATATGATTTCGTAAAGCGTTTCCTTCCGGACGATTGCCGCCGAATCCTGGAGGTAGGCTGTGGAACAGGAGAATTGGCGGCCTGCTTGTCGCGGGATGGTCATGAGGTCGTTGCCATTGACATCGACCCCGAGTCCGTCGCCGCCGCGCAGCGAGTCGGTGTGGATTCGCGTGTGGCCAAGTGGCCCGATTTTGATGACGGTAGATTCCATGCGGTCCTGTTTACGCGCTCGCTTCATCACATCCATCCGCTTGATCGCGCGGTAAGGCACGCCGCGGACACACTGCGAGAGAGCGGGCGTATCATCGTCGAAGATTTTGCGCATGAGTCTGCGGACGAGAAAACGTTGCGCTGGTTTGTTAGCACAGTTCGTTTGCTCGAAGCGACAGGGTCGCTGGCCGCGGACGACGAGTTTCTACAGAAGGTCTTATCAAAGACCGAGACGTTGAAAGCGTGGCGACAAAATCACGAGCATGAATTGCACACAGCTGCCGAGATTAACGCTCAACTCGAAAAGACATCGAGCCCGGTGATCAGAGAGGACGCGGCATGTTACTATCGGTACGCTGCTAACGCGGTTACCAGGACAAAAGAACGCAATTCGATCCTTCAAGCGTTCGCCGAACAGGAGCAAACATTGTCAGCCGAAGGCTCAATCATTGCGCTCGGTCGGAGGTTTGTAATCTTGCGCGCAAGATAATCCCAAATAAATCTTGCAGTAGCCAGCGCAAGCCGATACTTCTCGACCCAGTTCTTTGCGAGCTTGAAAAAGTGGGTCGGCGCAAGAAATCCCGTGAGAACCGGGAGCAGTTGCGCTGCTGTAACTGGATACGACTTCCCAATTGGGCCAATCGTTGTAGTGGCAGGCGTGCCGCCTGCGGCTCTATGGTTGTGCAGCCGCCACGGCTGCCGCCACAGAAAAACGGTGAAGGCGGGAAGAAGGTGATTCCGGCGACTGCCGGAACAAAGCCAGGAGCCAGAATATTTGTCCGGTCCACCTCATTCGTTGTAGCCGCGGTCGCTGACCGCGGCCGGGGTCAGCGACCCCGGCTACAGGGGCTAGCAGCGAAAAAACTTCTTCGCAAAAAGAGGAATGAGAGCTGGACGATGCGCCTGTTGCTGCGGCGGTCTCTGACTGCCGAAACAGCGAGAGCCTAACAAGTCCAACTCTCTGAGTTGGAGAAAAATTGTTATGCAAAATCGTCCAGTTTGGTTTGTTAATATTTGCAGAGCGCGAAAGATTTGCGTTCTCGCGCTTGTGGCATTCATGCCGCTCGTTTGTCCTGGCCAGTTAGCGATACCGACGCCCACCCCGGCGGCTTCACCGGGCGAGGCGGAAACCGAACCGATCGTCGTTTCCGCAACGCGTTTTGATATTCCTCTCGATCTTTCGCCCGCGACTGTCAGCGTGATTACCTCGGAAGACATCGAGCAAAAGCAAATCCAGCGTGTGAGCGACGCGCTTCGCGAAGTGCCGGGGTTATCCGTGGTGCAGACCGGAACGGCCGGCCAGTTGACTTCTGTTTTCATGCGCGGGTTGCCAAGCGAAGACATGCAAGTCCTGCTCGACGGCATCCCGATTAACCAGGGGTTATCTGGCGCGATGAACTTCGCTGACATTACCACGGATGATATCGACAGGATTGAGGTAGTGCGCGGACCGCAAAGCGCGCTCTACGGGCCGCACGCACTGGCCGGAGTGATTCAAATCTTTACGAAACAAGGCACTGGAACTCCGGGCGCGATGGTTGCCGGCGAAGGCGGATCGTACGACTCTTTCCGCGAATGGGGACAGAGCGACGGCAAAATCGGCAACTTTGATTACTCCATCAGCGGCAGCCGACTCGACACCGATAATGCGCGTCCGAATAACGATTATCGCAATACTGCCGGGATTGCGAACGTTGGGTGGTCGCCTGACGAACAACTTCGGATTGGCAGTCTGTTCACGTATTCGGAGAGCGAGACGGGAAATCCCAACACGATTTTCGACCCACGTCCCATCGATCACTTTCTGACGGAACGTTGGTTGATTGGTCCTCACATCGATTGGAAACCGGTCGATTGGTGGGATCACAAGCTTATTGTCAGTTATGATCACGAGCGGCAAATAAACGACCCTAATGAGGATGGTTTCGTGGGCCCGACACGCGCGCTGTTTGAACGGACACAAGTTGATTATCAAAACGATTTGCGTCCAACCTCATGGCTTACTCTTACGTCCGGTTTTTTCTACAGCCGCGTTAACGCCGGTGAGGAGCGTCCATTTGTTTCCCAAGGATTCGGACCACAACCGACTTTTATCGGCGACAACACGCAGGAGATCGCAGGATTCGCCCAGGCTACGCTAACGCCAATCGAGAATTTGATTTTGGTCGGCGGCGGCCAGTTCGCCGATTTCAACGAGTTCGGCGGCGTGTGGACCTATCGCGTTGCCGGCAGTTACCGGATCGACAAGACAAATACGACGCTACACTCAAGCGTTGCGACAGGGTTCAGTCCGCCGAGCAGTCAGGACATCATCTTCGGTAACAACCCTAATTTGGCCCCGGAAAAGGTTTTTGGCTGGGACATCGGCGTGCGCCAGGAGCTTTGGCAGAAGCGTGTTTCGATGGATTTGACGTACTTCCATAACGATTTGTCAAACGTGATTGGGTTCAACGGCCTCTTTCAAACGCTCAACCTCGGCGCTGCTGAAACGCAGGGATTGGAAGCCGAATTGCGTGCGCAGCCGATTCCCAATCTTGTGTTGATGGCAAGCTACACTTATCTCGACGCCGAAAAGACCGACAACAGCGATATTTCGCAACCGGAAGGCTCGCGTTTGCCGCGCCGGCCGCGGAATGAAGTTTATTTTTCCGCCTCGTATCTTTGGTTCAAAAAACTGCGGACGGTAATCGAAGCAAAGTTCGTGAATGCGCGAGAGGAACTGAACTTCGGCCTCCCGAATTTCGATATCGAGGATTATTCCTTCGTAAACATCGCCGCGGAGTATGACGTTACGCCACACTTGTCAGTGTTCGGGCGAGTGGACAATTTGACGAACGAGCACTACTCGGAGGTGTTCGGTTTTCCCGCGCTCGGGCGCACCGCGTATGGAGGAGTGAAAGTTCGCTTCTAGTCGCTCTTGTCATTCGAGCCAAGTCGAGGAATCTCTTGATGGCTGAAAGTATCGATTTTCAGCACGGAAAATGAACTCTCTTTACATCGTCATCGGGGCACTCGGAACAGGCCTGCTCGTTGCAATTATCCTATTGGTGCCCCGGCGCAGTGGATCTGCTGGGAGCATGCTAGCCGGAAAGATTGACCTGCTCGAGCGCGCGCAGGAGCGAAGCGAACGGATGCTACGCGAAGAGATGGCTCGCAGCCGCGAAGAAGGCGCGAACGCTGCAAAAGCCCAGCGCGAAGAATTGACTAAGTCTCTCGAAGGCGTGCGTTCAATTGTGGATCTGCGCTTGCAACAATTGCAGGACGACAACGCGAAACAAATCGACAAGATGCGTGCCACGGTTGACGAAAAATTGCAGGGTACGCTGGAGAAACGTCTCGGCGAATCCTTCAAGCTTGTGAGTGATCGGCTTGAGCAGGTGCATCAAGGTCTCGGGGCGATGCAGCAATTGGCGAGTGATGTTGGCGGCTTGCAACGTGTGCTTACAAACGTGAAGACCCGCGGTGGTTGGAGCGAATGGCAGCTTGGCGTTCTGTTGGAAGAAATGCTGACCCGGGAACAGTTCGCTAAGAACATGAAGACGCGGGATGACAGCGACGAGCGTGTCGAGTTTGCGATCAAGCTTCCGGGCGACGAGAACGGAGCGCCAGTATGGCTGCCGGTTGATGCGAAATTTCCAATGGAACATTACGAGCGTTTGGCCGTGGCGCAGGAAAGTGGCGATTCCACGGCGGTGGAATCGGCGATGAAAACTCTGGAGACGCAATTGAAGCGGTGCGCGAAAGATATTTGCGAGAAGTACATTAATCCGCCAAAGACAACCGATTTTGCTCTCTTGTTTTTGCCAAGCGAAGGACTTTACGCTGAAGCGATTCGTCGTGTGGGTCTGGTTCAAAATGTGCAGCGCGATTGCCGGGTTACTTTCGTGGGACCGACTACTCTCGCTGCATTGCTTAACAGCTTGCAGATGGGATTTCGCACACTGGCGATACAAAGGCGCTCAAGCGAGGTCTGGAACCTGCTGGCCGGGGTGAAAACCGAATTCGGAAAGTTTGGTGACGCATTGTCTGCTGTGAAGGACAAAATCGAGCAAGCGTCGCGAAAAATGGAAGACGTCGACGTTCGTTCGCGAGTTATCACGAGAAAACTGCGCGCCGTGGAGGAGTTGCCATCAAATCCACAACCAATGCTAAGGGATCTGTTGCCGAGTGAGAATGATGACGGCCTCGCCGATTAAAACACATCGCCGTGTATGAAGACGGTATTGGTTACGGGAGCTAATAAAGGGATTGGCTACGAGGTGGCGCGTCAGCTCGCGGGAAGCGGATTTGAAGTCTTCATCGGTGCTCGAAACCGGGACGCGGGTCAAAAGGCGGCTGCAGCGATCACCAAGACAGGCGAGAAGGCGATTTTCCTGGAGATCGATGTTGCGGATGAAGCCAGCGTAGCCGCCGCGGCACGCGAGTTTTCCAAAATGGCCGACCACCTGGACGTACTGGTCAACAATGCAGGGATCATCGCAGATGGAGACGATGGGATCCTGGAAATCGGCGACCAGCTAATTCGAAAGACACTCGAGACAAATACGCTGGGGGCGTTGCGCGTGGCTCGAGCGTTTACGCCTTTGCTAAGGAAAAGCAAAGCCCCGCGCGTGATCAATGTATCCAGCGGTGGTGGTCAATTGACTGGTGGAGCTGATGGTTGGTCGCCCGCTTACTGCATTTCAAAAACTGCGCTCAACGGCGTCACCTCGCAGCTCGCTACCGCGCTGCCGAAGTTTGCTGTGAATTCGGTTTGCCCCGGCTGGGTACGCACGGACATGGGCGGGCAGGGCGCTACTCGTTCAGTGGAGGAGGGTGCCGACACCATCGTGTGGCTTGCTACTGATGCGCCACAAAAACTGACGGGAAAATTCTTGCGCGACCGAAAGGAAATAGCCTGGTAAGAAGTTAAAAAAGTTAAACCGTTAAAAAGTTACAATGGAAGCGCGGCCTGACTTTCTTAACTTTGTAACCTTTGAACTTTCCAACTTTTACTCACAGTACCTGATCCCATTTGCTTTGGTCTTTGAGCATGATTTCGCGGAGCAGGCGAATTGGCGGCATACCGTGATTGAGCAGCTCGTTGTGAAATTTTTGCAGTGAAAAGTCGTCGGCCTGCTCTGCTTTGTAATCTTCCCGCAACTTCAGGATCTCGAGCTTGCCCAGAGTGTAGTTGAGATAACCCGGATCGAAAGTACCGCGCATCGCTTCCTGGCGAGCGGGTTTCTCTTCATAGTAACAGTTCTCCTGAAAAAATTTGGTGGCCTCGTCGATGGACATCTTCTGTGTGTGCATTTTGATAGACACGCATAACCGGCACAAACGCAGCAGCGCCTCGTCAGCCTGTGCCATGCGATATTTTGCCGCGCGTTTAACATCATCTTCGCTTGGAGTTGAGCTGGTTGCGTTGCCGTAGCCTTCGTCGAGCATCATTTTTTCGCAGTAATGCGCCCATCCTTCGACAAACGCGTAGCTGCCGAAGATTTTTTCAACCTTGGTTGCTGGCGATGTGTTTAGATGCAGGAACTGCACGTAATGACCTGGGTAAGCTTCGTGAATCGAGACGAGGTCTGAGGTGTAATAGTTAAAGGCCGTGAGCCATTCTTGCTTTTGTTTTTCCGGCCAGGCGTTCTCCGGCGGCGTCACATAGTAATAGGCTTCGTTGGCGCGTTTCTCGAATGGACCTGGGGTGTCCATCGATGCGAAAGAAGTAGCGCGTAAGTATTGCGGCGTCTCTTTTACTTTGGCTCGGACCTCTGATGGGATGGCGACCAAATGACGGTTCACGATGTATTTACGAATCTTGTCGAGATCTTTTCCTACGTTCGGGATAAGGTCCTGCGGCGTGGGATGTTCACCTTGAACTTGCTTGAAGACTTCGATTGGGGATTTGTTCGGATCGATTTTTTTCGCCGCGTCGGCAAACGCTGTTTGTTCCGCTTTTAGTTGCTCCAGCCCGATCTCGAGAATCTTTTGCGGTGGTAGATCGACGAGTTCCGTCTCGGCCAGGAAGCGTTTGAATTTTTCTTCCCCTAACGCGAAATCCATGGAGGCTTTCGGAAGTTTTTCGCGTTCCAGCCACGTGGCATAATCATTGAGTGCATTTGCAGCCTTACGGTTGGCTTCGTGAAAAGCGCCGCGAAGCGATTCGTCCTTCAATGTGCCAACGGCGGCGACGAGATCCTTTTTCAGGAAATCCGCCGAACCTCTTGCGATCTGAATGGCGAGCTCCACATAGGGCCTGGGAACGACTTCCTTCAGGTTTGTCTTTGCCGCGATAAGAATATTCGGGATTTGAGATTCGATTGAGACCAGACTACGGACGCGGTCTTCAAGCGGCGCGAAATTTCTTTTGATATAAACATTCACATCGGCGGCCCGCGCGTACACCATGGGGTTTCGTTCGAAGATCGAGACATCCTGCATTTCGAAGAGCTCTTTCTTCACTGCGGCCTGCAGAATTCGAAGATCGATGGATTGGCGAGAGCTTAGTTTGCTCGGATCAAACTTACTTAGCCGATCATCGAACCGCCGTACCCGGGAGAGCTCAGCATCGAGCGCGAGCCGGCTGTAATCGGTAATTTTGCCGTCGTACTCGTGAAGTCCGAGAGCTGTGCCTTCCAGAGGATGCGCGCCCAAATAGCCTTTGATGTATTCCTCGGCCACTGCCTCATACTCGGCATCTTCTGTTTCGGCGGCGAACCCCGGGATAAAACGGAGCGCGACAAGGAAGATGACCAGCGAGAAGGCTTTAGCGCGAAGCAGCGATTTCATGGGCAGCGCAAAGCTAAGACAACGATTTGCGTTGGGTGTTGCCAAAATTTTTCTCTGGGCGATGATGCGGCTGTTTTTCAAGCTGGGGAGGAAAAATGAGGCGCTTCATGATTTTGCCGTCGTTGGCTGGTCTGTTGCTCGGTGCTATTTCTGTTGTCCTCGGACAGGAGGCGCAGCCGGGGAAGAATGACGACGATAACGGCTACGTGCAAATCTCCATTTTCGCAAAGGCGCTCGAATTAATTCGGCAGGACTATGTGGATGAGAACAAAACGAGTTACCACGATCTCATCAATGCGGCAATGAAAGGGATGCTTTCCTCACTGGATCCACATAGCCAGTTCATGGATCCGGAGGATTTCCGCGACATGCAGGACGACACTCGCAGCCGTTTCAACGGGCTGGGGATTGAAGTCTCGATGAAAAACGGCCTGCCTACCGTCATTACGGCGATGGAGGATACACCTGCGGCGAAGGCGGGAGTTCTGTCTGGCGACCAGATATTGCGAATCAACGGCATCTCGACCGAAAGAATGGATCTCCAGGACGCCATTAATGTTTTACGGGGTCCTGCCGGAGCAAAAATCACCCTCACGTTGCTGCGGCCTTCCACCAAAGAAATCAAGGAATACACTCTGCAACGCGCTGAGATCAAAGTTCAAAGCGTCAAGGGAGTGAGATTGCTCGATCCAGAGCTGACTGGTCCTTTCAAGATAGGTTACGTCCGGTTGGTGCAGTTTAATGAGCCGACTGCCGACGAATTATCCAAAGCGCTGGACGAATTGGAGAAGCAAGGGGTTCAGGCGCTCATTCTCGATTTACGCAATAATCCCGGTGGTTTGTTAAACAGCGCGGTCGATGTGTGTGCGCAGTTCCTCCCGCCGAACACGAAAGTAGTTTCTACCCAGGGGCGAGTCGCTTCTCAACAGCATGACTATTCGACCTCCGGAGTGAAAAAAGAGCGCCCGAATTTTCCAATGGTTGTATTGATTAATGAGGGAAGCGCAAGTGGCGCAGAGATTGTTGCAGGAGCGCTCAAGGATTTGCATCGCGCCGTGCTTGTCGGTGAAACGACCTTTGGTAAGGGCTCCGTGCAAAACGTCATGCAATTGCCGGATGGCTCCGCCGTGCGTTTTACAACTGCAAAATACTACACACCGAGCAAGCAGGTCATTCAGGGAAATGGCGTGACGCCGAATATACCCGTTGCCCTGACCGCCGAACAGGAGCGTTCCGTCTTTTCATTGCGCAGCTCGGGAGAGCTGAAACCTGAGGATCAGAAAAACCTGATCAAGGCAAAGGATCCGCAGATGTTACGAGCGATCGATGCCCTTAAGGGAGTCATGATCTATGCGCAAGAGAACGCGCCGAAAGCGCAAGCCGTAAAGAAATAAAAGACTGTCATCACGAAACCGCGGAGACCCCCCGGGAACTCGCGTGACCGGATGGCTTAAAGAACGCACGCTGCGTGATTCCACAGTTTTTATTAGGTTTTTCGCTTCGTTCAGGATTATTGGGGCACTTTGTTCGTTGTGAAAACAATATTGGCGCTAGAAACTTCTTGTGACGAAACCGGCGTCGCCGTCTTGCGCCGGCGCAATGGTGACTCAGCGTCGGAATTGCTTGCCAGCGAGGTTGCGTCGCAAATTGCCGCGCATGATAAATACGGCGGCGTTGTGCCGGAGGTGGCATCGCGCAATCACCTTGTCTATGCGCCACGCCTGCTCGAGCGCACTACAAGTTTAGCGAATATTGAGTTGTCGGAAGTGGATACATTTGCCGCGACCAGCGGACCGGGTCTGGCGAGCTCACTAATGATCGGCGCATCAATTGCCAAAGGCTTGGCGATCGGGTTTCGCAAACCGTACCTCGCCATCAATCATTTGGAAGGACACTTGCTGTCGCCGTTTTTTGCAGGCCCAAGTTATGGAGAAAACCAGATCCGCCAGAATGTTTCGCTCATCGTAAGCGGCGGACACACCACGTTAATTCGGGTGCGTGGCCTGGGAGATTACAAGTTAATCGGCCGAACGGTCGATGACGCTGCGGGCGAGGCGTTCGATAAGGTCGCGAAGTTGCTGGGGCTGGGTTATCCCGGCGGCCCTGAAATTGAGAAACGCGCGAGAAGCGGTGATCGGAATCGGTTTGATCTTCCGCGCAGCATGCCGGAGTCGGAAAACTTTAGCTTTAGCGGATTGAAAACAGCGGTCCGCTATCTGTTGCCGAAGATTGTAGACGGTTTTCGTGAGCCCTGGGGTGAGGGGGAAGGAAGTTCGGCGCAGACTTCATATAAATTGGATGGACACATGCTTGCGGATCTATGCGCGTCTTTCCAACAGGCAATTGTCGATGTTTTGGTTCGTAAGACGATCGCAGCAGCGCGGAAATTTCGAGGCGATCTGGTGACAGTAAGCGGTGGTGTAAGTTGCAATGAGGAATTGCGAAAACAATTGGGTGACGCGTGTGTGCGCGAAGGATTTGAATTCAAGTGCGCCGAGCCGTGGTTGTGCACAGATAACGCGGCTATGATCGCCTTCGCCGCGTTGATGCGATCTGAGAGGGGCTTTGAATCCAAAGTAACTGAGGAAATCGATCCCAACCTTGCGTTGGCCGGGTAGAATCAGTACTCGCGTGCGAGAAGGTAATTTGCCAGCGCATGAAGCGTTTCAGCATCTTTTTCTCGAAATACGGACAGAGAATTGTGTGCCTCTCGCGTGAGGCGTCTCGCTTCGGCGCGTGATTTCTCCAGACCAATCACTGCGGGATACGTCGCTTTCTTTGCGGCGACGTCTTTGCCGGCGCTTTTGCCGAGGATCTCCGAGGTCTGTGTTACATCGAGAATATCGTCGATGACTTGGAAAGCGAGACCAAGCCTCTGCCCGAACTGCGTGATCGCCGCAAGCTGTTTTGCGTCTGCGTTGGCGCTCATCGCGCCAAGCCGTACCGAGCTTTTCAACATGGCTGCGGTTTTGTTTTCGTGAATGAATCGCAGTTGGTCGCGCTTGACCCGCTTGCCTTCCGCTTCGAGATCGGCCACCTGACCGGCAATCAGCCTTTGGCTACCGGCTGCAACCGCAACCTCCCGCAACAACATCGAAATATCGTAATGGGGCGTAGGCTTGGCGGTGGAGACGATCTCAAACGCAATCGTCAGAAGCGCGTCTCCAGCAAGCACAGCGATTCCGTCGCCGAAAACCTTGTGGCATGTAGCGCGACCACGTCGAAAATCATCATTGTCCATGCTGGGAAGATCGTCATGCACGAGGGAATACGTGTGAATGCATTCGATGGCGCAGGCCAGGGGGAGGGCGTTCTCAATGGTCCCACGACAAGCGTCAGCCGCTGCCAGGCAAAGAATGGGTCGTAATCGTTTGCCACCGGCGAAGAGACTGTAGCGCATCGCCTTGTGGAGCGTAGCGGGTTTGGTGTTCGCCTTCGGCAAATAGCGATCCAGTGCGCGGTCGATCTTTTTTTGGCGCGTACGGAGATAATTTTTGAGATTCACAGGCCGAAAGCTGGTGATGGGATGCTTGATTCTCGATACTGGATAACGCAATTCCGCTTTACGTGTCCAGAGCTCAAATGTTCTCTGCAGCTTCGGTGGTGGCTATCGGTTTTACACGCATGGCCAAAAATGCACCCAGGAGCAAAATAGCGGCACTCCAAAGCTGAGCCTGAGTCAGACGTTCACCGTAAATCCATGCAGAAAGACCGAGCGCCAGGGCCGGGCAGAGAAGCTGGAGCGTTTGCGCCAGAGCCACGCCGATTTCGCGAATCGCCACGTAGTAGAAAACGTGCGCAAGCGTGATGCAGGTCACAGCTGAGACAATCAGTATTCCGTTCACCTGGAGTCCCACATGAAATGGTGTAGCAATTTTTCCAAAAACAAATGTCAGCGGAAGCAACAGGATCGAGGTAATCAAACTGACCAGTCCAAAGCTGCGGGTTGGGCCAAGCTGCATGGACGGGCGCTTAATCAGGACGCCATAGAGTGACCAACAAAATGTGGCGGTGAAGGCGATGAATAATCCGGGAAGTTTCATGTGCTCTGTTTCCCGGCCGGGTTGAAACCAGACTACGCCAAATGCTCCAATTAAGCCGAGGAGTGTGCCCACCTGGAACTGCCACTGGCGAATCACCCGGCGTTCCTCAGGAAAGAAAGCCAGAGCGAGTAACGCTGTGAAGATGACGGACGCCCGACCGAAAATCGTGTAAACGCCAGGACCCATATAGAACAGGGCAACGACCTGCGTGACTTGATGAACCACGTTGGGAAGACATGGGAAAAGACACATCACGACAGCGCGCCAATCGAGTGGGGGGACCTGGCGACGAGTTCGGAGAACCAGGAAGGGTGCGATAGCGAGACAGGCTACCAGATAACGATAGAAATTCTGCGCCCACGGGTCGTAATAGCGGTTCAAATAATACATGAACAGCGACGGCGTGGACCAAATAAGGACGGTGGCAAAGATTGCGGCGTAGCCTTCCGACAATTTTGCGTGACGGTGTCGATTGACAAATCCCGCCATCGAATTTGTTTGGTTCATTTGGCGTTCCGCACTTTAATTTGCTCGCCTACGAGCATAAATCGCTCAACACTAAGGGTGAAAGGAGAATGAATATCTTGAACAGGCAAACAATTAACATCGCCACCGCGTGGCTTCTCTGTTTTGCAGCGAGTCACGTCTGTTTGGGGAAGCCGGCGGCTGGTGCCGCAAGCCATATGCAGAAGGGCATTGAGCTCGCTGAACAGAAAAATTACGACGGCGCCGTTGAGGAATTTACAAAGGCTATTCAGGCGAATCCAAAAGACGCGCGCGGTTACACGAACCGGGGCACCGCCTATCGCCAGGCGGCACAGATAGCCGCGGCAAATGGCGATTCCGCTGGCGCGGCTACAAGGTATGCGTCTGCTTTAACAGATTTTTCCAAGGCAATTGAAGTCGCTCCAAAGGACGAAGTAGCCTACCGCGAACGTGGAATGACTGCCGTAATGCAAAATCAGTTCGATGCAGCGCTAGCAGATTTTAACAAGGCGATCGAACTGAAGCCCGACGACGCATATAGCTATAAATTTCGCGGTTTTGCTGAGGTCGGTCTCAACCAGTGGGATAAAGCCGTCGCCGACTTTACCGTCGCGATCCAGAAACAGCCGGATGATCCACAAAATTATGATCGGCGCGCCTGGGCGAATCGTAACCTGAAAAACTACGATGCAGCCATCGCCGACTACACGTTATTGATCGATAAGAACCCGAATGATGCTGAGCACTTGGTGAAACGGGGCGCTACATACACGTCGCTGCAGCAGTATGAGAAGGCCATTGCCGATTATCAGGCGGCGTTAAAACTAAAAGCGGACGATTACGACACTCAACAACGCCTTCAATATGTGCAGGGAATGTTGGCGGCGAAAAACGCTCCGCCACCTCCGTCGGCAACTCCTACTCCCACACCTAGCCCCGGTCTGATCACGCCGCTCAATGTGAGCATGGCCGTTGTGGCACTGATTATTATTGCGATTATCGCGCGTTTGGTCACGCGAGGAAAAGCTGATGAAACGAGCGGAAGGATCCGTTAGGTCTGCCAGCGCGGCAGTGTCCGATGGTCCCTCAGCGGACTTGATATTTTCGATTTCAAATGATGCGCTGAGGATAGCGCGATCTCCCACGTTTGTGACCGGCATGATGTGCGAGAAATTTCTTTGACACGATGGTGCGCGCGGTTAGCTTGCGGACGCTTTTTGCTGGAACGAGGCAGTCCCATGGTCGTTCAAATTGCAAATTTGATGCGGCTTTGGGACTTTTGAATCTCTGGCCGAAGGCTAAACCGGGTTGCCGCAGAGGCGCTGGGTTAGCGACGAGCAGCCCATGTAGCTCAGTTGGTAGAGCACGTCCTTGGTAAGGACGAGGTCACCGGTTCAATCCCGGTCATGGGCTCCAGAAGAAGCCCAGGGCCGATAGTATAATTAAAAAAAATTGAGAGTTTAGTTAACAGGAGAATTGAAATGGCTAAGGAAGCATTTAAACGCGATAAGCCGCACGTAAATGTCGGCACAATTGGTCACGTAGACCACGGCAAAACAACCCTGACGGCAGCTATTACGACGGTGTTGTCGAAAAAGGGCATGGCCGAAGTACGCGCATACGAGTCGATCGACAACGCTCCCGAGGAAAAGGAGCGCGGCATTACCATCAACACTGCGCACGTCGAGTACTCGAGCGACAAACGCCACTATGCCAACGTGGATTGCCCTGGCCACGCAGACTACGTCAAAAACATGATTACCGGCGCCGCACAGATGGATGGCGCCATCCTGGTCGTCTCCGCCGCGGATGGACCGATGCCGCAGACCCGCGAGCATATTCTCCTTGCCCGTCAGGTGGGTGTTCCTTCGATTGTCGTCTTTCTGAACAAGGTCGACATGGTCGACGATCCCGAGTTGCTTGACCTCGTGGAGATGGAAGTGCGTGATCTCCTGACGCAGTACGAATTTCCCGGAGACAAAATACCTATCGTTAAAGGCAGCGCGCTCAAAGCGCTCAACGGTGATGCAGATTCGGAGAAGCAGATTCTCGCGCTGATCGAGGCGGTTGACGACTACATTCCCGTGCCCGAGCGGCCGATCGATCAGCCATTCCTGATGCCAATCGAGGACGTGTTTAATATTGAAGGTCGCGGCACTGTCGCCACCGGTCGTGTCGAGCGTGGTATTCTCAAAAAGATGGGGGAAGTTGAGCTAGTCGGTATTCGCCCGACTGCAAAGACGGTTGCGACAGACATCGAAATGTTCCGCAAACTTCTCGATGAAGCACGGGCGGGAGATAACGTTGGCGTTCTGTTACGCGGCTTGAAGAAAGAAGAAGTGGAGCGTGGCCAGGTCATATCGAAGCCCGGCTCGATTACGCCGCATAAGAAGTTCAAGGCCGAAGTTTATGTGCTCAGCAAAGAGGAAGGCGGACGTCACACTCCGTTCTTCACCAATTACCGGCCACAGTTTTATTTCCGCACCACGGACGTGACTGGCACGGTCAAATTGCCTGAGGGTGTAGAAATGGTGATGCCCGGCGATAATATCTCGATCGAAGTTGAGTTGATCACGCCAATCGCGATGGAAAAGACGATTCGCTTCGCTATTCGGGAAGGCGGTAAAACCGTCGGTGCCGGTCGCGTGGGTGACATCCTGGATTAACGCTCTCCCTCTGATTTTTGGCTTAGGCTGCTCACTTGAGCGGATATGGAAGGAAGAGGAGATTAAGAGGAAGATTAATTACGCCAGTAGCTCAATTGGTAGAGTAGCGGTCTCCAAAACCGTCGGTTGGGGGTTCGAGTCCCTCCTGGCGTGTGGTTAGCGCCGCGTTCAAGGGTCAAACGTTGAAGCGTGAATCAAAAGGAATGAATTTGCATGGTAATCGGCCGCTGAACGCTTCAAAGTTTTAGACGAAATAACGATTTAGATTTGAGATGATTACCAAAATCAAAAGTTTCTTCGGCGAAGTAAAAGTCGAGCTGCAGAAATGTTCGTGGCCATGGGATCCGAAAGAGAAAGGATTCCGTCGCTACAAGGAACTGAGTGACTCGACGGTGGTCGTTCTTATCGCGATGTTACTGCTGGGCGGATACGTGGCGTTGTTCGACCTGGTTCTGGTGAACGTGGTCCATTTTTTCACCCGACTACACTGATTTTATGGCACAGACACTCGCAGGGAAGGATCAATGGTTCGTGGTGCACGTGCTTTCCGGGCAGGAAAACAAAGTGCGCGAGAATATTCTGAAACGCGTCAAGACGGAGGAAATGGGCGATTTGGTTTACGAGGTGCTTGTCCCCACGGAGCGCGTATCGGAGATCAAGAAAGGAAAGAAAAGCGAGACTACGCGCAAGTTTTTCCCCGGTTATCTGATCGTTAATATGCATTTGCTGGACGAAAATAATCAGCTGGTGGGACGTACCTGGTATTTCGTTCGGGACACACCTGGAGTAATCGGGTTTGCCGGCACCAAGGACAAACCGATTCCGATGCGCCAGTCGGAGGTGGACAGCATGCTCGCGCAAATGAAAGAGCGCGAAGAAAAAGTGAAGCCGAAAGTCAGTTTCGAAGTTGGAGAATCAGTGAAAGTCGCAGACGGCCCATTCCAAAACCAGACCGGCATAGTCGAGGAAATCGATCCCGAGCGTGGAAAACTGCGCGTCTCAGTCACCATTTTCGGTCGCGCTACTCCAGTTGAACTGGAATATTGGCAGGTCGAGCGCGGCTAGTTTCGATTTAACAATTCAACGCTTTAACGAACGACCATGGCAAAAGAAAAAGTAGCTGAAATTAAACTCCAGATCCCTGCAGGACAGGCTAACCCGGCGCCACCCGTCGGCACGGCGCTCGGGCCACGCGGCGTCAACATCATGGCCTTCTGCAAGGAATTTAACGCGACGACCCAGAAACAAGCCGGCGACATTCTGCCGGTCGTGATCACGGTTTACAAAGACAAATCGTTCACGTTCATCACAAAAAGTCCGCCCGCTGCGATCCTGCTAAAAAAAGCTGCCAACATTGCTGCCGGTTCTAAAGAGCCTAACAAAACCAAGGTCGGCAAAGTCACGCGCAAACAGGTGATGGACATCGTGAACACAAAGCGCAAAGACCTGAACGCTCGCAACGACGAAGCGGCATTCCGCATCATCGCCGGCACGGCTCGCCAAATGGGTCTCGAAATCGCCGATTAGATTGGCAAATAGGTCAGCAGACTATTTTCGACCCAAGTACTCGCGTTCCTGCAACGCAATCGGGACGTTGCCGTTTTTCCACACGTAATCGTGGAACTCGCGGAGTTTGAACTTGTCCCCCTGTTGCAGGCGCGCGTCGGCAAGAAATTTGAGTATTTGTAATTTGCCGATCTGATAACTGATCGCCTGACCCGGTCCTGTGGAGAAGGCAATCGCTTCCTGGCGTGCCGTATCCGGATCCATCGGAACTTTTTCTCGAAGATAATCGGCGGCTTGCTCAAGCGTGAATTCACCCAGCGCAAGCTTAACGTCTACTTCCACGCGGAGCGCTCGTAACCGCATGAAGTTGTAAATAATTTCGCGCGTGTGCGGGCTGTCGTCGAACAAACCAGACTGCAACGTCATTTCCTCGGCGTAGAAGCCGATTCCTTCGTTGGCCCCGGAATCGTAGTAATGACGACGGATCGAGTCATCGTTTTTCCAAGACAGGCAAAGCTGAAAATAATGACCGGGAATTCCTTCGTGGACGATGATGGGACGCGGATCTTCCGCTGTCGCCTGCCAGAAGTAGCCGAGTTTCCCTGTCGGCTCAGTCACGTAACGGACACAGTTCTGCGTCAAACGCGAAGGCGAAGTGAAATCGTCCATCTCGTCGAAGCCTTGAATCGCGCGCAGATATTCCGGCATCGGCCGAAGTGTATAGTGTTGAACCCAGCTCGGGACCGTGAGGATATCGCGTTGCTCGAGAAACTTCCGGATCTGTAGTTCTTTCTCTGCTGCTTCTTTGATCCAATTGTCGATGTTCATGGTGGCCTGAAGCGGTGCCACACTTTTGTCTCTGTTTTTCTCGAACACTTCAAACGCGACCGCACGGTTCCATTCTTGTTTGCCCATCGCGAGAAGGTCCTCAGGCGAGTACGGCATTAGGGCGACGTTCTTGAGAAAGAAAACGTACCTGTCGCGGCCGATCGCGGTCTTGTTCGGTAGCGAAGGCAGCATTTGCCGAAGTTTTTCGCGAAATTGTTCCAGTGCTTCAGCGGCACGATCAACGGAACTGTTTAGTTCCTCTTTTTTGAGAGTGGTAGATTTTACCAGTGCTATCCCCATTTGACGCAGACGCGGCCGAATGTTTTCGAGTTCTTTAATCGCGACAGTGGCAAACGGCGCTGGGGGCTTATCAAGATTTTCAGCGCCCTGTTGCAAGATTGACGGAATGTTTTCGATGCGCGTGATGATTTCTCGACTGCGTCCTTCGTCATACGGCCCTGGCACAGTCAGCGCTTCAACTACTGCAGTGAGCGTCTGCGCAATGTAAAAATTGGGGTCACGTTTCCAACGCGGGTTGACGTCAAGTTCCCAGCGCACTCGCGCCAGGGCCGAACCGATCAGTTGATAATCGATTTGTTGCGGAATCGGCCACATCGCCGGATCGAGATTTTTCCAGCGCGTCTCGAACTCAGCGAGATCCTTTCGTTGCTTATCGACACTTGCAAGCGACCAATCCCGAGGTCCTCCGGGTCGCTCGATGCGGTCAACGTCATCGCCGGAAAATGGCGCGTACTTCGCACGCCATTCCCAAAAATCGCTCGCGAGTTTATCCAGCGGCTTGATTTCAGCCGACGCATTACCGAGCAGCGCCGCAATAAGAAGGCCTCCAGCCCAGTGCTTTCTCATTGGGCATTATTCGGTCCGGCGCGTCGCAGTGTGATCACAGCAGGCTCTTTCCCGGGCCGATACATCGACGCGCCGTAACAGAGCGCAGCCGACTTTTCGCGCGCATAACGAATCTTGTTCAGTTTTTCGCCCCAGTGTTCCATGTAAGAACAATTCGCCGTCTTCTTGGTGCCGCTGATGGGCACATAGCGATTTTCTGTGAACGTGAGAAAAGCTGGCTCGCCGGGCAGCGGGATTGGAGCCGCCCAGTTAGGGGATAGCCGGACAAAGCGCGGGCCAGTGAAGTCGAGCGCGAAAACCGTGTCGCCGTCCGTGCTGTCCAAATGCAAATCAAAAAACGCCAGTCGCAGCGGGCCGTCGGACAGAAAATGCTTGTCCTTGTCGTTGCTATCGTGCAACAACCCGAAGGTGCCATAAAATCCGGGGATTTTGTCGAAGGCAGTTTCGGTTCCAGTCTTCAGATTGCGAAGTAGATAACGTTTTCCATGACCCGGACCGTCGATCTGATCATTCTCGTCGTTTGGGCCTTCGCGTAGAATCAGTTCGAACGAACCGTCTGGTGATTTGTAAGTTGGTGGCGGTGTTTCAACAGGCGACCCTTCCGGACTCGGTGATGGCGATTGCTCTGGCTCGATGTTTGTGAAATAGGGCGAGCTTTTTGCTTGAGTGTACCAATCCGGCGCCGCATCCAGTTTCGTCAACCCCGGACCACGCGGGTCAATGCTCCAAAACCCCGAGGCTCCATTAGGCTCTTCGCGAGTGAAAACGATGCTCGCGCCATCGGGCGCGAAAATCGGCGTGGCGTCCTGTCCAGATCGATCGTTCGTTAATTGCCGGATCAGTTTTCCATCCTCGCGATACAGATAAAGGTGCGAGCGGCTGGTGCCTTCGGCCTGCAGGTAGCGAATAGCGACGACAATCTCCGCCTCAGCACGAACGGTAATCGCCGTCAGCGAGCAGATTGCTGTGATAATGATAATTCGAAGCGTTAAAAGCGTCATCGCAGCGGAAGTTGGATTGTGCTGGGATGAGTCGCGTCGTGATATACCTGAACGTGGCAGGTGCGTGCATCTTTTGCTGTTTCATCAGCGACGACCCCGCCCGAGCAATAGTTCTTTTGCCACTGAGCAGAATTTGGTGATGACACGACCAGACGAAGCCGGCTTCCTTTCATTAACCGGCGAGCAACGAACAATCCGGGATTGAAATCACAGCGTACGATTTCCCCGGGGTTTACCAGTTTAGCTTCGCGGAGCGAATCACGATATCGCAAACGGCGAACGTCGGTCCAAAGGATGATGCTCGTTCCGTCTGGCTGGATTTCGTACAGATGGGCGGAAAGATCAACATCGGGCGTGTCAACCGACAACCACAAGGTCACCGCCGGGCAGCCGACAAAGGCGGTTTCTTTGGACAACGGCTCTGTGTGATACACCAAACCATCCCCGCCGATACTCAACGGATAAGCTTGATCGAGGCCGGCGGTTTTGTCATTTGCGTCGACGCTGTCGACTACTTCGCCGCGCGTCGTGTCCAATGGATTGTAGGTAAATTTATCTGAACCTCCGCTTGGCTGCCTGTCAGCAAGTGAACCCGAACGAAAGACTCCATTCGCGTCACCATTTTTGGAATCGAGGTAGAAGATCTTCGGGTTGGCGACCAGCGTCTCGAAATTGTCGACATATTTCCATTCGCCATTGGCGCCGCTGTTGCCGGGTGCGAGCAAATAGTAGGCAACCTGGTTCTTCAGAAATTCCGGTTTCCGGCGGTTTTTCATTGTCCAGTCGTACCATTGCCGATGGAGATCATTGAGATCGATGACGGCTGCAGGTCCGAACTTCACGCCCCCGACTTCAGGCATGGGCGTGCGCGTTCCTGCGTGATCCCAGGGGCCGATGATCAAAAAATGTTTTGCGCGTACATCGGGCGAAACATTCGCGAGATGATCCCGATAATAAGACAGGGCGCCCAGTTCATCACCGTCGTATTGAGCGGTGATTGTTAAGATGGGTAACGCAATCTTATGAAACTGTTCGCGCGAGGGCACCATGGCGTCGTAATACGCATCCATTGAGGGATGTTTAAGGATACGTTGAAAATTGACTGACGGATTTCCAATAAAGGAATCCAGCGATTTAAAAGCGATATGTTTCTTGTAAGCGTCGAGAAACTTCGTTCGCCAGAATTTTTGATCAGCGAAGAGATTGTTCTGCCCAGTGCGGCCACTTGTGAAAGTGAACCATTGTACGTCATAGCTTAGACCAACATTCTCGCTCGCCGGATAATCGAGTCCCGGATGGGCGGCGGCAGCAGGAACAATCGTGGCAAGATGCGAGGGAAATTCCTTCGCGGTTGCCCACTGATCGAACCCAGCGTAAGACCCTCCCCACATTGCCACCTTGCCATCGCAAAATGGCTGTGTGGCAAGCCATTCGGTCACGTCGTGTCCATCTCGCGGCTCATTTGTGAATGGCTCAAATTCGCCACCCGAATTTCCGCGACCGCGCACGTCGACAAGCGCAAAGGCGTAGCCATGGGAGGCGAAGTACGCGGCGCGCTCATGGTACGTGTCGGAAATATAAGGCGTCAGGGTGAAGATCACCGGCGTCCTGGGCAGCGATCCATCCGGCGTTTTCGGTAAATACAGCGTTGCATTGAGTTCAACTTTGTCGCGCATGGGAATTTTTACGCCCCAGCGGAGATTGTATTCCGAAGGCGTTGGTGCGGGCGATGACGTCGAAGCTGAAGTTTGTGCAGTGAGGTTTGCTGGAAGCGCCAGGCAATGCGCCACCGTGACGAGCATTCCCAAAATAATCGATGTTCGCGGCAGATTTCGGCATTTCATCATGCGCGATTGAAGCGAAGAAAGCGCAGGATACAAGAAACTTGAGTCGGAGTTCTGATGCTCCTCTTCTTGGCGGTCGCTAAACAGCCATCCGTGCGGTGCGTATGATCGTTTGCAGGAAAGCAAGTTTGCGAGACGATAGGCTATGCCTCGTGGTCTTTCGAAGAACACGCAACCAAACAACGAGAAGACGAAGCTGACTCCCGCTTCAGACCCAAAGCCGGATCGCAAAATCAGTGTTGAGGCGGTTCGTTGGTCTCGCGTCGAGACGCTCTGTCCTCTGCTGGTGTTCGTTGTGGCACTGGCTCTCTATAGCTGGACGCTTGCCCCCACGGTTACCGTGACAGACAGCGGGGAACTCATAGTGGTCGCTCAGGGCCTGGGAGTTGCGCACCCCCCGGGCGTTCCGTTGTGGACTGTTCTTGCGCATCTTGCGTCACTCGTGCCTTTCGGGAACGTCGCGCATCGCATCAATTTTTCGTCCGCCCTGTTTGCGGCGACCGCCTGTGCGATGCTCACCCTGGCAGTCGTCGAGTTAATGATCGCCGCTTCGTTTCTTGCCGCCTCAAAGCGAGAAAAGAAAGGCGCAAAACGGAGCAAAAACGCGGATGATTCCAATATCGCGCGGCTGTTAGTGGTCGCGCCTGCAGTCGGCGCTGGGTTGCTGATGGCGTTTTCTCGCACGCTTTGGTCTTATGCCACGATTACCGAAGTATATGCTCTGAATGCGCTGCTCATTACCTTCATTTTCTTTCTGATGCTAAAATGGCGGCGCTGCATTGTTGCAGACAGAGTGAACACCGGCGCAGCTATGGATGCCACTCGAGGCGTTTTGTCGAACACGACTCATGACGCATTGCTTTACACGGCGGCATGTGTATTTGGGCTCGCATTGGGCGTTCATCACGTAACCGTCGCGCTAACACTCCCAGCCGTGGCAGTCATCGTTTATCGAACACAAGGCGCGAGATTCTTTGCGACCAGACGACTGGCTTATGCCGCATTGATTTCAATCCTCGCTCTCGTGATCGTTTACGCCTATCTGCCATTCGCCGCCTCGCGCTCGCCCGTAATAAACTGGGGTCATCCTCGTTCGCTGCAGGAAATATGGTGGCACATCACGGGACGGCAGTATCAGGTTTATTTTTCCTTCACGCCCGCCATCATCGGAAAACAGTTCGCTGAATTCTGTAGAATGGCGCTGCGCGAATTTGGCTTTTTCTGGCTTCCGTTGGCGATTGTCCTGGCGTGCGCGGGTTTCATTGACGCTTTTAAGCGAGATCGCACCACATTCTGGTTTTTATCGACCATTGTGATTGCGAACCTGGCTTACGCTCTCAGCTACGAAATCGCGGAGGACAAGGATGCTTACTATCTGCCTGCATTCATCTCGATCGCGATTGCTGCAGGAGTCGGTATACGTTGGCTAATCCGGAGCGTGGTTTCCAAATCCTCACCGGCTGTGAAACCGTCTATGATAGCGGCAACTGCTATTGTGCTTGTCGGCGCAACCGCCGTTGGCGCAAATTGGCCGTTCAACAATCGCAGGGATAACTTTATCGCCCACGATTATGTCGAAAATTTATTCAAGTCGGTCGAACCGAACGGGCTGCTGCTCACGCTTGATTGGCAGGTTGCCTCGCCAATGTTCTACGCGCAGACGGTAGAGAAGCGCCGCCGCGATGTTAAGGTAATAGATATCAATCTGCTGCGCCGCTCTTGGTATTTCGACCATTTGAAAGCCGCGTATCCCGGTTTGGTGCAGCGGTCGAGCGAAAAGATTGAGGCGTTTATTAAAGACCTAAAGGAATGGGAAGCCGATCCCGCCATGTTTGCGACAAGCCCGGCGCTCACTCAACGAATCAGCGCCACGTTCTTAGAGATGATCCAGTCGATTGTGACTGACGAGAGTAAGATCGCTCCGGTTTATATGACTAGTGATTTGCTTTCATCTGATTCAGTTAACGGCGAGCTGACCCGGTGGATCACTCAAAAATATCAGCTCGTTCCGCGAGGACTTGTTTTCAATCTCAGCGAGGATCGCAATTTTCGCGATTTGCCGGACGTGCCTCTTCAGACTCGCGGCTTGGCTGACGGGACGCTCCGATTCGAAAAAGATGATGTCGTGAAAATCAAAATATTACCTGCGTACGCGCGAATGCTGACGAATCGCGGACGGTATCTCGCGTTATTCAATCAGTACGATCGCGCAGCGACAGCATTCAGGGAGGCGCTGGTAATCGATCCATCTCTCGTCCCGGCGCAACAGGGATTGGCGGACAGCACGGCGAAACTGCGTAATCAGTAGCAGATTGCACAGGTCTAGACGTCGAATCTGCTTAGGTCCCAAACTTCAAGATTCGTCCATTTCGCGGTGCCAGTCTTGCTTTAGTTACACGCACCTTTATATCGCAACGATGAAGATTCTAGTTTGTCGCCAATTTTGTCTGCGGCTTTCGCTGGCGCTCGCTGCGCTTGTGCTTTGGGTGATGCCAGCCCGCGCAACCGAACAGTTGATCGCGGTCAAAGCGGAACGCCTGTTCGACGGGAAATCCAAAACGCTACTGCAGAACGGTGTTGTCCTGGTCGAAGGCGATAAGATTATTGATGTTGGCAGCAACCTGGTGATTCCCGCCGGTGCGCAGGTGATCGACCTTGGGGATGCCACGCTTGCACCGGGATTTATGGATGCGCATACGCATCTCACTCTCGATTACGCAGGTGACTACAACGTCCGCCGGCTACAGGAGCTTGATCTCAACGTTTCCGAGCAGGCGATTCGCGCGACAACCTTCGCGAGAGCGACAGTGGAAGCAGGCTTCACCACCGTTCGCGACTTGGGAAGCCGCTTCGTCAGCAGCCGTGAGTTTGTCGATGTGGCATTGCGCAATTCCATCAATAAAGGGCTGATCGTTGGTCCACGCATGCTGGTGGCGACCAAAGGGATCGGTGCTACGGGCGGTCATTTCGACCCGACCAATGGGTTTCGCGACTTTCTTTTTGGCCGGGAGCCTGACTACACGGATGGCATTGCGGATGGACCCGAGGAAATCCGCAAGGCAGTACGGTTTGAAGTAAAGAATGGTGCCGACGTGATCAAGGCCGCTGTATCCGGTGGCGTGCTTTCGTTGACGGACGAAGTCGATACGCCTCAGCTAACCCCCGCGGAAATCGTAGCGCTGGTCGATGAATCGCATCGGTTACGCAAAAAAGTAGCCGTGCATTGTCATGGTGATCAGGCTGCCCGCGAAGCTATCGAAGCGGGTGTCGATTCAATCGAGCATGGCTCATTCATGAAACCGGAAACGCTCGCGCGAATGAAAGAGAAAGGCACCTTCCTCACGCCTACTCTGATGGCGTCGGATTGGATCATGGGTAAACTGCAGAATTATCCAATGGCTTTGCAGGCAAAAGCCAAGGCCGCGACTGCCGCCCGCTCGGAGATGTTTCGCAATGCTATAAAAATAGGTGTGAAGATTTCCTTTGGAACGGACGCGGCTGTCTTTCCCCACGGCCAAAACGCAAAGGAATTCAAGTTGATGGTTGATCTGGGGATGAGACCGATTGATGCGTTGAAAGCAGCTACTTCAAATGACGCTGACCTTTTGGGGATTTCCGAAAAAGTCGGCACGCTGGAGAAAGGAAAACTGGCCGATATTGTCGCGATGCCAGGCGATCCGACTGCGGATATCACAGCGACCGAGCGGGTGACATTTGTTATGAAAGAAGGGAAGATCATCAGGAAGGGAGCACCGATCGTGCAAGGCGCTTCCAAAGCAATCGAGTCGCCAGAAGAGGGAGTTGCAGTGGATTAACGGGTCCCATTGCGTAGAACTTGATTTTGACAACAGAAAGATAGCCGCTACTCTTCACATCCTCCGTTCGCTTGTTGCGAGCTGGGCGACAGTTAAGCAGGAGCCTCGGTATCTGGTTTAAGAGATTGGGGCGCTAGGACTGCACACGAACATGCAAAGGAATCGAAGCAAACGTTATCGCGCCGCGGCGCAACAAGTGGAGAGGGCGAAGTCGTACACCCTCGTGGACGCCGTTTCGACACTGAAAAAGTTTCCACAGACGAAGTTTGATCAGACTGTGACGGTCTCCTTCCGGCTGGGTGTTGATCCGAAGCAATCCGATCAGATGGTTCGTGGAACCTGTCCCCTCCCGCATGGCAGCGGGAAAAAGGTTCGAGTGCTGGTTTTTGCCGAGGGCGAGGCGGCGCAGGCGGCCAGAGAGGCGGGCGCGGAGTTTGTTGGGATGAAAGATCTAATTCAGAAATGTCAGGACGGTTTCCAAGATTTCGATGTCGCAATTGCGACGCCAGCGGCCATGGCCGAAGTACGCAAACTGGGGAAAGTGCTCGGGCCGCGCGGGCTGATGCCAAATCCTCGGACCGGTACCGTAACAGATGACACAGCCAAGGCGGTGCAGGAAGTCAAAGCAGGCCGCGTGGAGTTTAAACTGGATAAGAACGGCAACGTAGCGGTTCCGGTTGGAAAATTTTCGTTTGAGGACAATGCTTTGGTGGAAAACGGAAGCGCAGTAATAGAGGCTGTCGTTCGAGCTCGTCCCGCGTCCGCAAAAGGGAGGTATCTTGAAGGCGTGACCATCAGCGCGACCATGTCTCCCGGGGTTCGTGTTGATCCCGCGCCATATTTGAATGTGTAGTCGTAGAGGCCCAATAACGAAGACAAAATGAGACCAGAGAAAACCAGCATCGTTTCCGATCTGTCCGATAAGCTGAAGCGTTCACCGTTCGTGCTCGTAACCGACTACCAGCGCATGAAGGTCGGCGATTTCAGTGAATTGCGAAACCGGCTGGCGTCAACGGGCGCGGAAATGCACGTGGTGAAGAATAACTTTCTCAAGCGTGCCATGACTGATTCTGGTTTTCCTGATGCAGGCGAGCAACTGACGGGTCAGACAGCCGTTGTGACCGGCGAAAACGATGTGGCGCCCGTCGCAAAAATTTTTAAAACCTTTGCGGCTGAATTCAAAATCGCGACGCTGAAGATTGGATTCGTTGACCGTGCGGTTCTTTCCGCTACAGAACTAGAGAAATTGGCGGACTTGCCGGCGCGCGAAATTTTGCTGGCGCAATTACTGGGATTACTGTTGGCGCCGGCGACACGCCTCGTCCGCGTGCTGAATGAACCAGGCTCCGCGTTGGCGCGATTGTTGAAGGCGAAGGCAGAAAAGGAAGGAGCGGCCACGCAATCAACTGCGTGAAAGGTTTTTCCGCTCGCAATGGCGGGTCGGGAATTGAAACAAAAACTGTCCGGGCCAGTGGCTATTGGCCTTAATTTTCCGAAGGCCTTCGGAAACGGCAATTGGAGGAAATAAGAAATGGCAGATACAGATAAATTGGTGGAACAACTTAGCAGCCTGTCGGTGCTGGAGATTGCCGGGTTGGTCAAGCAGCTCGAAGAAAAGTGGGGAGTAAGCGCAGCGGCCCCGGTTGCAGTGGCTGGCCCGGCGGCAGGCGCGGCTGGCGGAGCAGCAGCTCCGGCGGCAGAAGAGAAAACTACCTTCGATGTGATTTTGAAGGAAATGGGCTCGAACAAGATTGCTGTGATTAAGGAGGTTCGTGGCGCGGTGCCAGGACTCGGCTTGGCAGAAGCCAAGGCCCTTGTGGAAGGCGCGCCAAAGACGATCAAAGAAGGCGTGACCAAGGAAGAGGCGGACGAGATCAAGAAGAAGATCGAGGCCGCCGGGGCGAAGGTCGAAATTAAGTAACCCAAGGATTGTTCAGTCGAGGTCGCGGGTTCCCCTATCCCTAGGACTGGTGGGGACTAACGTGCGCGATGTATTTTTCCTTGCAGAGCAGAAATTCCGAGCTACTGTAGTTTCCTGTTAGAGGCAGACAGACCTATTTTTAACCCGGCGTTTAGCGGTAAATTACAAAAACGGCAGCAGAATAGTGGGTGAATTTGACAACCCACTATTCTGGATGTATTTTTGTGTCCATCGCTCGCTGCTGAGCGCATAAAAATCCTGCCCGCTTCGGTCACGTAGGTGGCGTGAACGTCGCGAGGCCTAACTCTTGGCTAGTGACTTATGTCGGAACGTATTTACTTCGGAAGCATCAAGGAAGGGATTGAACCGCCGAATCTAATTGAGGTTCAGGCAAATTCGTACGTTGATTTCCTTCAAAAAGACGTCCCTTTTTCAAAACGGAAGAATCAAGGCCTCCAGGCTGTCTTCAAAGAGGTCTTTCCGATCGAGAGCTATGATGAAAAGGCGGTGCTGGATTTCAGTCATTACGAAATCGGCGAGCCGAAGTTGAGCGCGTTGGAGGCACAACGTGAAGGGCAAACTTATAGCGCGCCCCTGCACGTCACGTTTCAACTACGGGAAGAAAAAGGCACGAAGGAAGAAAAAGTTTATATGGGAGAAATCCCGCTGATGACCCCGCAGGGCACCTTTGTTATTAACGGTGCAGAGCGCGTAGTCGTAAGCCAGTTGCACCGTTCTCCTGGAATCGCCTTTGAATCAACCGTACACGTAAACGGCAAGGTGCTCTACAGTTTCCGGATTATTCCGGACCGGGGATCATGGATCGAGGTCCAATTTGATACGGCCGATCTTCTTTACATTTATCTCGATCGGCGCAAGCGGCGCCGGAAGTTTCTTGCCACAACTTTCCTTCGCGCTCTGGGCTATGGCTCTGACGAAGAGGTCATCAAACTCTTTTACAATATCGAGACTCTGAAGCTGAGTGAGAAGCTCGACGAAGAGATGCTGGCCACCAAAGTGCTGACCGCGGAGATTCGTGATGGCGATGTAACGGTGGCGCGAGCTTTTGAACCGCTGACTCTGGCGACCATACGCCAAATCATGGCCCTCAAGATTCACGAGGTGAAAGTGATCGACATCTCGAACGATGACACCATCGTCAAGGCGCTTCGAAAAGATCCTGCCCATGATCAGGAAGAAGCCCTCAAAGACATTTACCGCCGTCTTCGCCCCGGCGATCCCCCGACGGTAGCTAATGCGCGCGCTCTACTTAAGAGACTCTTTTTTGATCCGAAGAAATACGACCTTGGCCGCGTCGGCCGCTACAAGATTAATCAAAAACTTGGGATCAACGTGGATTCTACCGAGCGGATTCTAACAGATAAAGATTTCATTGCGGCGATCAAATACCTCATCAATCTGCGACGGGGAGAAGGTACCCTGGATGACATTGATCATCTGGGCAGCCGTCGTGTGCGCACCGTTGGAGAGTTGCTGGCGAATCAGTGTCGTGTCGGTCTTGCTCGTACGGAGCGGCTGGTCAAGGAGCGTATGACTCTGTTCGACATCAATGTGGATGGCATGACCCCGCAGAAGTTGATTAATCCAAAAGCTCTGAGCGCTGTTATCCGCGATTTCTTTGGTCGGTCACAGCTTTCGCAGTTCATGGATCAAACGAATCCACTCGCCGAGTTAACCCACAAACGCCGTTTGTCGGCTCTTGGACCGGGCGGCCTTAGTCGTGAGCGCGCCGGATTCGAGGTGCGCGACGTTCACCCGTCCCATTACGGACGTATTTGTCCCATTGAGACACCGGAAGGCCCGAACATTGGTCTCATTAGCTCGATGAGCACTTTTGCTCGGATCAATGAATTCGGATTCATCGAGACGCCTTATCGCAAAGTGGAAAAAGGCCGTGTGACAGATCAGATCGAATATCTTACCGCCGATCGGGAGGAGAATTTTCTCGTTGCGCAAGCCAATGCGCCTATTGATGGCCACGGACATTTCACAGGTGAAAAAGTATCTGTGCGCTATCGTGGCGATTTTCTCGAGGTGGATCCTTCCAAGGTGAACCACATGGACGTCTCACCGAAACAGCTGGTATCGGTAGCGGCGGGACTTATTCCGTTCCTCGAGCACGACGATGCAAACCGGGCACTCATGGGTTCCAACATGCAACGCCAGGGCGTTCCTCTTGTGGTTTCTGAGGCGCCGCTTGTGGGCACAGGCTTGGAAGACAAGGTGGCGCGAGATTCTCACGCGGTTGTTCTCGCCGCGGACAGCGGCAAGGTGGCTTCGGTGATGGCGGACCAGATCATTGTGACTAAGGATGGTCATCTGCCTGAAAGCAAAAAGAAACTTAAGACCGATGCACAGGCAGGAATTCACGTTTATGAGCTCCGCAAATTCATGCGATCAAATGCCGGCACGTGCGTGAATCAGAAACCGATTGTGCACAAAGGTCAGCACGTGAAGCGCGGTCAGGTCATCGCCGATGGTCCAAATACCGATCAGGGCGAACTGGCTTTGGGACGCAACGTACTCGTCGCGTTCATGCCTTGGAATGGATACAACTTCGAAGATGCCATTATGATCTCGGAGAAAGTGGTAAAGGAGGATGTCTATACCTCCATCCACATCGATGAATTTGAAATCGGCGCGCGTGACACCAAACTTGGACCGGAAGAAATTACCCGGGACATTCCGAATGTTAGCGAAGAAGCTCTGCGCAACCTCGGCCCCGATGGGGTTGTGCGGGTCGGTGCGGAAGTGAAGCCGGGTGACATTCTGGTTGGCAAGATCACGCCGAAGAGTGAAACCGAATTGGCTCCAGAAGAACGCCTCCTGCGCGCAATCTTTGGCGAAAAAGCAGCGGACGTGAAGGACACGTCGCTTACGGTTCCCTCCGGTACCTACGGGATTGTGATGGATGTAAAGGTGTCGTCCCGTCGCGAAATTTCCCGGGAGAAACTCACACCGGCAGAGACCAGACGGCAGCTGAAAACCATCAGTGAAGATCACAAGAAAAAGAAAGAGACCCTGGTCGAGCAATTGACCGATTCGCTTTCGAATGTCCTGCTGGGGGAAAAAGTTCCCCTGGACGTGGTGAACGCCAAGAACGGTGAGATCATTATTCCGGCCAATCGGAAGATCACCAAGACGCTCTTGCGAAAACTGGCGACGGCACACGACCACGTCGAGATCGACCCAAGTCCAATTCGAAACAAGATCCGGGAAATTATCGGTGCCTACGAGCACAAGTTTGCGGAACTGGAGCTGGAACGCGATCGCGCCATGGACCGGGTTGAAAGCGGCGACGATATCGACCCAGGAATCATCAAGCAGGTCAAGGTTTACATTGCGAGCAAGCGCAAGCTAAGTGTGGGCGACAAGATGGCAGGGCGCCACGGAAATAAAGGCGTTGTTGCCCGGATCGTGCCTGAAGAAGACATGCCTTTCCTGGCGGACGGCACACCTGTGGAAATTGTGCTCAACCCGTTGGGCGTTCCAAGCCGTATGAACGTGGGACAGGTTCTCGAAACGCACCTGGGCGTTGCTGCAAGGGCGCTTGGATTTAAGGTGGCCACTCCGGTGTTCGACGGGATCAAGGAAAAGCAAATTCGCGAGTATTTGCAGGATGCCCGAAAGAAGGACGGGTTCACATGGGTACAGGAAAGCGGTAAGGCAAAGCTCTTTGACGGACGCACCGGCGATCCTTTCGACCAGGAGGTTGTGGTTGGCTACATCTATATGATGAAACTCGGCCACCTGGTGGCGGACAAAATTCATGCCCGCGCAGTCGGACCATACTCACTCGTTACTCAACAGCCTCTTGGCGGGAAGGCGCAATACGGTGGCCAACGTTTTGGCGAAATGGAGGTGTGGGCGCTGGAAGCGTATGGAGCGGCTTATACTTTGCAGGAGTTGCTCACCGTTAAATCCGATGACGTGCAAGGGCGAACTCGAATCTACGAGTCCATCGTCAAGGGCGATAACTCGCTTGAAGCGGGAACTCCCGAGTCTTTCAACGTTCTGATCAAAGAAATGCAGAGTCTGGGCCTGGACGTAAAAGTCGGCGGTCAGGCACCTACCTTCCTAGAGAGCGTCGCATAAATTTTAAATTGTAAATTATCTAAAGAACATGAACGAACATTCCTGGCGTGAGTTAGTGGGCGAAGAGCGCCCAGTGGGTTTTGATCAAGTGGCGATTGGCGTCGCGTCGAGTGACACGATGCGTTCGTGGAGTAAAGGCGAAGTCAAAAATCCCGAGACAATCAATTACCGGACTTTTAAACCGGAGAAGGGCGGCCTTTTCTGTGAGCGCATTTTTGGTCCGACGCGGGATTGGGAATGCTCATGCGGGAAATACAAACGCATTAAGCATAAGGGCGTCATCTGTGATCGGTGCGGGGTGGAAGTCACATTGGCGCGCGTACGTCGCGAACGAATGGGGCACATAGAATTGGCCGTGCCCGTGTCGCACATCTGGTTTTACAAATGCATGCCTTCGCGCATTGGCCTCATGCTGGACATGAGCGCACGCCAGCTCGAGCGCGTCATTTATTACGAGGATTACATTGTCATCGACCCAGGCAAGACACCGTTGCAGAAAACGCAACTGCTTAACGAAGTCGAATACCGCGAAGCACAGGAACAATATGGCGAAGATTTCGTCGCGGGCATGGGCGCTGAAGCAATTAGAAAACTTTTGGCCGAGATCGATCTCAACAAGCTCAACAAGGAGCTTGAGAAAGCGATGGGCGCCACCAAGAGCAAACAAATCCGCAAGAAACTGGCAAAGCGTTTAAAGCTTATCCAGGGCTTCCAGAATTCCCACGCGCGCCCTGAATGGATGATCTTGGATGTATTGCCGGTCATTCCGCCAGATCTGCGACCGCTTGTTCCACTCGAGGGAGGACGTTTCGCGACATCCGATCTGAACGATCTTTATCGCCGGGTTATTAATCGTAACAATCGGCTGAAGAATCTGCTCATGCTCAAAACGCCGGACGTCATCATTCGCAACGAAAAACGAATGCTGCAGGAAGCAGTCGACGCCCTGTTCGACAATGGCAGACATGGTCGCGCCGTCACTGGCGCAGGCAACAGGCCGCTGAAATCGCTGAGCGACATGCTCAAGGGAAAGGGTGGCCGTTTCCGTCAAAATCTGCTTGGGAAACGTGTCGATTACTCGGGGCGCTCCGTGATTGTGATTGGGCCTGAGTTAAAGCTGCAGCAATGCGGATTGCCGAAAAAGATGGCGTTGGTTCTTTTCGAGCCATTCATCATCCGCCGGCTAAAAGATCTCGGCTATGTACACACGGTGCGTAGCGCGAAAAAGATGATCGAGCGTCAAACACCGGAAGTCTGGGACATCCTTGAGGAAGTGACCAAAGGTCATCCAGTATTGCTTAATCGCGCGCCGACTTTGCACCGACTATCCATTCAGGCGTTTGAACCGCAATTAATCGAGGGTGAAGCCATTCGCATTCATCCGCTGGTTTGCACCGCCTATAACGCCGACTTCGACGGTGACCAGATGGCCGTGCACGTTCCGCTCTCGGTGGAAGCTCAGATGGAAGCGCGCATGCTGATGCTCGCGCCAAACAACATCTTTTCTCCTTCCAGCGGCAAACCTATTACAACCCCGTCTCAAGATATCACGCTCGGCTGTTACTATCTCACCCAAAACCCACGCGGCCCGGGGAAGGATGATGGTCATAGACTTCCACTGTTCGGTGATGCAATCGAAGTGGAATTTGCGATGGCGGAAGGAAGTATTCATACGCACGACCGCATCCGTCTTAAGAACCCCGATTTCGGTAAACAAACAATCTACGGAAATGCGGAAACCAGAACGATCGAGACCACAGCAGGGCGCGTTATCTTCAATGAAATTTGGCCCAAGCAACTTGGATTCTTCAACAGGCCTGCTGGCAAGAAGCAGCTTAGCGACATCATCTGGCGGTGTTATCAGATTGCAGGCCCGGCAGAGACGGTTGTTACCCTGGACAAATTAAAAGAGCTCGGTTTTGCCGAAGCCACCAAAGCTGGCGTCTCCATTGGAATTTCGGACATGATAATTCCGAAGGAAAAGGAGACGGAGCTGGAAAATGCCTACAAGCAGATTCGGCAGGTTGAACAGCAATATCGCAAGGGCATCATCACGGACGGCGAACGCTATAATAAGATCATCGACATTTGGACACATGCGGGAGACGAAATCTCCAGTGCGATGTTCCGCACTCTCGAACATAACGATGGCCGTAAAGAGTTGAATCCTGTCTTTTTGATGGTGGATTCCGGGTCGCGTGGTAATCGCCAACAGGTTCGTCAGCTCGCAGGTATGCGTGGTTTGATGGCCAAACCTTCCGGTGAAATCATCGAGCGCCCGATCACGTCGAACTTCCGAGAGGGCTTGAGCGTGCTGGAATATTTTATTTCCACGCACGGCGCGCGCAAAGGTCTTGCCGACACGGCGCTAAAGACGGCCGACTCTGGATATCTCACACGAAAACTGGTCGACGCAGCACAGGACGTGATTATCAACGAAGCGGATTGTGGCACCGTAAATGGCATTGTAGTGCGCTCGATTTACGAGGGCGACGAAGAAGTAGTCGATTTGGGTCAGCGCATTATCGGACGCGTAAGTTGCGAAACGATCGCCGATCCAGTCGACAAAAAGAAAAAGATCGTCAAAGCGAATCAATTGATTGATGAAAAGATCGCCGGGGAACTTCAACGCGTGGGCGTGGAGAGTTTGAAGATTCGTTCGGTTCTTACGTGCGAGTGTGGCCGCGGCGTATGCGCGATGTGTTATGGGCGCAATTTGGCTACAGGCCAGTTCGTCAAGCTGGGCGAAGCGGTAGGTATCATTGCGGCACAATCAATTGGCGAGCCGGGAACGCAATTAACGATGCGTACATTCCACATTGGTGGCACGGCCAGCCAGACCTTCAAGCAACCTATCATCAAGGCGAAGAACGACGGCACGGTACGCTTCAACGACCTGCGGACTGTTCAAGCACTCGACGGCAGTTGGATCGCGTTAAACAAAAACGGTTCAATTAGCGTGCACAACGCTGAAGGCCGCGAACTTGAGCGCTACAATGTGGTCATCGGTTCAATGATCTCCAAAGGCGATAGCACCGACGTCAAGAAGGGCGAAACGTTCGTTCAATGGGACCCCTACAATGTCCCAATTCTTACCGACAAGGGTGGCAAGATCGAGTTCCGCGACATGATCGCGGGCGTCACAATCAAACGCGACGTCGATGAAGCGACGGGTCTGATGGGGACGGTTATCATCGAGCATAAGGAGGACTTGCACCCACAAATTGTTATCGTGGATGACAAGAAGGAAGTGCTCGCGAGCTATTCGATCCCGGCCGGCGCCCACGTCATCGTGGAAGAAGGCCAGAAGATACGTGCTGGCGCACTACTGGCAAAGACGCCCCGAAAAGTGGCAAAGACCAAAGACATCACCGGGGGTTTGCCGCGCGTGGCCGAATTATTCGAAGCACGACGGCCAAAAGACGCCGCTGAGATTGCCAAGATCGATGGCGTGGTGGAAATGGGTGGCACTGTTCGCGGAAAGCGACGCCTAATTTTAAAGGATCCAGATACCGGAGCTGAAGAAGAGCATCTGATCCCGCTTACCAAACACATTATCGTGTTTAAGGGCGATTTCGTAAAGAAAGGGCAGCAGCTTACTGAAGGCCCCGTTGTGCCCCATGAAATCCTTGAGGTCTGCGGACCGCAGGATTTGCAGGAGCACCTGGTCAACGAAGTTCAAGAGGTTTACCGGTTGCAAGGTGTAGAGATCAATGACAAGCACATCGAAATCATCGTGCGTCAGATGTTGCGCAAGGTGAAGATCACCGATCCTGGCGATACCTCGTTGCTATGGGGCGATCAGGTCGACAAGCTCGACTTCGAAGAGGAAAACAAGAAGGTTGTCGAAAAGGGTGGCAAGCCTGCGGAAGCCGTTCCCGTCTTGCTCGGGATCACGAAGGCTTCTCTTGAAACCGACAGCTTCATTTCCGCTGCGTCGTTCCAGGATACGACTCGTGTTCTGACCGAAGCAGCGACGCTGGGTAAAGTCGATAGACTGCGCGGCTTCAAGGAAAACGTGATCATGGGTCACTTGATCCCCGCTGGGACTGGTTTTCCTGAGCACCGCGAGATCAAGTTGGTTGAAAAAGGTGAGCCAATTGGCGCGCCAGTGATCGAAGAAGCGGAGCCTCAGCCGGCGATCGGGTAGGAGAGCGTCGGGACTTTTGTAAGGATTCAGTGTTTCAACGCCGACTTACGGTTGGCGTTTCACCGAAACACCCTACAATTTGCCTGATGTCGATCGTCACCAAAACTGGCGATAAGGGCGAGACGTCCTTGATGTACGGCCACCGCGTCTCCAAGAGCGATCCGCGTGTCGATGCCTACGGCTGTGTAGATGAGCTGTCTGCTGCGCTTGGTTTGGCTCGATCCGTTGCTACGCATAAATTCATTTGTGACGAAATTTTAGCCGCACAAAAAGATTTGATTGTCGTTATGGGCGAACTGGCAACTGCTCCAAGCGACAGAGAACGTCTCTCGAGAGATGGCTTTCAAATCACCACGCCGACGATGGTCGACCGCATCACAGCGGTGATTAACGAGCTGGAGAAAGACAAATCGCTTTATCCGAAGGACTGGGTGATTCCCGGCGAAAACCGCGTTTCGGCAGCTCTTGATTTTGCTCGCACAACCTGTCGTCGCGCGGAGCGGCACATCGCTGCATTCAGCACGAGCGACGCAGAATTCAATGGTGAGATTTTGCGTTATCTAAATCGACTTTCTGATCTTTGCTGGATTCTCGCCAGATTCGTTGAGAAAGCCTCGCGAAATTCGGTTTAGCGGCGCGTTGCTTTACCGCGCCCCGAATTGCGCTGCAATCGACCGTCAAAAAATAGCAACGCTCCGGCAGCGCATTACTGAGGTCAGTGTTAGAAGATCGAAGCAATGAAGATTCGATCTTTATTGGTACTCGGGTTTCTGCTTTGCCTTGGCGAGTTGCGGGCGGATGAGCAGCTCTTCGGTTTCGTGCGTGGTGCGGAAACCCTCCCCGCGAACCGTTGGGAGGTTTACCAATTCGTTACCTTAAGCGAAGGAAAAAGCGAAGGGACGTATTACGGAACACATTTCGAAACGGAAGCCGAATATGGATTTACGGATCAATTTCAGGCGAGTCTTTCGCTCATCCAACATTATTTCTACAACAAAGGGGTCGATGGCGACCGCGATGCTTTGGATAACACTAACGCCTACCGGTTCGGCGGATTTGAAGGTTCGGCGAAATATCGCGTGTTGAGCCCGTTCAAGGATCCTCTTGGGGTCGCGCTACGATTAGAAGCTGGTTACCTGTTGCACGATGAAGTCGATGGCCTCGATCAACATGAACGCTACGTCAAACCGGAGGTCGATTTCCAAAAAGACTTCCTGGAAGATCGGCTAATTTGTGCTCTCGACCTGGGCGCTGAATGGGCGTGGGGCAAACTGCCAGCCGAGCAATATCCGAGGGAACTCTCGTTCGAAGGGGCAGCCGGTGTGACCTATCGCTTCGCTCCAAATTGGTATGCGGGCGTTGAAATTCACACCCGATGGGAATATCCGCTTTTCGACCTGGATAACTTCGAACACCGCGTTTTTTATGCCGGTCCAAGCATTCATTATTCCCAAAAGAATTGGTGGGCGACGCTTACGTGGAATTATCAGGTCTACGGCAAAGGCGTGGACGAGCCAGCAGATGGACAAACTTTTGCCGAGGAGACTCGACAATTGTTTCGGCTGAAGGTGGGATTTAATTTTTAGCGCGGGATGAAGCCGGAATTCATTTTCATCGCGATACCAGCTTCGGCGTTAGTAGCCCCGTCTGCGTTTGCCATTCAATACTTAACGGTCGATCAAGCGCAGCAGGCAATTTTTCCAGGCAAATCATTCACATCAACGCCCGTGAAGCTGACGAGCCTCCAACGTAAGAGTATCGAACAGGCGAGCGGCGTGCGTGTTCTGCGCGACGAACAGCAGGTCTGGCGCGTTAGCGGAGGTGGCTGGTTTATCGTCGATGAAGTGGTGGGTAAACATGAATTTATCACCTATGCCGCTGGTTTGAACGCGAACGGTTCAGTCAAGCAAATCGAGATTATGGACTATCGCGAGACTTATGGTGGGCAGATTCGAGATCAAAAATGGCGCGCCCAATTTGTCGGGAAGACCAGCCGATCGACACTCAAGCTCGACAGCGATATTAAAAATATCAGCGGAGCGACTTTGAGTTGTCGCCACGTCACCGACGGGGTCAAACGCCTGCTGGCCTTTTATGAAACTGCCCTCAAGCATTGAAGTGCGACGGTGTCGTCCCTTGCTGGGGACATTTGTCGAAATCACGGTGCGTGGACGCAACGAAAGAATGCTCGCCCGCGGAATTGAAGCTGCATTCGCTGCGATTGCGACGGTGCATCGCCTGATGAGCTTTCACGATCCGTTGAGTGATGTGTCGCGTATGAATCGCGACGCATTTCCAAAAGGCGTGAATGTGCATCCCTGGACATGGCAGGTCATGAAGGCTTCGAAGCGGTTTGCCGAAGAAAGCGATGGCACATTCGATATCACGGTCGCTCCAAAGCTTACCAAATGGAGTTACCTTCCTCGTTGCGGCTATCAGTTTAGTCCAGCCGCCACCTCGCGTGACATTTTTCTGCGACGAAACAACGAGGTCTTTTTCCGCCGAGGCCTGATTATAGACCTTGGAGGGATCGCGAAAGGTTTTGCCGTCGATCGCGCCGTCGATGCATTGAAAGAGAATGGAATTAGATGCGGAATCGTCAATGCCGGTGGTGATCTCAAAACGTTTGGGCCAGCGTCGCAGCTTATTCACTTGCGACACCCGGCATATCCGACGCGCGTTGCCGGTGCAGTGCGGCTGCGCGAGCGTGCCATGGCGACTTCTGGAATCTATTTTCAGCGTCGGCGTTATCGTAGCGATTACGTGACTCCATTGCTTGATGGTCGCACCCGTCGATCTGGACGGGAACTGATCAGCGTCAGCGTAGCGGCTGCGGAATGCACGACTGCGGACGCCCTTACCAAAATCGTTTTTTTACTGCGCGAGAAGGCGGCGGGTTTATTATCGCAATATCAGGCAGATGCATTATTGCTGGAGCGCAATGGTGCCCCATCCTGGATGTTTCACTCCTCATGCGACACCTGCGACCGGACTCGATTCGATTGAAGCGTTTGCAGAGATATTTTCTCTACATCGTGTTTGCGGCGCTTTTTTTGAGCGGCGCAGCATGGGCATATTGGAATTACCTTCCGGCTTCGCCTGGCGATTTTGAGGCAGGCGCGAAATCCTGGGCGATGAAAATTCATGGCGCCGCCGCGATGGCGATTCTGGTACTGATCGGCATGCTCTTGAACGGCCATGTGAGATTTGCATGGCGTGCGCGCCGCAATCGAACAAACGGCTCGATTTTTCTCAGTGCGTTTGCCGTTTTAATCATCACTGGTTACGGCTTGTACTACGCCGGCGGCGAAAGACTGCGCGCGGGTACGAGTTGGATTCACCTTGCTGTTGGTCTGGCATTACCGATTTTGCTGGTGATCCACATCTTGCTAGGAAAGAGGTCCCGCCATTCAGCGCAACCTCGGTCCACGTCGCGGTTTGGGCCTCAAAGCGTCGCCGACCGCCGCCATCTGGAAACCCATTATTATCAGTCCCGAGGCAGGGCTGAATGAGGGTACAAGAAAGATGAATTTCAGGTTGCACATCAACGGGTGATGTAGCATCTTCACCGTCCCGCTCCGGAGTTCCCCCTCGCGGATTTTCTCCTATGGCAGAAACCACAGAATTAGTACCTGAACTTTTGGAAGCTGGTGTCCATTTTGGGCATCAGACGAAGCGTTGGAATCCAAAGATGAAGCCTTTCATCTTCGAGCAGCGCAATCAGATTTATATCATCAATCTGGATGAAACCGTGCTTCAGCTTCGGCGAGCTACTGAATTTCTCCAGGACGTGACACGGCGTGGCGGCAGGATTTTATTCGTCGGCTGCAAGAAACAGGCGCAGGAAGCAATAAAAGAGGCCGCGCTGGCTTGCACTCAGTTTTATGTGAATCAGCGCTGGCTGGGCGGCACGTTGACCAATCTCGCGACCATCCGCAAGAGCATTGGAAGGCTGAGATATATCGAACAGATCGAACAATCCCCTGAATACAAGAAGATGGGCAACCAGGAATTGGCTGCTCTTAATCGGGAGGCGGCAAAGCTGCGGCGCAATCTTGATGGGATAATCGAGATGTCGCAATTGCCCGACGCCCTGGTGGTAATCGATACGATCCGCGAGCAGAACGCTGTAAACGAAGCGAGGCGCCTGAACATACCCGTGGTTGCCATCGTGGACACCAACGCAGACCCCGACATTATCGATTACCCGATCGCGGGTAACGACGACGCAATTCGCGCGATTCGCGTCATTCTGCAGAAGCTTGTGGACGCCATCGTTTCGGCCAGCAACGAAACGCGCATCCGCGAGCAAGTCGAAATGGCCGGTGTGTCAGCATGATGCTTGCGTTGAATCGCAAGGACAATCCTCCGAGACCTCGAGATTGTAAGACTTAGCACCTAATGAAAACAACGGCTGAAATTGATCCCCAACTGGTTAAGCAGCTCCGTGAAAAAACCAATGCAGGTTTTATGGACTGCAAACGCGCTCTTGTTGAGAGCGGCGGCAATCTCGAGAAAGCAGAGACAATTTTGCGAACCAAAGGAATTGCCAGCGCCGGTAAGAAGGCTTCGCGCGCAACGAAAGAAGGCGTAGTGGCTTCTTATATTCACCTCCAGGGCAAGGTTGGCGTCCTCGTAGAAGTAAATTGCGAGACTGACTTCGTAGCAAGGAACGAGAAGTTTCGCGAATTTGTAAAAGATATCACCCTCCATATTGCCGCCGCGCACCCGCTTTACGTCAGCCGCGCCGACGTTCCAGGGAACCTGATCGAAGCTGAGCGGGAGATTTACAAAGCGCAGGTCAAGGGAAAGCCGGAAAACGTCGCTGATAAGATTGTCGATGGGAAACTTGAGAAGTTTTACAGCATGGTTTGCCTGCTCGAACAAGCTTTTATCAAAAACCCTGATGTGACCATCAGAGATTTGGTTAATACCAAAATTTCCGAGCTAGGCGAGAATATTGTGGTCAGGCGTTTCGTTCGTTACCTCGTAGGCGAACCACTGCCAAACGAAACGTAATTCGTGTAATAGACGTTCGCGGCTGCGAACATCGGGCAGCCAACGGTGCTGTATGCTTGCGTTCAGAACGCCGCGTGCAGTTGGCTAAACCGTAGTTAAGTTAGGCGTGGAATGGGACTGGCCGAATACAAGCGAAAACGCGACTTCAAGAAGACAGCTGAGCCGGCTGGCGGAAAACCGGTGCCGAAAAAAATCAAAGGCGCCTCCCGCTTTGTCATTCAAAAACATGCCGCACGACGCTTGCACTACGATTTTCGGCTGGAGATGGAAGGCGTCCTGAAATCGTGGGCGTTACCCAAAGGGCTTCCCTGGAAACGAGGTGAAAAGCACCTTGCAGTCGAAGTGGAAGATCATCCCATTGATTATGAGGACTTCGAGGGAATTATTCCGGAAGGCCAGTATGGCGGTGGTACGGTAATGGTGTGGGACCGGGGGACCTATTTCGTTTACGGCGAACAGCCGGTGAAATCACTGCGGGAAGGCAAGCTCCACCTCGTTCTCGAGGGAAAAAAAGCTAAGGGAGAATGGACACTCGTTCGGATCCGCGGTCGCGACGGTGAGAAAAATCAGTGGTTAATCCTTAAAACGGGCGACGAGGCCAAACCCATTTCGAAAAAACTCGAGGATCAGTCGGTCAAGACTGGGCGTACCATGAAGCAAATTGCGGCCGATCGAGATGCCGAATGGCAATCCGGCCGTGAAGCAGACGAGAGCCCAACGTCGCGTTTTAAAGCACGGATTCGAGATGCCGTAAAAAAAAAGCAAAGTGGTAAAGATTTAGCCCACACGGATGCGGAGACAGCCCCGCGCGACGAGAATCAAGTCGACCGCTTTGTCATAGCAGCCTTTTCAAAGCTCCCATCGGCCAAGGCTCGTTTCATTGAGCCCATGAAGGCAAAGTTGGTAGAGGAACCGCCAACTACCGGTGACTGGACTTACGAACTTAAGTTCGATGGCATTCGGCTGATCGTGGTAAAAACCGGCAGGCAAGTTTCTCTGTTATCGCGAAATCAAAACGAACTGGCCGGACGGTTTCCGGAAATTGTCAAAGCGGTAAAAGACTTGCCCCCACGCGAATGCGTCATCGATGGCGAAGTGGTGGCCGTGGATGACGAGGGCCGCTCTTCTTTTCAACTTTTACAAGCCCGGGAGATGGAAGGACGTAAGACCCCTGTCTATTTCTACGCATTCGACCTGCTCCAGTTCGATGGAAAGAGTTTGGTTTCGCTGCCATTGGAGGTACGAAAGACGATTCTCGAAAAGCTTTGCACAGACGCAGGTAATCAAATTCGTTATTCCGGCGCGATCGGCGGCGATGCCGAGCGATTACTCGCAGAGGTGAAGCGTCGCGGCCTCGAGGGGATTATTGGTAAACAGCGCAACTCCGTTTACGAACCGGGCCGCAGAAGCGGTGCCTGGATCAAGCTCAAGTGCGTCAGCGAACAGGAGTTTGTAATTGGCGGATACACTCCGCCGCAAGGATCGCGTAAACATTTCGGAGCCATCCTGGTTGGCTACTACGAAAAAACGAAACTGGTCTTCGCTGGCAAAGTCGGAACCGGTTTCAGTACGAAAATGCTGTCGTCGTTGTACAAGAAACTCCGCAAGGAATCCCGCGATGATTGTCCTTTCATCGATCTGCCCTCGAAGCAGAATGGTCAGTGGGTCCAGGACATCACGCCTTCGATGATGCGCAAAATGCAATGGGTGAACCCCGTTTTCGTCTGTGAAATTAAATTTGCCGAGTGGACTCGCGATGGAAAATTGCGTGCACCGGTTTTCGTTGGCCTGCGGGAAGACAAGAATCCCAGTGAGGTCATTCGCGAGAGTTAGCCAGGACGAAAGGTTCCGGTCGCTTGCGTGAATTCTGGTTAGTTGACGTTGGAAGCCACCCGAAAAAATTTTGAACAATCGCCACAGGGAACGTTAGGGAACCTCATGCGAATCGCTGAGGCCGCACCGCTTTTTGAGAGCGTTCCGCCGAAATATAATGGAGGAACAGAACGCATTGTGTCTTATCTCACTGAAAAATTCGTTCGCCAGGACCATCAGGACGCGGTGGAAGCGGTTCGGCAGGTGCCGGAATTTGGCCGTGAGCAGTGTCGGGAAGTGTTCGAGCAACGCTTTACTGCGACTCGAATGACTCACGATTACGTCGAGGTTTGCGAACGGTTAACAAAAAGCGTTCGACACAAGGCGTTGGAGGCGCGCGCTTAAAATGGCGAGAGAAGTCATTCGCGTCCGCGACGCGTTTTATATTCGGTCGTCATCGCCGCGCATTGACGTGCGCACTCGCGTTCTTAAACAAGGAGACACGTTTGCGGTTTTCGATCGATTCGGTGATATCGACACCTACGGGACCGGTGAACTTGGGCTGTATTGTCAGGATACCCGGTTCCTGTCCCGGTTAACGCTCAAGTTGGATAAAGATCGGCCTTTGCTCCTCAGCTCGACTGTCAGGGAAGACAACGCGGTCATGGCAGTGGATGCCACGAATCCCGATACATGGCGCGACAGCGAGATTGTGATCTCGCGCGGAACTGTGCATTTTTTCCGATCGAAGATTCTATGGGAGCGAGCTTGTTACGAACGACTCCGAATCCATAACTACGGACGCGCAGCTGTAGAAGTTTTTTTCTCAATCGAGTTTGACGCTGATTTCGCCGACATTTTCGAGTTGCGCGGAACGAGGCGGGAACGCCGCGGGCGACGCCTGGAAACGCAACTCACTGCTAATGAAGTCGTGCTCGGTTATGAGGGACTGGATAACCGACTTCGGCGGACACGAATCGTTTTTGATCAGCCGCCTACCCGTCTCGGCGAATCGCTGGCTACTTTTAAGGTCCGGCTCGAGGCCGGCCAAGGTGCTAGCTATCGCTGCGCAATTGGGTGCGAAGTCGATGGCGATTCGCCGGTACACGTTAAGCCCTGCTATGAAGAAATTGTCCAGGAAGCGGCGGCTGCGCAGGAACGTGGCACCGCTCGAGAGCCCCGCATTTTTGCTGCAAACGAGCAATTCAACGATTGGTTGAATCGGTCCCTGGCCGACCTGCGCATGATGCTGACAGAGACGCCTTATGGTCCATATCCTTACGCTGGAGTTCCATGGTTTAGCACTGTATTCGGGCGCGACGGAATCATCACTGCACTCCAGTGCCTGTGGTTTGATCCTGCGATTGCCCGTGGCGTTCTCGCGTACCTTGCGGCTACTCAGGCCGACTCTGAGAACCCCGAACAGGATGCCCAACCCGGGAAGGTGGTCCACGAGATGCGGGCGGATGAAATGGCTCTTCTGGGAGAGATTCCCTTCCGGCGTTATTACGGAAGCGTCGACGCGACTCCTCTGTTTGTCATTCTTGCGGGGGCGTACTACAAACGCACAGGCGATCGCGTTTTCGCTCAGTCAATCTGGCCGAACGTCGAGCGTGCACTCGAATGGATTGATCACTACGGTGATGCTGATGGGGACGGCTTTGTGGAATACGCTCGCAAGACGAAACAGGGCCTGATTCATCAGGGCTGGAAGGATTCACACGATGCGATCTTCCACAGCGATGGCACATTTGCAGAAGCACCAATCGCGCTTTGCGAGGTGCAAGCTTATGTTTATGCGGCGAAGCTTGCGGCCGCGGAGCTCGCAACTCTCACAGACAATCAAACACGAGCCCGGGACTTAAGAAAGCAGGCGCAAGGCTTGCGTCGGCGCTTCGAGGAAAGTTTCTGGTGCGAGGACCTTTCTACATACGCGCTCGCACTTGACGGCAACAAGCAGCCTTGCCGAGTGCGTGCTTCGAACGCCGGTCACTGCTTGTTCGCCGGAATTGCCAGCGACGAACATGCGCATCGTGTCGCGGCGACCCTTATGGATGAGAGCTCGTTTTCCGGCTGGGGAATCCGAACCGTGGCCACAACTGAGGCGCGGTACAATCCGATGTCTTATCACAACGGTTCTGTCTGGCCCCACGATAACTCTTTAATTGCGTCGGGCTTCGCCCGATATGGGCTTACTCAATCTGCAATTACGGTTCTGGCAGGTTTGCTCGATGCCAGCCTGTTTTTCGATCTTCACCGGCTTCCGGAATTGTTTTGCGGATTCCCCAGGCGCCCTGGCGAAGCTCCAACGCTTTATCCGGTAGCATGTGCACCGCAGGCGTGGGCGTCTGGAGCCGTTTTACTTTTGCTCGAAGCGTGCCTTGGACTGAGCATCATAGCTCCGGAACAAAGACTGGTATTTTCAAAGCCGCTTCTGCCCGGATTCCTTCGCCAAGTGAGTATTCGTGATCTTCGAGTGAGAGAAGCACGGGCTAATCTTCTGTTCACCCGGCATGACGAAGGAGACGTGGGCCTCAACGTGCTCGGGCGGGATGGTGCGCTCGACATTGTTGTTTTGAAGTAGGTACCGATTACCGGCTATCTTTGGGATTCGCGCTTGTTGTTTGATTGACTGGAAATATGGTGAAGAAATGAAAGCAAAGATCATCGTGATGCCAAAAGCAGCGGTGCTCGATCCCCAGGGAAACGCGGTCCGTGATGCGATGCGACATCTTGGGATGCCCGAAGTCCGGAGTGTCAGAGTCGGAAAATATATGGAGATCGATATCGATGGTAAAAACGGCGATATCGAAACGCGGTTACGCGGGCTTTGTCGCGATTTGCTTTCGAATCCAGTAATTGAAGACTACGAGTTGCAGGAGTCTAACTCTGCTGGCGAGTCACCTGCTAAAGTTCAGAACAAGGAACCAGGAAAGCGAAAAAAGAAATGAAAGCGTTGCGATATTTTTTCTGCGTTGTATTGCCGCCACTTGCCGTCCTGTTGACGGGGAGAATTGCCAGTTTTTTCTTGAGCCTCCTTTTGACTTTGCTCGGTTGGATTCCGGGTGTCATTCACGCTTGCCTGGTCGTCAATGACTACCACGCAGAGCAGCGTTCCGCCACGTATTGAGCGGAGCGGGTCGGCAATAGATCGCTTCCGCCAATTTCGACGGTGGAGATTTTTTGAGGCAATTTGCTTTTTGGCAAAATCGTCTCGCCTGCGCCTACGGGTGTATTCCCATGTTGAAGACAGGATTTTTTTGCGCGACAGGGGACGCGCCACTACAATAGTTTACGTGAAGTTCGCGGTGATCCAGTTTCCCGGCTCAAATTGTGATCAGGATTGCGTTGCGGCAATCAATGGACTCGAAGGATTGCGAGCGGAGTTTGTCTGGCACAAGGAAACCTCCCTCGCTGATTTTGACGCAATTGTGCTGCCCGGCGGGTTCGCGTATGGCGATTACTTGCGTTGCGGTGCGATCGCGCGTTTCTCACCAATCATGAAAGCGGTAATCAGCGATTCACGTGCCGGGAAACTCGTCTTGGGGACATGTAATGGATTCCAGGTTCTATGCGAAGCCGGTTTGTTACCGGGCGCGCTGGTTCGCAATCGTTCTCTGCGTTTTGTGTGTGACACGGTTATCACTCGCGTGGAAGTCGATGACTCGCCATTCACGCACGGTTGTCGCAAAGGCACACTCCTGCGGTTGCCAGTTGCACACGGCGAAGGTTGTTTCTTTGCGAACCCAGAGACGTTGCGAGAGTTAAACGCAAATCAACAGCTGATTTTGCGTTACGCCGATACTAAGGGTCGCGTAACGCAGGGAGCGAATCCAAATGGGTCGATTGAAAACATCGCGGGAATCTGCAATCGCGAGCGAAATGTGTTTGGATTGATGCCTCATCCCGATCGTGCATCAGACGCGCGTCTTGGCAGCATCGATGGCGCTAAAATCTTCCGTTCAATGGTGGAAACGATTCGCGGAAATTGCGTCAACGAGAGAGCCCAGCGCGTGAAGCAAGTTGCGTGAGTCTTTCATTACCGGGACGGACACAGGAGTGACAAGCGCTCCGTTACGTGGGCTTTGTATTGAATTCTTCAAGCGCAGCGCTCGCTGGCGACATAGGCGGTCTCACGAATGCAGATGTTCTCAGGAAGTTTGTGATGTCCCAATACTGGTTGGACTAGGGAAAAACCTTACCGAATTGCCGCCTGCCTGGCGGCTTAATCTTGGAGTCGATGATGCGCTCCTAGCGTGTTGCGTAGATACAACGTTGTAAAAAAAATGAACACAGTCCAGCGGGCCTTCGTGACGGTTCTGCTGGGAAAATGAGAATGGCATCGCCATTGCTCTATTAGTCACCAAACAACGATTAATCTTATGCTCTTACAAAAAACCTTACATATGAGTCAGCCGGTAGAGGAATGTAAAGCTCGTCTGGCCAGCATTCAGTCATACCGGCGGCAGTTTCTGATGGTTACGCGAGCAACCGTGACCTCATCTAAGACGGTCGATTTTAGTTTTCGAGGCCCGCTGGGCTTTGAGGCTCACACGGTGCTCCTGTCAGTTGACAGCGACTCTCCAGATCAATACACGTTCGAGTCCGCGGGAGGAAATATTTCGCTTATGGGCATCGTAGATTTCGCTGAGATTCGCGCAAATTGCACTGAAGTCACGCTGGCAGTTCATTACGAGATTAAAAACAAGTTGTTTGCGTGGTTGGATCGACGATTGCACTTCGTGGACAGCTTTGTGACCGCCGAGTTGCGCAGTATCCGTGCGCACTTCGAAGGCATTGCGGCCAGCTATCTTGAGCACTCGCGTGTACTGCCGATGTTCCAGGCGGCTACTGCGTGACAGGCGACTTTTGTTTAAAAGGAGCGCACGGTCGAAAACCGCGCGCTCCTTATTTTTGGTCGATTCGCACCGCGTGGGTCTTATCGAGACGGAGGACCTGGCCCCCGCGAAGTTCGATGGCCGCGTTCGGGTCAGTAGTTTTGTTACCGTCGAGTTGAACGCTGCCCTGCTCGATCAATCGACGAATCTGCGTTCGTGACTTATTGATTCCGAAAGCGTTTTGGAACGCCTGGCCAACGAGATCCACGAAATTTGAATGGTCCTCAGGGCGAAAAGACGGCAGCTCGGCGTCGGACAAACGTTTCTCGCTAAAACGGGCCTTCCAGTCGTCGAGTGTTTTCGTCGCGGCCTCCGTGGAATGGTAGGTCCGTACGATCTCGAAGGCGAGTCGCTTCTTCGCTTCCACGGGAGGTATTTCGGGAATGGACTGGTTTAGAAGAAGTTTATAATACGCCTCCATCAATTTGTCGGAAATACTCATGAGCTTTCCAAACATCTCCGACGGCGACTCGGTGATGCCGACGTAGTTGCCCAGGCTTTTGCTCATTTTCTTTGATCCATCAAGGCCTTCAAGGATCGGCAAAAGAAAAACGACCTGCTGCGGCTGGCCTTGCTCTTTTTGAAGGTCGCGTCCCATCAAGATATTGAAAAGTTGGTCACTGCCCCCGAGTTCGACATCTGCTTTCACCATAACAGAGTCCCAGCCTTGCATAATGGGATACAGAATTTCGTGCCCGCGGATAGGTTGCTCTTCACGCATTCGCTTTTTGAAGTCGTCGCGGTGCAATATTTGCTGGAG
>DASXMV010000086.1:0-5457 GCA_036495465.1 Candidatus Udaeobacter sp. | reverse complement strand
CGTCCGCGGAAAAGTCGAAAGCATACAGGCGACAGAGAAAGAAACGAGAGATCCAAAGGAACATGAAAACAAAGCCATTCGCTATTTTCAGCTCGCACTTCGGTATTCCATCGCCGGGTCCGAGCCATTGATTCTCGTTGTAATGGGTCGGATCGGTGCGGGCAAAAGCACGATCGCGAAACAACTCGCCAGCGAGTTGGGTTGGCCACTGCTTGCTTCAGATGAAATTCGCAAGGCACTTGCCGGCGTTCCGCTAACGAAACGAACGCCGTCTGCATTGCGCGAAAAGATCTACTCACTGCGAATGACACAAAAAACTTACAGGAAGATCGTTAAAGACGGCCTGGCTGCGATCGGCTGTAGCCGAGGGCGCCGACCTCGGCTGTTTCAGCCTCACAACGGCGTCATTCTCGACGCCACATTCTCCGCGAGCGCTCCCCGCAAATTTCTCCGCGACGAATGCAACAAGGCGAACGTGCAGTTTCAGTTCGTGGAACTCGAGGTCGATTCCAGCGAGGTGAAAAAGCGGTTGAAGGATCGCAATGAAAAAACGGCCCAAGCGTCCGATGCGCGCTTGGAAGATTTCGAGAAGTTCAGCGCTGCTTATGAGTCGACAGCGGAGCTCGCGCCTGAGTTGATCAGAATTTCAACAAACGCGTTACCGTCCGACACTGTGAAAGCCATCCTCTTGTGCCTGGCCGAAAGGCAATCAGTTGCGGCCAACAACAAGGGCTTTGCTGAGCCTGGTTAGGCGGGTTTGTTCACGATCTTTCCGATTTGTTGGCGAAAAAGCCTCGCGCCACCGGAAGCGGGATGACGAACACAATGGGATTGGATATTCAATTGCTTCAGTTGCGACTTAGCGACTTTGCCAAGTGCAACGATTTGATCGCATAAAAAGAGATCGAGGAAAGCCTCGAGCACCGACAGCCCGTCGGATCGTTCCTTTCTCGTAGGCATTCGATTGCTCAACATGCCGCGACGCTGATCAAACGAATGCCACGGGAATGCATTCCATAGCACGAATTGCTCAGGCTTTAGCCCAAGTCCAAGCAATGAGCTCCAGACAATCGTTGCTGTCGGCTCTGAAAAACCATCCAAGCATTGTTCGCGCCTGCTTGTTCGAGTTGGTTTGATGCTCGAAAAAACATCATCCGGCTGAATACCGTTGTCTTTCTTTTTTCCCAGCAAGATTCGCTCTGAGGTCATTGGAATTCCGCTGAAATGTCCACCGCGATAACCGAGCGCTTCACCAATCCCAACGAATTCTGTTTTGCGGAGACGTTTACGAAGATAAGCCCGTAGATGTCTTCTTCGAATAACGGGCGCGTTATGGTCAACGTCATTCTCCTTATCGACTTGCCACCACGGATTGAAGACTGGGCCACCCGGCGATCTTTTTAACAGTCTGATGAATCTTTCGACGGAATCGGTCGGCACAATTTCATAAGCTCCAGTTTCCATGGCAAATTAAAACCTCAAGTTTCAAATCACATGCCAGAGTTGCCTGAGGTTGAAATATCCAAGCGATACCTCGACCGCACATCATTGCATCAGCGGATTGACGATGTCGCCGTGCGGAACGCGTACGTTTTGAAAGACGTGACAGCGCGAGAGCTGGCGCGCGGATTGAAAGGGCGCCGCTTTGAATCGACTCGGCGTCATGGCAAACACCTTTTTGTTCGCACCGATGGCGAGCTCTGGTTGCGACTGCACTTCGGCATGAGCGGCTCGCTTCATTACTCCAGGAACGACAAACAACCACCTCCTCATACGCGAATGCTCATTGTTTTCGCCAACCGGCATCGTCTCGCGTTCGACGATCAGCGCCAGTTCGGCCAGATCGGATTGCTAAAAGATGTCGATGAATTTCTGAAAAAGCACGGACTGGGACCGGACGCACTTGAGATCGACCTTCCCGAGTTCAAAAAGATATTGGGGAAACACCGTGGCGCGGTGAAATCGGTCTTACTAAACCAGCAGCTGATCGCGGGTATCGGCAACATTTACGCGGACGAGATTCTGTTCCACACGCGTCTGCATCCGATGACAGAAATGTCTCGCCTGAGCGACAAAACTCTCGCCCAACTCTTCCGGGCCACCCGCCACATTTTGGAAAAAGCGATCGCAGCCAGGGCTGATGCCCACCAAATGCCAAAATCATGGCTTCTTCCCCGTCGAGGAAAGGGCGGAAAATGTCCGCGTTGCGAAACGAAACTAAAATCAGCCAAGATCGGCGGACGCACCGCGTGGTTTTGTCCGAATTGCCAGAAGCGCCGGTCCAAGGGCTAATCTTGTAATCCGCCGCCCGACACGCTCGCGGGCGCGAGCTGCTGTGTAACACCGCTGTTACATCACTGCCATTTTCGTAACCCAATTATCACAAACGTCACGTTTACTTTGATCGCTTCAGCGCGAAAAACATGAAATCCAAATCAGCATCAAATACTATGAAAACTCAACTCCGTATCACTCGACCAAACACCAACAACCACCTAAACGACGCGACCGGATTTCGCTGCTTCTTGCTCGGAAACATCTGGCGCAAGACAGCACTGCTTGCCAGCGTCGCAACCGGTGTCTTGTTTGCAGCACAAACGTCTCCGGCACATCCGCCGCAAGGAATTGGATCTGTCTTCGTAATCGCGATGGAGAATCACAACTTCACTCAACCGCCCACGCAGACGAATCCGCAGCAAATCTTGGGCAATCCGGCCGCGCCGTTCATGAACAGTCTCATTACGCCGGGCAATCCGAATGCGGCGCAGGTTTCCTATGCCACAGCTTACTTCAACTCGGGCACAGGGGTCCATCCGTCGGAGCCAAATTACGTCTGGGCCGAAGCAGGCTCCGACTTCGGCGTTCACACCGATGCCGACCCCGATCCGTCCAACGGCAACACGTTCTACGACCAATCCATCCATCTCACCAAGCAAATGGATGCCGCGGGCGTTCCATGGAAGAACTATCAGGAAGACGTTCAATTTGCGGCCAGCGCGATCCACAGTGCATCGGGGACGAGCACCACCTTTATCAATCCTTACTACGGTACCGGCCAGTTCAATTACGCCGTCAAGCACAACCCGATGGCGTTCTTTGCCGACAGCGCGTTGCAAAATGTTTATCCCTTGGCGCAATTGTTTGACGACCTGAACAACAACTCTATTGGGCGATACAATTGGATCACTCCCAACCAGTTTAACGATGCACACAGCGCGTTGAGCGGCGGGTTCACTTACCAGGGTACGCATTACACGGGCGATCAGGCTGGCATCGCACAAGGTGATAACTTCCTCTCGATCGTTGTTCCGCAAATCATGGCTTCGGCCGCGTACCAAAACAACGGCGTAATCATCATCTGGTGGGACGAAACCGAAGGCGGCGACGACGCGACCCGCGCGATTCCCGAATTTGTCATCTCCCCGCTGGCCAAGGGCAACGCTTATGCCAGCTCAGTGGTGTTCAGCCATTCTTCCGATATCAAGACGATGGAAGAAATTTTCGGCCTGCCACATGTCAACAACCCCATTCCAGCGAGCGAGACGAATAACTTCGGCGGTTTTAACAACGTCGCCACTTCAAATGATTTGAACGATCTATTTGTGTCCGGCGCGATCCCGGCACCGGCAAGCGCGGCTGTAACTGGCGAAGGTTTCGTGTTCCACCGTAACACACAGACGTATTCCCAAGTGGTACATATCTCGAACGATGGGACCTCGCCGATACCCGGCCCGCTCTGGCTTGTGCTGGATAATTTGAGCAGCAACGCCACGCTAGCCAATCCGGATGGAACAACGGCCGTGCTCGCGCCGTTGGACAGCCCTTACGTGAGTGTTCCGGTTGGCGGCGATGGCATCCTGCGTCCCCACGAAACAAAGACGGTGCATCTTGAATTTTCCAACCCAAGCGGCAACCCAATCACGTACGCCACGCGCGTCCTCGATGTCACACCCGCGCCCTGATTTAAAAATTCAAGTTCACATTGCTATCGAAAGGAGCGGCCTTCGGAAACGGAGGCCGCTTTTATCTCGAACGTTTAACGCAACATTTCCAGCAGCGTAAGCGCGTTTTGGGGCGCGGCACATTCTGCGTCATTATCGAAATAAACGTGCACGGAGCGGTTCTCTTTTAACCAGCGGCGGATGCGTGCCGCCCATCTTTTTAGCGTCGGCTTGCTGTAGTTAGATGCGTATTTGCGGGTGTGACCATGGAGGCGGATGTAAACCATGTCTGTCGTTATTTGCTCCCACACTGGCCAATCGGGAGCATCTGACATGCACACAGCTACGGCATGCCGCTTCAGGCATTCGGCTATTTCGTCGTCGAACCACGATTTGTGACGGAATTCGATAGTATGTCGTGTGCTGTCCCAGTGGCGTAAAGCCTCTAAAAAGTTTTCCAGGCGCCGGGCGTCTTTTTTTAGAAATGCAGGCAACTGCCAAACGACGGCTGCAAGACGTTCGCCGAGCGGCAAAGCCGATTCTCGACACCGAATCACCGATTCTTTGGCATCGAGCAGTTTTTTATTGTGCGTGACGTACCGATGCCCTTTGATCGCAAAGGGAAATGTGTCCGGTGTTTCGCAACGCCACTTCTCGAACGTGCTTTGCTCCTGCAGTCGGTAGAATCTCCCGTTGACCTCGATGGCGGTAAAGCGCTCGGCGCAGAACTGGAGCCATCGTTTCTGCGGTGTCTCGCCGTAGAAACACTCCCGCCAGCTTTTATAATTCCAGCCGCTGGTTCCGACGTATGCTGCCGCCGCCATCGTGTCTCATCAGAGACTTCGGATGTCGATATTCGCACACGCTGAGGAAAATTTAGCGGCGAAACGAATGGTTCACACAGGTCCCGCCGATGTCAGCGATTGCGCGAACGAGATACCGACCATCTCGGTTGGAACAATCACACCATGGGGCGAAAACGCCCGACCACTTCCTGTAAGCGACCAGTGATTTGGCCTAACGAGCAAACCTCGACAGCATTGAGAAGCGCCGGGAAACAATTTTTGCCGCTCTCAACGACGTCCGCGAGTTTGTCGAGCACGCGCTTCGATTTCTCAGCATTTTTCTTTTTGAACTTCTCCAGCCGATCGACTTGCAACTGCTGTTTCTTTCTCGGTGTGCGCACCAGTTTCACTTCCGGAATGTCGTCGTTGCCGTTTCGATATTTGTTAAGTGCGATAATCGGCCGCGTGCCATCGTAGATTTGTTGCTCGTAACGATGCGCGGCATTCTGGATCTGGCTGCGCTGATAGCGTTCTTCCACTGCCGGCAGCACCCCTCCGAGACGTTCAATTTCGCGAAATTCATCGAGAATCGCCGCCTCGACCGCGCGTTCGACTGCTTTCATTCCCGGCGAGCCACTCAACATGTTCATCGTGTGCTTAAACACCCCTGACTCTTCGAGGAGAATCGCCTGACCGTGCGCGGAAAGCCGAATCCATTCTTCGCTGGGCGT
>DASXMV010000085.1:0-6993 GCA_036495465.1 Candidatus Udaeobacter sp. | reverse complement strand
CTTTCGAAAGAAATCAGATGCTCTGTTGCGAATTGGGTCGGTTAATTCCGAACTTCCGTAAAGAAGCAGGATGTCGGGAGTTCGCGCTGCGGCGCGTTCAAAGGCCAGTCCCTGATTCTTAATAAAGAAATCTCTCGGCGCAGTCGAATGAATAGTCCGTTCTTCGAGGTAGATCGCGAGCAGTCTGCCCCCGCATAAGATTAGTGCCGTCAGCGCACAGGCGACCAGAGCGCTGGACAGGTGTGGCGCCAAAGTGCACGTATCGGCGCGTCTGAACATAGATATCCGGTAATATTGTGTTCGTCGCGGACTTTTCCAGACTGATTTGGGATTGCCGGAAGGCAAGATGCGATCTTACGTGGAATGTTCCGTGCGAAACTTAGGAAACCGATTTCTGACGAGGTTCAAAGTTTCGATTTCCGTTCCCGGTTTGGGCCGATAGGCGACAATGACGATCATGCCATTGATGGCAGCCACATCAGATCACACTTTTCCGCCATGAAAAGCAATTCCACCCAGGTGATGAGTTTCCGCACGATCAAAACGGATCGTTGAAACGATGAGCGATTGAACAGATCAAGGATTTTATTAGGATGATTTGTTACAAATTTAAGGTGTTCAGGGCGGAAACGGCTGTTCTGCAATAAGACGCACCCATCGAAAGACTTTTTTAACTCTTCAACTGCACGATGAAACCTTTCGAGATCGCTGGCTTACCGCCCGATGAAATGAACCGCTTTATCCTCGGAGAGCATTCTGATCCTTTTCGAGTACTGGGCCCTCATCGGGTAGGGGACGATTTGGAGATCCGCGTCTTTCGTCCCGATGCGCGCAAGGTTGAGGTCGTCCTGGATCAACACGCCGAAGAACCCATCACAGCGCAAAAAATTCAGCAGGAGGGTTTTTTTTGCGCGACCGTCCGAGATGCAACACGCGATCTTCCATATCAAATCCGTGTCACAGCGTGGGACGGATCGCATACCCTGACACGCGATCCTTATCAGTACGGGCCAATCATGGGCGAAGTTGATCTGCATCTTTTCGCCGAAGGACAAAATTGGAAAATCTACGAAGAGTTCGGCGCGCATGTGCGCACGCTTGGTGATGCGACGGGCGTGTATTTCGCGGTGTGGGCGCCTAACGCTCAACGAGTCAGCGTGGTTGGCGATTTCAACGGCTGGGACGGCCGCGTCAATCCGCTGCGCAAACTCATCGGCAGCGGCGTGTGGGAGTTATTTTTACCCGGCATCAAGCAAGGCGCGCATTACAAGTTCGAGATCCGCACTCAGGCTGGAACGCTGCTTCTCAAGAGCGATCCGTTCGCGTTCTTCAATCAGCACGGAAAATCGACTGCCTCGCTGGTGTACGATCTGGAACGTTATACCTGGAACGACGGCGCCTGGATGGAATCCCGCCGAACACGAAACTGGCCGAGAAGTCCCATCAGCATTTATGAAGTTCATCTGGGTTCATGGCGTCGCAAGGCCGAGGAAGAAAATCGTCAGCTAAGTTACCTCGAGCTCGCTGAGACGTTGTTGCCCTACGTGTTAGAGATGGGTTACACGCACATCGAATTATTGCCGGTCACCGAACATCCGTTCGAAGGTTCATGGGGTTATCAGGTCACAAATTATTACGCGCCTACCAGCCGGTTCGGCACACCTGACGAATTTCGCCATTTTATCGACAAATGTCACCGGGCCGGAGTCGGTGTGATCTTGGATTGGGTACCCGCGCACTTTCCGAAGGACGCGCATGCCCTGGCTGAATTCGATGGAACCCATCTGTACGAACACATGGACCCGCGTCAGGGCGAGCAACAGGATTGGGGCACGCTCATTTTTAATTATGGCCGCAACGAAGTGCGCAATTTTCTCATCGGCAACGCGCTCTTCTGGCTGGACAAGTATCACATTGACGGTCTCCGCGTGGATGCGGTCGCCTCAATGCTGTACCTCGACTACTCGAGAAAGCCCGGCCAGTGGATTCCAAATGTTTACGGCGGCCGCGAGAATCTCGATGCCGTCTATTTTCTGAAACGGTTCAACGAAGTTTGTTACGAGCGTTTCCCGGGAATCATGACCATTGCAGAGGAGTCTACGGCGTGGCCGGGGGTATCGCGTCCGACCTATCTGGGCGGACTCGGTTTCGGTTTCAAATGGAATATGGGTTGGATGCACGATTTCCTCCAGTACGTGAGTCTCGACCCGATTTACCGGCGATATCACCACGGTAACATTACTTTTTCCCTGCTGTACGCGTTCCAGGAGAACTTCATTCTGGTGTTAAGCCACGATGAAGTGGTGTACGGCAAGCGCTCACTGCTATCGAAGATGCCTGGCGACGAATGGCAGAAGTTTGCAAATCTGCGGATGTTTCTGGCGTGGATGTACGGGCATCCGGGCAAAAAGCTGCTCTTCATGGGAAGCGAATTCGGGCAGTTGAATGAATGGAACCACGACACGAGCCTTGATTGGCAACTTATTCAACTGCCACGGCATGACGGTCTGCGCCGGCTGGTACAACACTTAAATTACATCTACAAAAGCGAACCGGCTCTTTGGCAACTTGACGATACCTACGAAGGCTTTGACTGGATCGATTTTCACGATGCTGATAACAGCGTGGTCTCGTTCCTGAGAAAATCGAGTGAGGGCGATGTGGTTGCATTTGTCGTCAACGCAACACCCACGGTGCGCTACGATTACCGCCTGGGCGTTCCGGAGCCTGGTTTCTATCGTGAGCTTATCAATACCGATGCCGAAACCTACGGCGGCAGCAACGTCGGAAATCTAGGCGGTGTCCAAAGCCAGGATGTTCCCTGGATGGGTCGTTCGCAATCAGTCCTGATTAACTTGCCACCGCTGGCAACCGTGGCCTTTAAGCTGGAAAAGTGATCGATTATGCAGTTATGTGAGGTTTACTGATGAAAGTACGGCTCCTGCTTGGTTCGCTTGTATTGGGATTGCTTTGCGGTTGCGCCGCCAACGCCCCTTATACGGAGACAATGACTGACACCAACTCGCAGACTCAGCAAAGGGTTCTACCTGACGCACCTCGGCAGGCGCCGTTGACGTATCAACCCGGACTCGATTCGGGGTCTGGGTTCTAGAAATCGCTCTTCGGCGCGTTACAGGATTTCCGAGCCGAATTCGCCGTCGCTCACGCGTGTGCGAATTTTCATTTTTGGCCGGACTGCCGCAGTCGCTCGGATGATTTTCCCGCGCTCGTTCATTGTGATGCTATAGCCGCGGCGCAAGGTGGCATCAGGCCCTAGCACACGAAGAATCTCTGCCATGTGCTGGAAGCGATTCCTGGCTGTTTCGATCGATCGCTCGGGGCAGGCGATCAGCCGCCGCTGCAAGTCCGCAAAGCGTTCACGGCGCATCAAGAGCTCTCGCGCAGGACTGCGCGCTTGTAATGCGCGCATGGCATGAAGGAGTCCATGTTTATAACTGTCGATCTTGTGTGCCAGGCAACGCTGCAATGTTTCGCGCGCGTGGTCCAGACGTTGCTGCGCGTCGCGGACCCGGTTTAGTAACTGGCGCGACAGCGCGCGGGTGCAACCATCCAGCTGTCGTTGAAGGTCGATTATGTCGGGAACAATCAATTCGGCTGCGGCGCTCGGCGTGGGTGCGCGAAGATCCGCGACGAAATCGCAGATAGTGAAATCGATTTCGTGACCGACTGCGGAGACGATTGGGACTGTCGAATTGAATATTGCGCGAGCAACGATCTCTTCATTGAACTCCCACAGATCTTCGATACTTCCGCCGCCGCGTGTGACCACGATGAGATCCACGGGTGCGAACGACTCGTTAGGCATAGTGAGTTCCCGAATGGCGACCGCGATTTCCTGGGCCGCTCCGGTTCCCTGAACGCGAGCCGGGTTGATCAGAATCTGCAACCACGGCGCCCGGCGGCGCAGCACATTCAGGATATCCCGGACCGCCGCTCCGCTGGGCGAAGTGACAATGCCAACGCGCCGCGGAAACTTTGGCAATTGCCGTTTGCGTTCGGGCGCGAACAATCCGTCCGCTTCGAGTCTACGCTTCAGCGCTTCGAATTTTGCCTGAAGCAAGCCGACTCCGCGCGGCTGAACGACCTGGACATTCAGTTGGTATTGTCCGCGCGCTTCGAAAACCGTAACGACCCCGTAAACCTGAATCTGCATCCCCTCGGCAAGAGGCTGTCGCGACGGGGCAATGGTGTCGCGCCAGATCACGCATCCGATCTGGGCTCGCTGATCTTTCAGTGTGAAATATTGATGACCGCTCGGCTGCAGTTTGTAATTTGAAATTTCGCCCTGGACCCAGACTGCGCGGAACTTTGTTTCCAGTGTGCCGCGGATCTGTCGCGTCAACTCGCCGACGGTAAAAACTTTCGCAGTTTGCGGGAAGAGATCGGTGGGAAGCTGCATCGTTGAAACCTCCAACGCGCAACGGCGAACGTCCAACGTTCAATTGTGGAAGGCGTAGCTTATGCGCGGTGTGTTGTAGCCACGGCGCTGTGTCGCCGTGCAACGTGATAACGGGTTCAAACGCCTCGACACAGCGAGGCGGCTACAGAAGCTCCGCTTGCGCACTGGCAGGCGGTTTTAGTCCCAGCTTGCGATATGCGTTCGCAGTGGCCACTCGACCCTGCGGCGTGCGTTTGATGTAGCCTTCCATGATTAAATAGGGCTCGTTCACTTCTTCGATCGTGCCGGCTTCTTCACCGACGGCGACTGCCAGCGAGTTCAAACCGACCGGACCACCGTTAAATTTGTGAATTAGCGCTTCAATGATGCGCTTGTCCCATTGATCGAACCCATCCCGATCTATCTCCAGCATTGTTAGTGCACGATCTGCCAGCTCCGCCGTGATTTTTCCTTCGGCCTTCACCTGCACATAATCACGCACCCAGCGCAAAAGATTGTTTGCCGTCCGTGGCGTACCGCGTGTGCGCGTGGCGATCTCGGCTGCGCCGGCCGAATCAATCTCTACACCAAGCAAGTTGGCGCTGCGCATGATGATCTTCTGCATTTCCTCGGCATGGTAATAATCGAGCCGCGCAGTCATTCCGAAACGCGACCGCAGCGGCGCGCTCACCATCCCGGCACGCGTGGTTGCGCCGATTAATGTGAATTTTGGCAGATTCAGACGAAGACTGCGCGCCTGCGGTCCCTGGTCGATGATGATGTCGAGCCGGTAATCTTCCATTGCGGGATACAAGTATTCTTCAATTGTCGGTTGAAGCCGATGGATCTCGTCAATGAAAAGGACGTCGCCCTTTTCGAGACTTGTGAGAAGCCCGGCGAGCTCGCCTGCCTTTTCAATGACGGGACCGCTGGTGTTCTTGATGTTCACATTCATCGCATTCGCGATGATGTAAGCCAGAGTGGTCTTCCCGAGTCCAGACGGCCCGCTTAACAAAATATGCTCGAGCACGTCACCACGTTTCTTAGCGGCGGCTACCATCAACTCAAGTCGCTCCCGTACTTTCGCCTGGCCGGTGAACTCACTAAAGGCCGGCGGCCGTAGCGATATCTCAAACGCGGCATCTGGTTCCAGTTGTTTCATCAGGCGACCATTTAAACGTAAAACGTTACAGCGTTGAAGCGAATGTTCTCGCTGTGCCTGTATCAAGCGGCGCGAGTTTAGCGTGCTTAACTTGCCAGATTCTTAATCAGAACGAGTTCCGTGCCACGGCGTTTATGAATGTAATCAATCTCATCAAAGGCCTTGCGCATCAGGAATAAACCAAGCCCACCGGGCTTAATCATGTCGTGTGAGCGGCCTTTCATTTTTTTGGGAGGGACCTGTTCGCCGTAATCTCGTAAACGAACACGCACGCATTTGCGGAGACCCTCCATATGCAATGAGATGGGTTGGTCGTCTCGCAGTCGGTAAGCATAGCGAATCACATTCGTGCACGCTTCATCCACACCGAGCACCATCAACAGGCGTTCTTTTTCCGAGAACGGATAGCCGTTGAGAAACTTTCGCACGCAATGGCGCAGCAAAGCCAGGTTGGCTGTATGACTAGCGAACTCGACCGTCTGTTTATTCATTAACCGCTCTCAAACCTGAGCAGATTCCCCGTGCTCATTCAACTCCGAACGTCTTTCGAGGGAGGGCGAGTGCATCCGTCTTCTTTCTTTTAATTGAAAGAGACGTCACGCTTCGTTTGATATCTGTAACACAAGACTGTGGGAACGTCTCGGGTGCTCTCTCAGTTTTGGCATCGGGTGGAAAACGTGATGGACACCTGGCCGAGGCTGTTCAATTTTGCAATATGTGGAAGTCGTTTGTTGTCCTTTTGCTCTTCGTGACACCCGCGCTCGCGCAGGAGAACGCTACGGCGTACGAGGCGCTCCGTGTAGTAAGTAGTGAAATGGGCCGGGGCGCGCTGGGCCATGTCGTATCGATCACCGGCGAGAAAGGGGATCCGCAGCCGGACAGATGGAAAATTGTTTTGGAGCAGCCGGATGGCCATGGTGCGCGGGAGATTGAAGTCGCTGACGGAAAAATTGATTCTGAACAGAGACCTGGCGATTCGGTAGGTTCGACGGAAGGCGCCACGATCGATACATCGCGTTTGAACCTGGATTCCAGCGGCGCCTACGAAGTGGCGAGCCACACAGCAGAATTATCGCACGTCAATTTCGCAACGGCTGATTACACGCTGCGGACCGATGAGCGCGGCGAGCCGACATGGATCATCACTTTGTTGAGTCGATCCGCCCGTCCGGTCGGCACCATCCATATCGGTGCGTCGCGCGGCACGGTGAAGCGAACGGAGGGAATGTTTGCCGGCACGACGATGGAAGACGTGGAGAACGACGGCGACAGCGACGACGACAACGGGCCTTTCAGCGGTGTTAAAAGACGTATCAAGGACACTTTCCACCGGACACAGGATGAAGCGCGCGATATGTTTGACAGGGTAAGACACTCGTTTACCGATTTCATCAACCGCTAATGGCATCCAAAGTGAATGGCGAATCCAATC
>DASXMV010000084.1:0-10146 GCA_036495465.1 Candidatus Udaeobacter sp. | reverse complement strand
TTTGCGTTCTCTTTTCTCGTCGGCGTTATCGTTGGAACATATTCTTCCATCTTCATTGCGTCGCCGATCGTGCTGTGGTGGACGCGGGCGCGTGGGCGCGACGCTACTGCACTGCGTCGTGAGGTAATTCAACAAACCACTACGGCAGGTCGACTGGCACCCAGATCGTAGGCGCCTGCATAGAAGAACTAATTGGTTCTCTTTCGGTAATTTCTATCTAAGTCGCTCTAGTCGAACGTTTTGACACGATATGACAGCTAGAGGTCCGGCTTGGCTGCGAATCTGGTCCTAAAGACTATAATAACCGCCAGTGTGCTGGGATTTGACGGGGCCGCGTGCCCCGAGTAGGATCCCGCTCGCCGATTTGGAACCTATTTTGTAAAGTCAGGAGTGATTATTGATGCCAGAAGTGATCGTTCGCAAAGGTGAACCTGTCGATCGAGCGTTGAAGCGGCTGAAGAACAAGCTGGACGCGGAGGGCATTCTCGATGAGGTCCGCCGTTTGCGCGCCTTCGAGACGCCTTCGCAAAAGCATCGTCGCAAAGCGAAAGCCAACGCGAAGCGCGGTCGAACCAAGTTCCGATTCAATCCTTAAAAAAAGTTAAAGAGTTACAAACGTTTACCAGCTTGGGTCGGCGCAGCGTTTGTCGCAGTAATCATCTAGCGTTGTAACGATTTACTTTTGTCGGCCGTTTTCGCGGCGATAAATTCGCGGATGGCCTGTGCCAAGCCATCGATGTCGTGTCGTTTTGCTTCGACATCGACCTTCAGGCCGTTATCGCGCGCAGTCTGCGACGTGATGGGACCAATGCTGGCTACCTGCATGTCTTTGGGCCACGGTAGTCCAAGCCCGAGAAAATTTTCTACCGTCGAGGAACTTGTGAACGTAATTAAATCGGCGCCATCCTTTGCAAGTTGTCGTTGCGCGCCGCCAGCATCGCGTGTTTCCGGCACTGTTCGATAAGCGAATGCCTGGTCCACAATCGCTCCCAACGCCGAAAGCTCCTTCGGAAGCACGTCTCGCGCCTTTTCCGCGCGCACAAGCAGGACCCTCAAATTTTCGATGCTTCCTTGCTTTTTGAATGCACGTACGACGTCTTCAGCTACGAATTCTTCGGGTTGAAGATCAACGTGCAGATGAAAATCTTTCACCCGTTGTGCCGTGGCCGGACCGATGGCCGCAATTCGTGCGCTACCGATTTCGCGCGCATCCTTATATAGCTTGAAGAAAATATCGAAAAAGGCGTCCACGCCATTTGCGCTGGTAAACACGATCCAGTCGTAAAGGTGTGCGTCCTGCACAAGTTCTGCGAACTCGCGCAGATCGCTCGGCGGCTCGATGCGAATCGTAGGCAACTCAATAACGTGAGCACCAAGCGCGCGCAGCTTGTTGCTCAATACGCTGGCTTGCTTTCTTGTGCGCGTAACAACAATTGTTTTTCCCAGCAGTGGACGTTTCTCGTACCAATTTAGCTTATCGCGCAAACCAACAACTTCTCCGAATACTGCGATCGCGGGGGCTGCGAAATCGTTTGAAACAGCTTTTTGAGCGATATCCTGCAGTGTGCCGGTGAGCGTTTCCTGTTGTCCGGTTGTCGCCCACCGAACCAGCGCCACGGGCAAATCGTCTCGCACGCCGTGCTTCATCATCTCGCTTGTGATCGATCCGAGACGATCCATTCCCATCAACATCACCTGGGTGCCGCCAAGTTTCGCCAATGCTCCGTAGTCGATTGCGCTGTGTGCCTTCGCTGGATCTTCGTGCCCCGTAAAGAATGTCACGTGTGAATTGTGCGTCCGATGCGTCAGGGGAATGCCGGCATATGCCGCGCCGGCAATAGCCGAGGTGATTCCAGGGACGATTTCAAATGGGATACCTGCATCCGCGATCGCACTTGCCTCCTCCGCGCCCCTTCCAAACACGAAAGGGTCCCCGCCCTTCAATCGAACGACCTGCTTTTCTTCCCGTCCTTTTTCAATTACCAGCGCGTTAATTTCGTCCTGGCTGGTTTGCGATTCGCCACCTGTTTTGCCGACGTAAATAATCTCTGCATCGTCCCGCGCCCAGCCGAGGGTCTGCGGATTTGCCAGATGATCGTAGATGATCACATCTGCATTCTCGATACACTCTTTCGCGCGCAATGTGACCAAGCCCAGATCTCCCGGCCCAGCACCAACCAGGTAAACCTTTCCAATCTGGTTCTTGCTCATGCTCGCAATTCCTCCAAAAGTTGCGAAGCTAAACGCTCGCCCTCATTGTAAACGCCTTCCACCTCAGCTTCGCGCGGTGCTGCGAATTGATCGCCGAACAGTTGGCCTTTGAGTTTCATCGTTTGGTTATCGATTATCGCCAGCACACCTACCGGACAACTGCAGTCGGCGTGCAACAAACGCAAAAACTCTCGCTCTGCACGCAAGCAAAGCAATGTCTTCGGATGATTCACCCTAGCGACAATCGCCCTGGTACGTTGATCGTCAGCACGGATTTGAAGCGCGATGATTCCCTGGCCGCCTGCGGGCAAGAAATTCTCACATGGAAGGGTTTCAACGAAAAACTGTGTCTGTTCGAAGCGGATTTGGTTATCACTAGGCGATAGTCCGAGGCGTTCAAGACCTGCTTGAGCCAGCACGATTGCCTCCCAATGGTTCTCAGCCAACCTACGCAAGCGGGTGGGAACGTTCCCGCGCAGATCGACAATTTTGAGATCCGCCCGTTTCCAAACCAATTGGCGCATCCTTCGGACACTACCGGTGGCGACGACCGCGCCTTGTGGCAGCAAAGCGAAACCGCCCGGATGTTTCGAAACCAGCATGTCATCGACCACGGCACGAACAAGAACCGACGCGATTTCGGCGTCGGGGCTCGGTTCACTCGGGAGATCTTTCGCGCTATGGACGGCAACATCGATATCGCCCGCAAAAAGCGCACGTTCAATCTCGGCTGTAAACACTCCTTTGCGGCCTGTCTGTCGATCAAGAATCGTGCCCTCGTCGCCTTGTGTCGTTACGATTTTTGTCTCGATGGTTGTGTCCGGCCGTGCTGTTTGAATTGCGTCTTCAACAAGCCGTGCCTGCGTACGTGCCAGCTCGCTGCCGCGTGTGCCTAGAATGATTTTGGGCATTGCACAGAATGTAGCCCGCGATGAAGGCGGCGGGAAGCCGTGAGCCTCTACAGCTGCGATGCGCGTAACGAATTGTCAGTCACTGGCGAGTGCTCGGCGACCCGTGAAGTGCAGTTTAGTTCACGCGAAACGTTTTCCAGAAAATCTGAGACATGTTCGGCAATGATAGTTTCGGCGGAAGTGACTTGCTGGCGACGTACTGCCAGCGATTGCTCCGCCACAGACCGCAACGCGTCAATGTCGTAAAGGTATACGCCTTCCATCTCGTTCACGCCGGGATCGACATCACGTGGCACGGCGATGTCGATGATGAAAAGCGGGCGATCGATGCGATTGGCCAGCATGGGACCGAGATTTGCCGGGGTCAGCAAGGGTGCTTCGGAGGAAGTGGATGTAATCAGGATATCGATCTCGCTGCATTCTTGCGGCCATTCATGGAACCGGACGGCGTGACCACCAACGCGTTGTGCCAGTTCCTGAGCACGCTCATTGGAGCGATTGCTGACGCGCAGATCTCTTACACCCCGGGAAATGAGGGTGCGCGCCGTACGCTCGCTCGTTTCGCCCGCTCCTAATACCAGGACTTTGCAGTTGCCGAGTTCACCGAAAATTCTCTGAGCCAGATCGACTGCGACGGAACCAACTGATACCGATCCACGCGTGATTTGGGTGTGCGTACGAACTTGCTTCGCAACGCGAAACGCTCGCTGAAATAAACGGTGAAGGCAGGGTCCGACCGCGCCCGTTGTGCGCGCAGATTGATAGGCTTTCTTGGCCTGTCCAAGAATTTCAGTCTCGCCTATCACCATCGAATCCAATCCAGAGGCCACCCGGAACAGATGTTGTATGCACTTTTCGGCTTCGTAACGGTAAAAAGGCAACGCCTCGCTGTGGGTGTCGCCGATGACGGCACTCTTTTGTACTAAACATTGAGCAATGTCGTCCGTGGACACACGTTTTTCCGACGCGCCATACACTTCCACCCGATTACAGGTCGCGAGCACCAATGCTTCGGCGCAACCCGCGTCACGAAGAATGGATTCGGTGCCGGCGCTGCCGGCAAACCGTTCTCGCGTTTCGACGTTTGCAGTGTGATGACTCAGGCCCACGCAAAAAAGATTCATGGAACAGAATGGGTTTGGGCTGAGAAAGTGATTCCCCACAAAAGGGTCAGAGCCATGCTAAATCCAACGATGCAGAGGGCTGCAATCTGCTTTGGCGCGATTCGCCGAAAATGCCAGGCTTGCAAGATAGCCGCATAAAGCAACCAAACACCAATGGCAGCCACTATCTGCAGGCGTGGTAAAGGTCGGCCAGTAAAAAAGCCACTGGCAATTCCGACTGTATAAAGAATGAAACCCCACCAAAGCAGGCGTTTGATTGCAGCAAAAAGATCGGTCAGCGGCGGCAGATGGTAAAAGATTGAGCGCAGATGATGAGTCTTGATCTGGCGCTCTTGCACGAGGTACATGACCCCGGCAATACAGGCCAGCGCGAACGCGCCGTAGGCTATGAGGGAAACCGATGCATGAAATTCCAAGGGAGCATTAGGGGGCAGCTTGACTGGATGACGAATATCAATTGGTGCAATCAACGCAAAGCCTTGTAACAAGACTACTAGCGGAGCAGTGAATGCGCCCATGAGCGAGAGGCGATAGGCCGGACCCACCACCATATAAATCAGTGCGACCGACCAGGCCAGAAAGATAAACACCTCAAACAAGTTCGTCAGCGGACAACGTCCGAGCGCGTGGCCGCGGACCGATAAAAACGCTGTTTGAAAAACAAAACCCAAACCGATCGCCACGAAATTAAACCTTCCGGGTCGAAACAGTCCTGCGCGCAAAGCAATCGCTGTGCGAACGACTGCTGCAAGAAAACAGATTGTCGAAATGATGAGGAAAGCGCGGTCCACTCTAGGAAACGTATTCTAGGAGCAGGCTTCTTGCTTGGCAATCGGGCGTTAAAAGCGCCGAAGTTATCATCGCGACGCTCGTATTGAATTTTCTGCCTTTGCGGCTTCAGTGCGGCGCACAGCAGACGGCAACAATCTCAAGCATCGACAAATTGCATGCGATAAGTTTGAGAATTCAATCAGGAAATATCTGCGACCAGCCGTCCTTGCGATTTAGGAACGCGACTATCGACATCGATAAAGTACAGTAACCGCGGTAAGAACCCACTTATCCGTTTACTTTAGACTGTCGGTCGTACGCCAAACGCGGCTGCTGCTTGCAGTTGCCTTCGCAACGCGACTGAATCGAGACATGTGGGACGGGCGCCTTTCTTAAAATTGGAAAGTGCCGGAACCCTGGTTTGTTTTCGTTGCAACGTTAATTGACGTTCTGTTCCAGTCCGCTAGCGTTCGCGCGAATGGCTTTGGACGCGGCTGAAAGACTGCGCGCCGCTGTGCGCGACGTACCCGATTTTCCGAAGAAAGGTATCGTATTCAAGGATATCACGCCGATTTTAAGTGATTCGGGCTTGTTTCGTGCCTCGATCGATTTGTTTTTGGAGCGCTGCCGCGGGAGGAAGCTCGACAAGATCGTCGGAATCGACGCGCGCGGATTTCTTTTTGGATCAGCTGTGGCCTACGAACTGAACGTTGGTTTTGTTCCGATCCGGAAGCGCGGCAAGCTCCCTTTCCAGACGCAGATCGCCAGCTATTCGTTAGAGTACGGCGAAGCTGAGATGGAGATGCATATCGACGCCATCGGCGCAGGGGAACGAATTGTGCTAGTAGACGATTTGCTGGCAACGGGCGGAACTTCGGCTGCTGCGGCTACGCTCATTCGCCGATCCGGAGGCGTACTTGTCGAAGCACAGTTTTTGATCGAGTTGGAATTTCTCCAGGGCCGTAAAAAGCTTGAGCCCGTGCAGGTCATTTCATTCCTGAAATACTGAAGTTCAGACGGAGGCACCGCAAAAGATCATCGGCGGACCGGCGCGTTATCCAATTTGAGATCGATTTGGATTTTGAAGATCCGATTTTAGATTGAATGACAATCTGAATTAGCAATGAGAGCATCCCGCCATTTGGAACAAGTTCTGACGCATGCTGCCAGCCGCCTTGCGGCAACAGGAGCCAGGCGTCCGACCGAAGTTCTCCCGCTCTACAAGAAATTTCTAAAAGTGGAAGAGCATCGGTTGCGTCTAAAACACCAGGCTGGCGGGGGCGGCCGCGAGATTTGTGGGCGCCGTGCCGAGCTCGTTGATGTGTTGTTGCAGTATGTTTTCGGCGCTGCGACAACGACAGTTGTCCAGGGCAATGGGACCGCCAAAAGCCCACTCGCCTTAATCGCGCTCGGCGGATACGGGCGGGGTGAGCTCAACCCCTTTAGTGACATCGACGTGATGCTTTTACATAAAGAGAGCAAGCAGATTTCCCCGCGCTTGGAGGAAATGGTACAACAAGTTCTTTATCTTCTTTGGGACAGCGGTTTCAAGGTCGGACACTCCACGCGTTCGATCAAAGAGGCGATTGCCGAGGCCAATCGCGATATGCGCACAAAGACCGCCATGCTGGAATCGCGATTTCTCGCGGGCGATGAAGAATTGGCGCGGGAGTTTCGACGCCAGTTTCGTTCGAAGTGCGTCAGGAGATATGAACGAGAGTACGTGGAGATGCGCATGCATGATCAGGCGGCGCGCCATAAGAAATTCGGCGACAGCGTGTATCTGCAGGAGCCAAACCTGAAAAATGGCTGCGGCGGTCTGCGTGATTACCAGAATCTTCTGTGGATGACCTATTTTAAGGAGGGTTCACTGAGCACTAATCAGCTGGTCGGAAAAGACTGGCTAAGCGAAAGCGACCAACGCCGGATCGAAAAAGCGTACGATTTCCTCCTGCGGCTGCGCACGACCCTGCATTATGAAACCGGACGGGCGACGGACATACTTCACATAAATTTGCAGGAACAGATCGCAAAACGGCTCGATTACTCTAACGGGAACGCCGAACCCTTTCGGGGCAGTGAGGCGCTCATGCGGGACTACTACGAGCACACTCGAAACATCTTCCGGGTTACGGAACGCATTACTGAGCAGTTCGTAGGGGGATATGTCACGAGCAAGACCCGTTCACTGTTTGGTTTTCTTCCGCTGATGCGAGCAGATAAAACTCCCGTGGGGAATTCGTTCTCTGTTCGCAGCAAGCAGTTGCATCCGTCCCGGCGCGATCTTTTTCGTAAGGACCCCGAGCAAATGATGCGAGCATTCCAATTCGCGCAGGAACAAGGCTTGGATTTGAGCCCGGAATTAGAGGATCTCTTGAGCAGAAGCCTGGGGCTGGTTACCCGCACCTACCAGTACGCGAGTGGGCCGCGTGCGATTTTCAAAGCGATCTTATCACAAAAGGGGAACGTAGGTCGTATCCTCCGAATGATGCACCGCGTTAATTTTCTGGGTCGGTACATTCCAGAATTCGGCCAGCTAACCTGTCTGGTACAGCATGAGTTTCTGCATCGGTACACGGCTGATGAGCATACATTGGTCTGCATTGATAAACTGGATGCCCTGGCAGAGACGAATGATTCGAAATTGATCGCCTATCGCAAAATATTTGAGCGACTTGAGGATCCTTTCGTTCTGTATCTTGCCCTGCTTCTGCACGACAGCGGCAAAGCGGTTGGGGCCAGGCCACACTCCGAAGCGAGCGCCCTCTTTGCTCAGCGTGTTGCGTCGCGTCTTCAGTTGTCGTCTGAACAGCGCAAGGCGCTCATTTTGCTAGTCGATCATCACCTGACGCTTTCCCAAACCGCGCAGCAAAGAAATCTCGATGATCCCGCCACCGTCACAGACTTCGCTCATATCGTGAAGCATCAAAAAAATCTAAATGCTCTGATGCTCCTAACTCTCGCGGATGGTCAAGGTACAAGCGCGGAAGGATGGTCGGATTGGAAAGAATCTCTGGTATGGGAGTTATTTCACGAGACTTCGCGTTGCCTGGCGGACCAAAAGTCCTATTACGAACAGACGAAGGTCGAGCGTGAGAGTTTACAGGCGGGCGTGACGGCGAAGCTTCCCACAGATTTTGCCGGAGAGATCGAAGCGCACTTTGAGTTCATGCCTGAAAATTACTTTCGTGCCAGCGATGTCTCCAAGATTGTTGAGCACCTGCAATTGTTCCGGTCCTTCCTTCGGAATGTCTCGAGCGAAGGGGATTTTCCGCTGGCTCCGGCGATCAAATGGAAAGCACTTCCCGAGCAGGGGCACAGCGTTGTTACATTTTGCACCTGGGAACGCGAGAGATTATTAGCAAAAATAGCCGGCTCATTTTCCGTTGTGCCGTTAAATATTCTGAGCGCCGATATTTTCCAACGCGCGGACAATCTTATGCTGGGGGTTTTTCGTGTGTGCGACCCAAAAGCTCGTCCTGTGACTCACCAGCGAGACTTCGCGCTGGTGGAGCAAACTTTGGATCGGGCGCTGGAAAATCAGAGCTTTGATTTCCTTCCGCTGATCGAAAAAGCGAAGCGACAAAGTCATCGGCTTACAACAGGGATTGAATTTCCGACGCGCATTGCCATCGATAACAAAACACATCCGGCTTATGCACTGATTGAGATTCAGGCACCGGATCGGTTGGGCTTGCTTTACGATGTTCTGACCTGCCTTGCTCGTGAAAACCTTCTGGTTCTCCTTTCTCGCATTAACACGCAGGCCGGGGCGGCCATCGATACTCTGTATGTTGTGGACCGTTCCACACGCGCCAAAATTACTGATCCAAATCGCATCAAGGCGATCCAACAGCGTCTTCAAAACGTAATTTTGAGTGGAGCCTCCGCGAAAACTAAGTAGAAAGAGCCGCACCAGCTCTCCTTTTTGATTTATGAATGCTCTAATTTTAGCAGCCGGATACGCAACACGCCTTTATCCATTGACTCTCAATAAAGCGAAGCCACTGCTGACGGTTGGAGGAAAGCCGATTATCGAATGGGTGGTGGACAACCTTGAAGGGGTCCTTGAGCTGGAAACGATTTATATCGTGACGAATGACAAATTCGCCGCTGATTTCCAGACCTGGAGTGACGAGTATCGTTCTCGACATCCGCAATTCAAATTTAAGATCGTCAATGATGGCTCAACGAGTGATGACGACAAGTTGGGCGCGATTGGAGATATCAATTTTGTCGTCACGCAGGAGAAGCTGTCGCAAAGCAGCCTACTGATTATTGCGGGTGACAACCTGTTTACAGAATCGCTAAAGGGGTTTGTTGCTTGCGCCAATGGAACGGACGCAACGGTTGGGGTCTTTGACGTAGAGGACCATGAGGCAATCAAAAAATACGGGAACGTTCTGATCGACGGCGATGGAATCATCACGCACCTGGAAGAGAAACCAAAGAAACCGCGGGGAACTCTCGCTGCGATCGCTCTTTACTATTATTCGCCTGCCGCTCTCGCCTTATTGACCACGTATCTTGCAGCCGGCAATAACCCCGATCAGCCGGGCCGGTTCGTACAATGGCTGTATACGCGTAAACCTGTAAAGACGTTCCAGATCAAAGGAAAATGGCTCGATATCGGGAGCAAAGAGACGCTTGAAAACGCAGATGAGATTCTCAGGACGATCAAAACGTGATTGTTAATCACGAGATCCGAATGAGGAATGGGAAATTTAAAGCGTTACAAAGTTAAAAAGGTCAAAAAGGCAAGACGATGATGCAAAAGGAATGCCGAATCTTGTAACTTCTTAACTCTTTTAACTTTGTAATCTTGTCGTCACTTCCATCGTCCTTCGTCAAACTCAATCAGATCGAAATAGGTTCGAATATCATTTCGTGCATCACCGCCGGCCTCCTTTAGAAAGTGGAGAAAACGCGCTTTCTTTGCGGCCGTATCGGGGTGCCGTGAAATCATTGCCTGGTTCCACTGGTCGACCGCTTCTGACGAATGGTGGGCACCGTTTTTCTTTACCCAACTTAGAATTGCATCGTCATCGTCAAGCTTGTTGGCGACTTCCTCAAATGCATCGCCGTCAATTTTCATGAACGCGAGAAGATGCTTGTCGAACCCGACAGTC
>DASXMV010000083.1:0-3308 GCA_036495465.1 Candidatus Udaeobacter sp. | reverse complement strand
ATGTGTTGATTAACTGAAGTAAGTCGCGACATGCCCAAACCTCTCAAACTCAAACCGACCCTCGACTGGCTTCTAATCTTCGTGCCTCTGGCGGTACTTTTACGTTTTTGGCCAGGAGGCATCAGCCCAACTGCGCTTTTCGTTTGCTCCGCGCTCGGCATCATTCCGGCAGCGGGCTGGATTGGCCGCGCGACCGAGGCGCTGGCCAATCGCGTGGGCGAAGGTCTGGGAGGATTGCTCAATGCCACTTTCGGAAACGCTGCCGAGCTGATCATCGCCGGTATCGCGCTTTCCAAAGGTCTAACCAACGTGGTGAAAGCCTCGATCACGGGATCGATCATCGGTAACGTGCTGCTGGTGTTCGGCGTCTCCATTCTGTTCGGCGCCACCAAATACAAGGAACAGCGCTTTAACCGCACTGCAGCGCGCACTTCCGTCATCTCGCTCTCGCTGGCCGCGATCGGTCTCATCATTCCGACGGTGTTTCATCGCGCCGCTGACTTTAGTCCTCGCGGCTGGAGCCCGGAAGTCGAGCAAAAGCTGTCGTTAGCGATCGCCGTTGTTTTGTTCTTTACCTATTTTTGCATGCTCGGGTTTTCGCTGTGGACCCATAAACATTTCTACCGAAGCGGTCGCCGGAATTCCGAAGAGAACGGCAGGCCGTGGTCGCGCGCCAAGTCCATCACGATCCTGGTTCTGGCTACCGCTTTAGTCGCGCTGCTCTCGGAATTTCTCGTCGGCACGATCGAAAGCGTCCGCGACTCCGTCGGCCTGACCGAGGTGTTTGTCGGAGTGATCATAGTGGCGATTGTCGGTAACGCGGCCGAGCACTCCACCGCCGTCCTGATGGCGATGAAAAACAAGATGGATCTGACCGTTGGCATCGCGATCGGTTCCAGTTTGCAAATCGCGCTTTTCGTCGCGCCGGTTCTGATTTTTCTTTCCTACATTTTTGGGCGACCGATGGACTTGGAATTCACCTTGCCGGAGGTGGTGGCGGTCGTGGCCTCTGTTTACATCCTGTTTCAAATTAGCGGGGACGGCGAGACCAACTGGATCGAAGGCATCCAGCTTCTATCGGTGTATTTGATTCTCGGGATTTTCTTTTTCTATCTTCCGGAGCCGCAACACGCCGCACGCTAGAAATTGGCGCGCAGTTTCTCATGGCGCATGAGTTGCAGGCGCACCCCAATGGAATACACCAGATAATAGGCGATCAGTCCGGCGGCGACTGCCAGAGAAAGCTGCGTTCCTGAAGCGTTAATCAGCCAATGATGATTGACGCTGCTGCTGGCGGAATGCGTAGCCCGCCACCAGCCGTACACAAATCGTGCTGCGATTGCCGCGACAATCAGAAGTGCGAGCCAGCGGCTGGGAGTATAGAAAAGTCCCTCGGACCGGCTTTCCCAACGGGTCACCGCTAAACCGAGTAAGCCGAGAATGCCTCCAAAACTCATACCGATCATGGCAAATCGAAACGCTGACCCGACCCAAAACGAGAGCAGCAATGTGAATAAGAGAAAGCAAACCGCAGAGGAGATGGTCGCCCAAACATTGAGCTTAGCGACCCAATGCCGTGCCTGCCTTCGAGCAGTGCCGGCGCGATAGCGCAGAGCTAGTGAAAGCAAAACTATCCCGATCAGAGCGAGCAGAACAAAAAGCAGCAGTGCAAGGAGGATAATCGGCACAGAAAAGTAAGAAGCAGTTTGGAGGAGCGGGTCCGGCGTGACGTTCGATTTAACTATATATGGGGACCCGAGGGAGTCGCATTGTTCTATTTGTTTTGAGCATCAGTTTCGCACTTAGCGTGTTGATTCGCGCAGAAGAACATCGATCAGTCGATCTACAAGAAGGCTGGGGCTCTGAAAATGTGCGGGCGGTGGAGGAAAAACTGCGTGATGCCGGGCTTTATTTTGGCGAGATCGACGGCGCCTACAGCAGTGAGTTGGCAGCAGCCCTGGGCCGTTATCAGATTCGCAACGGGTTGCCAATTACAGGACAACTCGATGTCGAGACGAGCAACGCGCTCGGCACAAAGCCAGCGGTCACTTCCACCACCCCAGACGATTACGCGCGAACATCCGAGGTCTGGCAACGATTGCGCAAAAATGATCAACAGCTTCCGGACGGAACGGAGGAGCCGGCAAAATCGTCGACTGCCAAAGAAATGACTTCAGAGATGCCGTTGCCGCGATCAACGCCCGCGGCTACAGCTGCGATCACATCCGAGAATAAGGAACCGGCGTCAGCGCCGCCGGCTACAGCGGACACTGAAAAACCCATGTCGCACGTGCCGGCCATAGCCGCCAGTTCTCTGGTTTCAGACTTCAGCACGGAGCAGCTCCGGGATTATGTCGGCGCGTTTGTGCTCGCCGGGCTCGATGCGCAAATCGGCGCCGAAGCGGCATTCTTCGCCGATCGTGTTCAGTATTATGACGAAGGCGTGAAAGATCGCGAAAAGATCCGGAATGATTTAAAGCGTTACGATTCGGCTTGGCCGGGGCGTAAGTTTTGGCTGGCGGGCGATATCACCGTCGAGCCGCAAACGGCAAAACGCGTGCGCGTGACATTTCCATTACGATACGAGCTGCGTAACGGCGGCAAACGTTCATCCGGCAAAGTGAAGAAGACGCTCGTGCTGGAGCGAGCCGGAGACGAGCTCCAGATCGTGGCGGTCAACGAACGCAAATTGAAGCAATGAAATCTGCGCCTAGGTGAGCACCTTCAAAATCGCGGCCGCCTTCTTCGGGATGGTAAAAGTCTCGCCGACGACAAACTCTTGCAGCGCAGCCGCGATCCATGGCCGGGAACCTGTCGCTTCTTCAATCGTCAGCTTTGTGACATTCTCTTTCGTTGTCAGGCTATACCTCACGATTTCGATTTCGATGGGTTCTGCTTCTCCGACAAGGTGAACACGCGCAAAGATGCGCCGTTTTTTCGTGTCTATTGAGAGTTCCGTCATCTGTCCGATACCTCGCAACCTGACGTTGACGGCCAATCGCGCCGCCGCCCCCAAGGTGACGTCTTTCGATTTACGAAATAAATTCTGCACAGTTTAGAAAACAAGCGTCCGGTTGACTTGTCATTGGCGAAGTTTTTATGAGCAGCAAGGAGATGCAGACTTATGCAAACAGGTTCCGAAACAGCAGACGGCAAAAGCGATGAAGGCAGCGGTGGAGTGGATCCGCAAAAAGAAGCGGCTTATTGGCGGGAACAACATTCCAAACAGCCCTACGCGAAACACGGTTCTTACGAGCAATTCGAGCACGCGTACAAGACCGGCTACAATTCGTTCTTTAAGTATCCAG
>DASXMV010000082.1:0-4833 GCA_036495465.1 Candidatus Udaeobacter sp. | reverse complement strand
CAGAAATTCGATTTTCTCATCAGCGCGGGCTTTGCCGGCGCAATCGAAGATGATCTGCAAATCGGAGATCTGCTTGTCGCCAGGAATTTTTCGACGATCGACCTGAACGAGAAATCCTCATTACTTTCAGGTTTGCCGATTTACGTCGCAGATCTTTTGACAGTGCGTGCTCTCATAGATTCGGTTGACGAGAGAATGGCAGTCGCCCGCACATCGGGCGCGGCCGCGGTAGATATGGAAACGGAACACATCGCGCAGGCCTGCGCTACTCTTGCCCTTCCGTTTCTTTCGCTCCGCGTAATCAGTGACACGCCGCGCGATGGTTTACCTGCTCCGGCCAATGTCTTGTTCGACATCGAACAGCAGCGAACTGACCTTTTGAAACTGGTCGGACATTTTCTTGCTCGTCCAAATCACGTTCCTCGTCTCGCTCAGTTCGCCAAAAGAATTAGAAGCGCACGAAAAATTTTGGCAGCGGCGCTCACGAAAGTTGTGCGTGAGCTGTAGCGGGTTCGATGTGCACAAGCACGTCGGCAATGCGCGAGTCGTTTTGCTGGATTGCGCTTTTTACCCGATGCGCGATTTCATGGCCCTCGTACACCGAGATTTTGCCGTCCACTCCTACATGCATATCGACATAGAAATCCAAACCCATCTTGCGAGCACGGCATTTCTCAACTTCGAGCACACCGGGGACCGTGCTGGCGACCGAGCAAACGGATTTAACGATCTTCCGAGGTGCCGTGTCCATGATTTCGTAAAACGCCGGGCGCAAAAGCCTGATACCGTTTGCCGCGATGATTATGCACGCGAAAATGGCGGCCCAGTCGTCCGCGCTTTGCCAGCGCTCGCCGCCAATTAAAGCCAGTGAAATGCCAATGAACGCCGCACCGGACGTCAGTGCGTCGCTGCGATGATGCCAGGCATCTGTTTGCACGGCCGTACTTTCGACGCGTTGGCCGATCCGGTTAGTGTAGCGAAACAAAGTTTCTTTGACTACGATCACCACAATCAATATTCCGAGCGTATAAGGCGCCGGCGTGTGATGCGGTAAAAAGATCTCGCGTATGCTTTGAATAGCGAGGCCCACTGCGGCCGCCAGAACCCCAGCGCCAACAATTACAGCCGCAATCGGCTCTGCTTTTCCGTGGCCATAAGGATGGGAAGCATCAGGCGGACGCGCAGCAACTTTCAGCCCGCTCCAAATGACAAACGAGCCCGCAATGTCGAGGCCGGACTCAATTCCATCAGCTATGAGCACGTAAGCGTGACCGAAAACTCCTCCCAGAATTTTCGCCGTCGCGAAGATCGAATTCACGATCATGCCGAAAAGCGCAACTCGCGCACCCGTTTGCAACGCATCCAAAGTCATTCCGCCGGGACGCCTGTGCGTTTGCAGATTACCCGCTGAAGCATGAGGATTCTCGGGCGACGACATCATGAAAACTATAAACGCAGTCGTGTACGAAACGCACGGAAATCCGCCGGACGTGTTACACGTCGAATCGCGGCCATGGCCAACACCAGCCGCCGGCGAAGTAATTGTGAAAATGCGCGCAGCACCGATCAACCCGGCCGATTTAAACCAGATCGAAGGAAAATATCCGGTGCGAGCGGAGTTGCCGGCGACTCCCGGCTTTGAAGGCGCGGTGGTCGTTGCAGATGTCGGTGCAGATGTAAAAGGCCTAACGAGTGGAGCCCTGGTGATTTTACCGCACAATGTCGGCACATGGCGCGACGCGGTTGCAGTGATGGGCGATGAATTGGTTGTCGTCCCGGATGGAATTACGGCGGTGCATGCAGCCATGCTGAAGATCAATCCAATGACCGCGTGGCGGTTGTTGCACGATTATGTGAAACTTGAACGCGGCGACTGGCTGATTCAAAACGCTGCGAATTCGGCAGCGGGACGCGCGGTCATCCAGATCGCGCACGAACTTGGTTACAAAACCGTCAATGTTGTTCGGCGCTCGGAGTTAATCGACGAATTACGCGCAGATGGCGGTGACGTCGTCCTGGTCGATGGTGAAAATCTTCGCCAGGAAGTAAAAGATTTGATTGCAGGCGTGCCGATTCGTCTGGGATTGAACGCTGTCGGCGGCGAAAGCGCACTACGCCTGGCAAATTGTCTGGCTCCCGGATCGACAATGGTGACTTATGGAGCGATGAGTTTGCAGCCGCTGAAAATCCCCAATGGCCTGCTCATTTTCAAAGATCTCCGTTTCCGCGGCATTTGGATCAATAAATGGTACGACAACGCGACGCCGGCCCAGCGAATGGAAGCGTTTCAACAATTGTTCGAGATGGCGAAAAGCGGGCTACTCCAAACCAAAGTGGAGAAAGCTTATCCATTGAGCGAAGCGAAGGCGGCTGTTGCGCACGCCGCGCGTGGACAACGGAGCGGTAAGATTATTTTCGAATTTGCGGCGTAGCCTTAGGTGCGTAGCCTCAAAAGTGATGCGCTCTTTTTCGTCTCGCGCACTTCTTTTGATTGTCGTGACCGGCGCTTTCGCCGTGCGTCACGTTGAATGCTCGTCTGATCCACAACCAGGCGATTTACGAGCGGCCGGGAAAGTGGAGTTCCCCATATCCTGCGCACCTTCTGTCCAATCGGAATTCTCGCGCGGGGTGGCGTTGTTACATTCATTTTTTTACGAAGAGGCACGACGCGTTTTCACCTCACTGGCCGAAAACGACCCGAAATGCGCAATGGCTCAATGGGGAATTGCGATGACGTGGTGGCATCCGATCTGGACGCCTCCCACGCCTGATGAGATGAGGGCAGGCAAGGCCGCTATTGAAAAAGCCATGGCGATGAACGCCGTAACGGACAGAGAGCGAGGATTCATCACGGCGCTGAATGTTTATTACAATACCCCGGACGGTTCGAACCCAGGCAGCGTTGGACAGTCGTGTCACGGACCAGTGGGACCGCGCGATCGCGTAGTCGCATACGAAAAGGCGATGCATCAATTGCGCGACAAGTACCCGGACGATTTCGAGGTTGAAACCTTCTACGCGTTTGCTGTTCTGGCTTCCGGTTATGCTACGCCTGATGACACGAGTTTATCGAAACAGCTCGAAGCCGCCGCCATCTTCGAAAAGCTGCGGAAACAAAATGCAAAGCATCCCGGCGTCGTTCATTACCTGATCCATTGCTACGATTATCCGGCGCTAGCCCAAAGGGGGCTGGCCCCTGCACAGAGCTATGCCGCTATCGCGCCGTGGGTACCCCACGCGCTGCACATGCCATCACACATTTTCACACGTCTGGGGATGTGGGATGAATCCATCGCGGCAAATCAAGCTGCGGCTGAAGCGTCGCGGGCTTACGCTGCAATGCGTCATCGCGACGCCATTGAAGCCGAAGAGCTACATGCGCTCGATTATATGGCTTATTCTTATTTGCAGGAGGCCAAAGATGCTGAAGCAAAGAAAATCGTGGATCTGGCCGGCAACGTGCGAAAGACAAATCCAGAATTGGAATTCAGCGCCGCCTACGCCTTGGCAGCCATTCCAACTCGTTACGCGTTCGAGCGGAATGATTGGGCGGCGGCGGCGACATTGACTATCCCAAATCTCCCACATTGGTCTTCGTTCCCATTCATGGAAGCCTTGATCGAGTACGGTCACGCACTCGGACGAGCGCACACAGGTGACCTCGACGGTGCCCGCAAGGCAATTGCGCGCATGGGAGAACTACGGAACGCGACGAAAGATCCCAAGTTCGAGTATTTCAAAAAGCATCTTGATTTGCAGATGCAAGCGGCTTCGGCGTGGGTCGTCGCAGGCGAAGGCAAAAAGAGCGAGGCGATCGAGATGCTACGGCTGGCGGCCGATGCTGAAGACATTCTCGGCAAGCATCCGGTTTCGCCTGGTGCCTTTATTCCGATTCGTGAACAACTTGGCAGTTTGCTTCTTGACGTAGGGAAATCAAAAGAAGCGCAACGTGAGTTTGAAGCCGCCCTGAAAATCTATCCGGGGCGATTTAGAGGATTGTATGGGGCGGCGCAAGCGGCCGAGCAAAGTGGGGACAAGGAAAATGCAAGTCGCTATTACGCGAAGCTTGCCGGACAAACTGCGAAAGCTACCGGCTCGCGAGATGAATTAAATCACGTTCGTGAGTTTCTTACCGCCGAAGCTAAAACAACAGATCCAAACAAGGTCAGCAGCGCTCACGAATAGCTCGAGCCATTCCTCTGTCATGTTGATCCCGCGGTCGCGGGAGAAACATCTCTGAATATTCCCGATCATTTATTGAAAAATGACCGGAGATTCTTCTCCCGCAACTGCGTGATCAGAATGACACGATAACAAGACTTTATGTCGTCACTTGCAATCGTAGCCCTGGTTTTAATTCTCGCGCGGGCGACCACGGAACTTTGCCTGAACCGAATGAACCAACGCCACGTGCGCGCACATGCAAGTGAGGTCCCTCCGGCATTTCGCGAAGTGATGGATGAATCAAAGTATCGTCGTTCGATTGACTACACACTGGTTAAGAGCCGCTTCGAAGATGTCACAAGTGTGTTCGATGCAGTGATACTCATTGCCGTCCTATTTAGCGGCGTATTGCCGTGGACGTTTGGAAAATTTAGCGCGAGTTATGGCAGTTCAGTATGGGCTATGGCTGGCTTTCTCCTTGTTGCAGGTATTGCATTGAGCATCCCGGCGCTGCCATTCGCGTGGTATTCTCAATTCAAAATCGAGCAAGAATTCGGCTTCAACACTACCAAATTAAAAACGTGGGTGCTCGATCGGGTGAAGGGCCTGCTCCTGGCACTCATATTTGGTTATCCATTGCTTGCGCTGATCTTGAAACTGATCGAATGG
>DASXMV010000081.1:0-35469 GCA_036495465.1 Candidatus Udaeobacter sp. | reverse complement strand
CACTGCGTTTGGCGAGGCTGAGCCAGCGGTCGAGCCCCAGTTTGAGTGGGAAGACGAGACGCAATCGGCACTCGCTGCCGCCGTCGGGTGTTTGCCCCATGATCAACGCGAGGTGCTCGTCTTGAAAATCTGGAACGATCTCACTTTTAGCGAAATCGCCGGCGCACTTGGCATTTCCCAGAATACCGCTGCATCACGATATCGATACGCCCTGGCCAATCTGAAAAAAAGCTTGCAGCCACAATGAACGATTTTTCGGAGCTCCAGAAGGATTTGAAAGCGTTGCGACCGGCGCGGCCTTCGCCCGTACTTTTCGAGCGGATCGAGGAAGCGATGGATGATTGTAGGGCGTCTGTGTCAGACGCCAGAGGTTGGCGGAATTGGTATCGGCGTTTCACAGAAGCGCCCTACAGAATTGGTATCGGCCTCGCGGCGGCCGCTGCAGCGGTCCTTCTGTTGCTCGCGCGGATCAACACCAATCAAACGCTAAACAAAGAGACAGAAATCGCCCAGGTTGCGCCCAAATCTGAAACGACACAAAAAATTCCTGACGTTGCTGCTCACACCAATACTCAAGGATCGGCGTCCATGAACAAATTTGTTCCCGACGGTGCGATGCAGGTTGTCTACAATAGGCGCGACGAAGGTTTGCACTTTGCTGACGGCTCGAGGCAACCGCTGCGGCGTGTTCGTTATCAAGCGCGACAGACGGTGCAATGGCGAAACCCGAGCACCGGCGCATCGCTTCGCGTCTCCTATCCCAGCGAAGAAGTCATGCTCATTCCGGTCTCCGGACAATGATTTAACTAAAACCTATTATGAAAATGAAAGAAATCGTTACCGTAGCAGTCATCGCCTTGTTGCCGATCACGGGGTTTGCGCAGACGCCGCCGGCACCGCCCCAGCCTCCTGTTCCGCCGCATCCTCCCGCACCAGGTGGACATCCGAAGCCACTTAGAGCGCCCGCGATATTTCTCGGCGTAGAAACGTCACAAGTGCCTACCGTGGTGAGCGAACAGCTTGGCTTGGCCAAAGGACTCGGTTTGGTCGTTGATTATGTCGTGCCGGCCAGTCCGGCCGCTACGGCTGGCGTTCAACAGAATGACATCCTAAAAATGTTGAATGAACAGATTTTAATCGAACCAAGCCAACTGCGTAAGCTCCTCCAGACATTTCCCGATGGAACGGAAGTGACGCTTACAATTTTGCGCAAAGGGCAGGAACAGAAAGTCACCGTGAAACTTGCAAAAAAGGAAAGACCGCAGCGCCAAGATTGGAGTCCTGGCGATAAACACGACTGGGATTGGGATGTTGATAACGCCGGTGATCTCGGCGACCAGATGCAAAATCTAAAAGAACAGTTGAAGGAACAACTCGGCGCTCAACGGGGCGCGATTCGTGCATCCGTTATGAAAGCTCACGAGGCGGCCAGGCAAGCGCGGGAGAACGCACGCCGTGCCGCGCGCGAAATTCGCATCCTGAGTAAAGACAACGGCGCGCTTAAGGCTACCAGGATTGATCTCGGCAACGCGCAAATCGTTTTTTCCGATGAGAAAGGTGAGATGAAAGTGGAAAATTTGGACGGAAAAAAAATAGTTACTGCCAAGGATCCGCAGGGAAAATTGCTTTTTAGCGGACCGGTCGAGACGAAGGAAGATCGCGATAAAATGCCGGCTGACGTTCGTGAACGTTACGAGAAATTACAGCAAAATGACTTGCCAGAGGTCGCACCCGGAACAGATGCCAATGAAGAAGATGCGGACGAAGGGGATGACGATGCAGGTGATGACGCGACCGAATCGACCGAGACGGTCCGCGCTTCGCCTGCCATTCGGTGGTGCATGATCCAAACCGCACTGTGGACCTCAATAACGAACGCTTGAAGTCTGCAAGGGAAGCGTTGACGTTTGCGAGGCTGAGGAGAAACTCCGTCAAGCGCCTTAACCCGGTCTGGCCGGCCGCTTGGCGGAGTTTTCTTTTTCTCGACATGCGGAACGCGTTGTTCCGAAGGGGTTCGCGGTAAATTCGGTTCGGTTTCGCCGCCGGACTTGTAACGTCTGCCAATCGCGCCTCGGCATTTTCCTTGCCGTGCTTAAACCGCGCGCTATAACGAAAGCGCGTAATGATGCGTGTCTTTGTGCTTACAGCAATCATTGCGTTTTCTTCGCCGTTGCGAGCGCAGATAGCCTCACCCTCTGCTTCGCCGTCTCTAGAGCAGCGTGTTGCCGACCTCGAAGCCTATGTGAACAATTCGGCGCGTGGCGCAGACGCCGCGAACGCGTCGGTAACATCAAATATTTCGGGTCCGGGTCCCGCGAGCAATGCCTGGCTGATGACCTGTGCTGCATTGGTGCTTTTTATGACGTTACCAGGGCTCGCACTTTTCTACGGCGGTCTGGTTCGCGCGAAGAACGTGCTGTCCGTGCTGGCACAGTGTCTCGGCATCGCAGGCCTGGTGACGATCCTTTGGTGGGTTGTAGGTTACTCGCTCGTTTTCTCCCCCGGCTCGCCCTTTATCGGTGGCTTAAAGTTTGCTTTTCTGAGGGGCGTCGATGGACGGCCGAACGGCGACTATTCGTACTGGGTTTCGCAGAATGTTTTCGCGATGTATCAATTGATGTTCGCGATCATCACTCCAGCGTTAATCATCGGTGCGGTTGCCGAACGAATGAAATTTGCGGCGGTACTCGTTTTTGTCGGCGTCTGGATGTTCGCAGTCTATTTTCCAATCGCCCATATGGTCTGGGGGATCGATGGATGGATGAACGGGGTGTGGAACGCCGGCGCAAAAGTTACCGCCATTGATTTTGCAGGTGGAACCGTAGTCCACATGAGCTCGGGTTGGTCAGCGCTCGTTTTGTGCATTCTACTTGGGCGCCGACTTGGATTTAGAAAAGAAATCATGGCGCCCCATAGCATGGTGCTTTGCATGGTTGGAACAGGTTTGCTCTGGGTTGGTTGGTATGGTTTTAACGCAGGTAGCGCGCTCGCGCCGGATGCAATTGCCGCGAACGCGTTCATGAGCACTACTCTTGCGACAGCTGTGGCTTCATTCACCTGGGCCATGCTGGAGTATGCGCTTCGGGGCAAGCCGAGTGTGCTCGGCTTTTGCTCGGGCGCAGTGGGCGGCCTCGTGGTCGTCACGCCGGCCTGCGGATATGTGGGTCCGACTGGCGCAGTGATAATCGGAATTGCAGCAGGAATCGTCCCGTTTTTCGCCTGCACGAAGTTAAAATCCTGCCTGGGCTACGACGACGCGCTGGATACTTTCGGCGTGCATGCAGTGGGCGGAACGCTCGGCGCGTTCCTGACCGGTCTGCTGGCGACTGCGAGCGTGAATCCAAATCTTCTATTAATTACCAACGGAACGCCGAATGCCGCCACGCAAAATGGACTTGCAAGAATTGTGGGACACACGCTCTGGCTGGAGCAATTAAAAGCTATCGCAATCACCATTGTGTTTGCTGTAGTGGGTAGCGCGATCATCGGCGCGATGGTTAGAGGGCTCATCGGTCTGCGGATTGCACCCGAAATCGAGCGTCAGGGCCTCGATATTAATCAGCACGGTGAGGAGGGTTATATCACGTCGTGAAGGTGCGGAGAGCGTGTACTAATTTCTAAATGAACCGAGACGAGGAACACCTACAGCTGCTCTCAATTTTTCATTACGTGGTCGCCGGGCTGGCGGCGTTGTTTTCGTTTTTCCCGCTGCTTTACACGATCATTGGCACCATCTTCATATTTGCTGCCAGGCATGGCACAGCGAAATCCGGCGAAGACCTGCCGCCAGAATTTCTTGGCTGGATATTTGCTGTGATCGGATCGGGGCTCTTCCTGTTCAGCCTGGCAATCGCAATCTGTATTCTAATCGCCGGACGATCTCTCGCCCTCCGCAAACATTACGCGTTCGCCAAAGTGATGGCCTGCATCGAATGCATTTTCGTTCCTTTCGGAACAATTCTCGGAGTGTTTACGATCGTTATCCTCTCACGCGAGTCAGTGAGAGAATTATTCTCCGGAGCCACTGTTAAACCGCCGTGCTAAAGGTCTTTCTCCGGATTGAAACAGTGCTTTAAATAGTGCCCTCGACCAGTTGTATCAAATCAGTGCGAGCCGTTTCCACCGCCTGGCACGCTCTGCGGTCCACCGTTGTTTCGCATTTGTTCCTGCTGTAGTGCTTCGGCGCTGGCCCTTTTCACGTTCAAATTACCAGCATCGCCGCTTCCAGCCCCGTCAACTTCCACCCAGCGACCACCCACGTGACTACCCGTCGTCGCGGGAACCCAGACCATGTGCTTTCCGCTCTTTCCGCCTGCGCTTGCTTGCTGCGTTGATGCAGGCTTCAAGTCGAAATTCAGCTGCGTCGGCTTGTCAGCCTTCGTTTGTGTGTTCATGATCGAGGCCTTTACTGCGCCATTCACGACGAGCGTGACGCGGTAAACACCAGCTGCCAAGCTATTGGAAACGTAATGGCCGCTCCCATCTGTCTTCACGGTTTGAAGCAGTTTTTTGCCATCTTTCGACTCAATTCGCACATCCGCACCTTTTATGGCGTGCCCCTTTGCGTCCTTCACAACGCCTTGAATAGCTGACGGCCCAGCCCATGCAGTTGCGGCACAAAGAATCAACCCGATAAACCCAATTTGAAGTGATTTAGTAAACATATAGATAGAGTTTTACACTACTTCCTACAGGAAAAAAGAAACGAAGTTCCTGATTTTTTTGCTTCAAACGATCAGAAAACGCCTATTGAGAAAGAGAGACCTGATCCGGAAATTAGAATCGCTTCTTCAATCCGAGGTACCAGAACCGGCCTTTAACGCTGGCAATGGACTCGTCATAGCCGTTCTCAAACGACCCAGCTACAAACGGCGGATCCGCGTCAAATACGTTTTGCATCCCAAGTGTGACAGTCGTGTTATTAAGCCACCACTGCCAGGCGCTGCAGCCATACTCCGCAGTGGATACCGGCACGAGGTTTTTGTCATTGCCGTCCTTCATCTTCGTTTTCTTACCGCCATCCTTGGCTAAGCCGGGAACCTCAGGCGGTCCAGGGGCTGTCAGGTTAAAGGTGTAGTTCAATATCAGATCAAATGTCGTCCACGCCGATACCTTGCGCGCACGTATCTCGCCAAAGGCAGGGAATCCACCGCTTCTGGGCTCATTTAACTTAGTTGATCCTGTGAGACTAACATTGTCGTCCTCGTACTCACCCGTCCAATGAACAACAGCCCCCACATCCAAGCCCTGCATCCACGTGTTAGCCGGGCCGTCGTAAAAGATACTAAAGTTAGCCCGATTCCACGGCAGCGAACTGGTTAAGGCCAATCCGGGAGGTAGGAATGAGCCTGCGATACCAAAACGCTTCGTAGTGGCGTTAGGTTGAAATGCTCCGCGAGAAAGCCAGGTGCCGTTGAGCGTGGTGGTTAATCGGCCATAATCCCCGTGGCCAAAAATCGCAGAGTCCAGGATATAAGTGGCTTCGTAGTCTAAACCTTCGAAGATTGCGCCGGAGAGATTGTTGCTAGGATCAATGACTAGTGTGACTGGCCCAGGCTCACCAGGAACCGTACTAGGTCCACGGAAAACAAAGGGCCCGTTCTGCTGAACGCCCGGACTCGGGGGATTGTTCTCGATAAGGAACTGTGCGCCGAGCGTTGCCACGATGTCGCGCAGGTCGATATGCCACCAATCAGCGCTCAGTGTCAGGCCTTTGATCCACTTTGGGCTGTAAACAATTCCATATGTCCATTCGTAGGCAACTTCTGGGTGAAGAAGAGGATTTCCGAGAACCTCTTCTTCCACCGAGGGCATGGTTTGTTTAGAAAATGGATCAACAACCACCGGAAAGACCTGTGACGAAGAAGGCGTCAGCTCGCCCAAAGTCGGTGCGCGAAAGCCCTCCGTGTAGCTGCCACGCAATGTTACAGCGCCGATATACTTGGAATCGATTGGTTGCCAACGCAAGGATACTTTCGGTTTCTGCGAGTTATACCTGGTGTGGGCAGCCGGCATACTCACGAACACCTTCGAAGGTAACACGCCAGACGTATTGTTGCTGAACCATTCCTCACGTTCAGCGAAGTCTACCTCAAGGCTATAGAATAACGGGAGGTTCCAGGTCGGGCTGGTGAATGGCACCCTCACTTCCTCATAAATTGCCCACACATCCCGGTTGACACGAAAGCTTTGGCCGTCCACCGAACCGATGGTTTGGAACGTGTTATTGAGCGCATCACGATCGCGCGTAAACCTTGGTGCCTGGTACTCGCCACCGATCGCAAAAGAAACTGGCCCGGCAGGAAAACTGAACAGGTCACCGTTAAAAGTGGCATAGCCTAAAGGCAATTCATACTCGCCTGAATTATGTAAGGTGACGTAAACCGCTTGTCTGGCCTGTTTGGTATTGCGACCATTAATTCCCAGGAAAGGATCAAACGCTGTGGCCGGATTCGTATCCAGCAACGCGTCGCGCAACCCGGGTTGACTCACTTCACCAACGGAGAGATCCTGCCCTTCATTTCGGGAATAGCGGAAACCCATTTCCCAATTCCATGTCTTGAAGTAATCCGCAAATTCGCCCAACTCGCCTCGCAAACCGATATCGAACAGTTGGTCCCAGTAAGTGAATTTTTCGCCTCTCGTGTCAGTGTCATTGATGCTGCGGAACCGAACCCCAGTACTCATCGGAACTGCGACGCCGTTAATAACCAGAGTTGCATCCCCAACCGTGAAGGGATTAAACGGATTCGAGATTGGCACACTAATACCCGTAGGACTGAAGAACGTGTTAGCGCCCGGCGTGCGGAATGGATCTGGCGTAAAAGGGGCCGCCGCTAAGGACGAATCGAAAAACGAGCGCGCGTATTTGAAATCAGCAAATACAGTCAGATACTTCTCGCACAGGTCGCGGGTAAATGAGCCATAGTAAACCTGTCGATCAGCTGGCGGCAGCGCTGGTGTAACAGCGGCAAAGTTATAGAAGAAATAGTCGCCACCTCCCCGATATTTTGTACCGGTCTGGTCAATCTGCTGTCTTGGATTATGGATACCAGGAGTCCCAGGATATGCATTTGGGTTAACCGCAAACGGGTTGGCATAAAATGGAGAAGTCGCCGCATTAGGTGCTGAATGCGGCGGCGGCGTATTCACGCCGATTCGCGGGAGACCGTTCGGGCTTTGACCGAAAAACAGCCTGGGAAGCAAGCGGCGGTCGATGACCCTGCCGGGCTCATTACCACTGCGAATGTCGAATCCGCCAAAAGGCATTTGAAATGCGTTGCTGGAAATGTCTCGGTCGCGGCTGAAAACGCCACCTGTGCGCTCGAAGAAGTCGGCAACGACTACGATATCCGTCTTGTCATCTCCGGTACCGGCTTTCAACCAGGCCTCCCATTCACCCATCTCGTTGGATGCTCCCATGTTAGTGTTTCCGTAAGTGCCCCCAATCTCAAGACCGCGGAATTTGTGGATTAAGAAGAAGTTGACCACGCCACAGATTGCATCGGAACCGTACACCGCCGATGCGCCATCCTTGAGGATGTCCAGGTGATCGATCATAGAGAAGGGGATGAGATTAATATCTACGCCTCCGCTAAATCCAGCGATACCGAGCGATCCATAGGCAACGCGCTTGCCATCAATCAGAACCAGCGTCTCCTTTGGCAATAGACCATGCAGGTTGAACTGGACTGTTCCATCACCGCCGTTGCCGATGTTCAGATTCTGAGTCCCTCCCGACTCCTGCGGGATGAATTCCTGCAGATCTGTTGCGTCCCGGATGCCCAGTTTCCTTAGGTCTTCCTGACGGTAAGTGTCCACGGGATTCGTGCCGACCTCCTCTGCCGTAGGAATGTTTGAACCGGTTATAATAACCTCCACGGTTGTAACAGTGGATTGACTGGCTGCGTGAGGCGTGAACACAACGTTTTGTGCGGACGCTCGAAAAACCAAAAGATGGACAGCAGTGATAACGGCTAGATAGACACTTCTTTTGGCGCATTTCCTACAGGGCATCTTTAGAAATCTTTGCCCGAAGCTGTAACAAGTTTTGGACCGGCTAACAAGCATTCGGTCCATTGTTCGACCTGCGGGTAGGAGCCGGGTTACCGCTTTGGAGGATGCAGCCGTTAATTCTGAGCCGGAAAGAGCGTTAAGAGGTCCGTCGGGTTAGCCCGCGAATCCTGTAATTGCCCGTCGAAGTAAACTCGAATAACGAATCCACCGTAACGCCGTCCATCGACGGCAGGCTTTTGCGTCTTAGGACGTACGTAAGTCGCAGCGAGGAACTTCGGAGTTGCGTCCCCCCAGTCATTTGTTGGTGTAAGCCAGTCATAACCAACCCGCGCGTCAGTCGGTTCCATCTTGTTATTCTTGGTAAGGTCGTAAAATGAAACGACAATTCTTACAACATGTCCATTTGGCGTGCCTGGCTGTGGCTTCACTCCAACTTTTAGTGATAGGTGAGTCTGAGCGCCTGGATCATTTACTTCGGTCAAAGTTGTCTCTGTGATCCTAAGGACCGAGTTCTGCGAACCGCCTATTCGTTGTAAAAGATCAGGGAAACGCGCATCGGAACGGAGTGCCCGAAATTCCGGAAGAAACGCAATCCACTGTAATACTCCGGAATGTTCGGCGTAGGCACGTTCAAGTTCGCTAAAAGCGCGTTCTTTATCTCCAAGAGCCACAGCGACTGCCGCGATCAAAGGAGCAGACACATAGCGTTGCTCCCTGGTTTGTAGAAGCTGTGTGAAAATCTTTTCCGCTTCACTCTTGCGACCCATGCGCGCGTAGGTGATGGCGAGGCCACTACTCGGCAAGCGCGTCGCTTCCTGGCTCTTGGTATAAAGCGTGATTGCCTCGGGGAGATTGTTCTTCTCGCGGTAGGCCGCGGCCAGAACTGAGTCTAGATAATAGTAATTTGGGTCGAGTTGAAGTGTTCGCTGACCTTCAGTAATGGCATCGTCAATGCGATCATTGGCCAGATAGGCGGCCGTGGCCACGTAGCTGATAATAGGAGAGACCGGATCTAGCTTCTCTGCCTCCAGGATAATCTGAAGGCCGTCTTTTAGCTCGCCGCGAAACAGGGGATGTAGACCTGAGAAAAGATGAGCAGACGCCGAGTTGGGATCGAGCTCCAGCGCGCGTTTCAGCTCTGCATCCGCGCCGGCAAGGTCCCAGTCGAGGACGCGTTTCGCTTCGCCAAGGTAGCAATGCGCTTCGGCATCTTTCTCGTCGAGCGAGATGGCCTTTAAAGCAGCTTCCTTGGATGCTGGATAAGCCTGGAGTGGCTTCACGTACACATCAGCAAGGAAATACCAGACCTTCGCGATCCCGGTCCAGGCACGTGAAAATTTCGGATCTTTCTCGACCGCGCGCTGAAAGAAATCGAGCGCCCTGCGCAAATCCTCCTCGCTGGCCTTGTTCGAGAAGTAAAGGCCCTGCAAATAGAGATCGTATGCCTCTGAGTTGCGCTCTTCATGGGTGGCAGGAGAAACTGCCAGCTTGACCTTGAGCGCTTCAACGATTGACCGGGTTATGTCATCCTGTAACGCAAAGACATCTGCCACCTTGCGATCGTAAGTTTCGGTCCAAACATGGAAACCGCTGCGTGTGTCAATCAGTTGAGCGTTAATACGAACACGGTCGCCTTCGCGCTGTAAACTCCCGTCAAGCACATTTTGCACGTTGAGCTGTTTCCCCACCTTACTCACATCCACGTTTTTCCCTTTGAATAAGAATGACGAAGTTCGGCCGACGACATGCAGGGCTTCGACCTTCGCGAGTGAGTTAAGAATTTCCTCGCTAATACCGTCGCAGAAATATTCCTGATCTTTCGCATGACTAAGGTCAAGAAAAGGCAAAACAGCGATGCTCTTTTCCGGAGGATTAAATGCCGATCTCCTGAAGAGTTCGCCGTGGAATAACCAAATTGCACCAGCGCCAAGAAGGAGACCTGCGATGCCTGTTGCCATCAACTTTGGGTTGCGCCGGGACCAGCGCCAGATTCGTGCTGGAGGTGAAACCGGGCGCGCGACAATCGGGCGACCCTCGAGCCAACGTTCCAGATCAGCTGCGAGATCTCCCGCAGACTCATAGCGCGCGTTCGGTTCGCGTTCGAGACACCGCGCACAAATGGTTTCCAAATCGCGATCGAGCGATGGCGAGAGCGTGCGCAGTTTCGGCGCCTGCGTTTCCGAGGCTTGTCGAATAACAGTAAGCGGGTTGTCGCCCAAGAATGGGGGACGGCCCGTGAGCAAGCCGAAGAGAATAGCACCAAGGCTATAAACATCGGCGGCTGGAGTCAGATCACCAGTTAGCTCAGCCTGCTCGGGCGCGATGTAACCAGCAGTTCCAATCGCAGTCAGCGACTTCGTAATGTCCTTGTTCGCATCCAACCATTTTGCCAGGCCGAAATCGCCTACCAATGGTTCGCCCCGATCGTCGAGCAAGATATTTCCCGGTTTAAGATCGCGATGGAGAACTCCGCGGCTGTGGGCGTGTTCGACTGCACGCGCGACTTTTGCCATGAGTTGTACGCATTTGCGGGGGTCGTGACGCAGAGAAGACGCTGCGTTTTGCAAGCTTCCGCCTGTTGCAAACTTCATGCTGAAAAACGGAAGGCCATCCGCACTTTGGCTCACCTCGTATATTGGCAGGATGTTGGGGTGATCGAGGCTGGCCGCCGCTTCTGCTTCGCGTTGGAAGCGCACAAGCGTTTCGCGTGAATCAGCCTGATAACTCAGGACGCGCTTAAGGGCGACGATCCTGCGGGAGTGCCGTTGCCGGGCGCGATAAATTACGCCCATGCCGCCGCGGCCGATTTCGTCAAGGATCTCGTAGTTGCCCAGCTGCCATTCCTTATCCGGTCCATGCACTTCGGAGAGCACGCTTTCATATGCCGCGCCTGAAACTTCGCCATCAGTTTCCAGTCCCTCGAGCAATAGGCAGCTGACACAAACTCCGGTATCGAGTCGCGTAGTCGCGCCGCACTTTTCGCATTTTGCACCTCCCTTGATTACGCCCGGATGTGAATCAGAGCGCTCGTCCGAAGTATTCATCGGAGTTACTCGGTGCTCTCAGAGAGCGCCGCACACAAGTACCGGATTTCGTCGTCCACATCGGCTGGATTTTCGACCGTGCGCGAAACTTCATCACGCAACAGCGCGCGATAACGTTGCCGCATTTTGTGAAGCTGCTTTTTCACCACGGTGTCTGCGACTCCCAGGTCGGCAGAAAGGGCAGTATATGATATTTCATCTCGCGCATCGGTGAGATGTTGGCTTAACGCACGGAATAGCCAGAGCTTTCCTTTGCTTTCGCATTCTTCGCGCAAGCGTAGAAGCGCGTGTTCTACCACAGTTGTCGCCCAGTTGAGATCGAACAGCCGCTCCGGCGGCAACGAACTAGGCGCCTGAGCTGAGTTGAGTAATGGCGACGAAGGCTCGGCTGGCCAATCATCCCACGGAATAAATTCCACTTCACCACCCCGTTTGTAGGCATGCGTTTTTTCAGCGGCGTTAATGAGAAAATTCTGGAGCGACTTGAGCAAGAGCGAACGGAACCGGCCACGATTTCGATCAGCGTGCTGAAGCCAGTTTTCCTTAAGTATTATTAAAAAAAAATCCTGCGTCAGGTCCTGGGCATCTTCAACTGAATGGCCGCGGCCTCGGACAAATGAGAAAATCGGTCGCCAATAGGTTCGACAAAGCTCGGCGAGCGCATCGCGCACCTTTTGTTCTTCACTTCCCGAGTTTGCGGCCGAAAAAATGAGGCTCCACCGGGTAGTTACAAACTCGTGCGGTTCGTCTCCACCCTGGTCGCGGGCCTTCCCATTCACGAGAGAACATTGTGGTTCTCTCTCCTGTACACAAGCATAAACGAGGGATATACGACGATTGTCATGCCGAGCATCTCACTCAATGGCTCGACGCCTGATGCTGACAGAAGAAATTGCCGGCGGAGGGGCTCGAACCCACACGATCTTGCGATCACTGGATTTTGAGTCCAGCGCGTCTGCCAATTCCGCCACGCCGGCGTTTAGGACCTTGAACTTACAAGACCGCCTACGAAGCTCAATCGCGAAAGTCTTTGTGGTCTTCGTCGCCCGTCAATCAAAACTGAACAATAGGGTTTTGTCTGATCAGATAATCATCCGCCAATCCGATTGTATCCTATCATCAATCGAATCAAATTTCTCGTCGCACACTCCATAGGAAGTCAACGGCGCTTTCGGCTGCGCCTTGGCTAATGAGCGGCGGGCCAGGGAGCGCCTGCCGCTCCTCCATTTTCGGTGACAAATTTCGACGCCGGATAGCATCATGAGCGCGCAACATGATTCGCTGGGAACAGGGGAGACTACAGCGAATCGATTGCCCCCAGTCCGCGGGGTGGACCCAAAATCTCGCGAAGCATAATCGCGTCGCGCAATGCTGACGTCGATGCAAGGAACGTGGTGATATCTTTTCTGAACTCCTGGGTCTTAACTCGTGTTTGTGTTTCTCCTGCGACCATGCTGATGACCGCCGGCGGACCAATCGCCGATGCTTCTCCGTAAATTTCAAAGGCGGGGGTGGCTGTTGTTTTTTGCGGAACGATTTTTTCGGGCCGCGGAGAAGTAATCGTAGGAACCTTTTCTGTCGGAGTTATCTGGCGTTTGTGCGACTTTTCTCGTCGTAGTTGAATAAGCGGTGACAGTGGCGGCTGCACCGGTGCAAGTGGATGCGATGGAATATCCGTGCGCGGCACAACGGGCGGCGGCGGTTTCGACGTGGAAGGTTGGCCAAGCGCTTCCAGGAATTTGCGGATGCGGTCGTCGTCCGATTCCCTCGCAGTGCGCGGAATTGATGGAGGCGTTTGCGATGTTGACGTTCGTTTCGTTTGACCTTTGCCCGCCGTCTTTGCCAGGAATTGAAACAAGGCTGCAACCGCAACGAGCAAAAGAAAAAGCAGACTATCGAGCGCGGCGATCATGGAAACATGGCGCTAAATCGTTGAACCATTAAAGCGTTGTTAGAGGGGCATTGTCATTCTGAGCGAAGCGAAGAATCTCTGATCTTTTAGTCTGGGAAAACCTAGGATGACATTCTGAGATGTTTCGCTTTCGCTCAACATGACAATGACAGGTTAGCGCGCTTAACCTCTTTAACCAATCACGTTCCTTCGGTCCGCGGCTTGTCACCTCCCGCGATTGATTCGCGCATGGAAGTGTCCGCCTGCACGTTTTTCATGCGGACATAATCCATTACGCCCAGGTTTCCCGAACGAAACGCATCGGCCATTGCCTGGGGAATGAGCGCTTCTGCTTCCACGACTTTGGCGCGCATTTCCTGGGTCCTGGCGCGCATCTCCTGTTCGACCGCAACGGCCGCGGCCCGGCGCACTTCGGCTTTTGCCTGAGCAACGCGTTTGTCGGCCTCAGCCTGCTCCGTCTGCAATTTCGCACCGATGTTATCGCCGACATCCACGTCGGCGATATCGATCGAGAGAATTTCAAACGCCGTATTGCTGTCCAGACCTTTGGCTAGCACCGTCTTTGAGATGCGATCGGGATTTTCCAGGACTTCTTTATAGGAATTTGCCGAACCAATGGCGCTGACAATGCCCTCGCCCACCCGCGCGATAATCGTTTCCTCGGTTGCGCCGCCGACAAATCGATCGAGATGCGAGCGCACGGTCACACGCGCTTTTACTTTCACACCGATGCCGTCTTGTGCGACACCGTCAATTGTTGTGCGTCCCATCGTTGGGCTAGGGGCGTCGATTACTTTTGGATTGATACTTGTTCTCACCGCCTCCAGGACTGTTTTGCCAGTTCCTTTGGTGGCCAGGTCGATTGCGCAAGCTCGATTGAAGTCGAGCGAGATTCCTGCCTTGTCTGCGGCAATCAACGCAAGAACCACATGACTCACGTCACCTCCCGCGAGGTAATGAGCTTCCAAAGGATCACTCCGAACATCCAAGCCGGCCTTCACTGCGGTGATGCGATTGTCCACGATTAAACCGACCGGAACTTTGCGTAGTCGCATCCCTACCATCCTACCCAGACTCACGGGAGCATTCGCGATCCGCGCCCGGAGCCAGAGGCCAAAAAAGTTGAAAAGAACGACTGCCAGCACAAACGCGAACAGCGCCAGCACCGCAATACCAACAAGATAAAGCGAATCCATATGGCAGCGGAGAGTATCGGAACCTAGACGAAGCGGAAAGTTCTAATTGGTGGAACCCGTTCTCCCTAACGCGTTGGCAACGAACGTATGGGTTGCCGCCTTATATTTCGTGCCTGCGGCGAGCGCACTTGTCATTGTCCTTCCGTGGCGAGCAGACCCGCCTAGAGACCTGGTTCGAGAGACACGAATTTTTTCCTCGCTTTACGCTCCTCCTTTCGATAAAAACACAATTCCCATGGCTTCGGGTTTTGCGAGGGCCTTGTTGTAAGTCGCGACGTTCGCTTCCAATGCACACGTTTGAAGAATGGCACTGGTATCAGTCGGCTACCACCACAGAGCCGCGCCCTAACGTGCCTTATCGCCCGCCTGAGGAACCTTTACTGGAAGCATGGGATAACCGTTTAGCCGCGCAGAATGTTTACTTTGATATGTGCATGGCCCGAAAAAATGCGCAGGCGCCGGTTGCTGACGAGAAGAACGTCGCGTTTCTTCGGACTGATCAAGGATTGGCAAAACCTTCAGTAGAAAGAGCCGTGGCTACGTTTATCCGCGAGGGTTCATGGCCGGCTCTGACACACCGCGAGCATTTGCATCTGATCGTTCGCATTCAGCTCGCGCGAAAAATCGCATCAGCTATTCGTGAGGGAACGCCTCAAGGCATGGTTGTTAAGAGTCAGATGCCTGATCTTGGAAATCGTGAACAAACTATCCAGTGGTTCCTTGTGGACCTTTGGAATTTGGCAGGTAAAGCGTTCCTTGCCGCGATGGCTCGTGATTTCCTGGAAAAACGAACCGAACTTATAACCGATACAGGCCAAGTCGAAGAATTGGCTGGCGAACCAACAACTTGAGCGCGGGATTTGGTGCTCGGGGCGGGACTTGAACCCGCATGCCTTTCGGCATACGCCCCTCAAACGTACGTGTCTGCCATTCCACCACCCGAGCTTCGCTGGTCAAGGCGTCGAAACTTTCCAGCAGTCGGAAGCGCATGGCAAGTCTACTTTCGCTTTCCCTGTTCATCCTGGCGTTCTGGCTCCAAGGCGTGATGTAAACTTGAGAACCGATCGGGCAAAACCCGGTTGTAGTAAGGGGAATGAAATCCGTCCGGATTCGTAGTTAAATATCTGTTCGATCAAGGGCATGAGCACAAGCAATGACCCAGAGTGGATCAAAATCGACCTGCACATTCATACACTGGATGACCCCAAAGACGCGATAGATTATTCGGCACATCAATTGCTCGAACGCGCTCGTGCACTCGGTTTCCGCGTTCTTGCGATCACTTTGCACGACGCCGTCTTTGACAGACAGGAAGTGTTCGATGATGCCGCGAAGATGGGCATCTTGCTGATCCCGGCAGCCGAAATGCGTCTGAACGGCGCTGACGTAATCGTGTTAAACGTGCGTGCCGAAGAAATAGCGCAGCTCAGGGATTTTGATGACCTGCGCCGATTGCGAGCGCGGCGCGGCAATTCAATTTTTACAATTGCGCCGCATCCGTTTTACATATTCGGCGGCTCGATTGGATCGCGATTACTTCAAGAAGTGGATTGCTTTGACGCCATCGAGTTCTGCCATTTTCACATGGGTTTGTTTAATCCGAACCGCCGGGCGGTAAAACTGGCGTCGCGCTTTCGCAAACCGTTAATCGCAACATCCGACGCGCATCGGCTCCATGTTTTTGGGAAGCATTACACGAGTATTCCGGTACCTCCGGCGTTGACTGTCGAAAATGTTTTTGCATCCCTGCGGAGTGGTCCCCTCCGTCTGACGAGCCCCGATTGCAGTCTCGGCGATCTCATAAGTGCGATCTATTTCGTTTTCCTGGCCCATCCGCTTCGGGTGCGCAGGAAGTTCGCTGATTCCAAGAGATAATCTTTAGGCCGCGACACGTCTTAGTGCGGAGAAGAGTCAGGCATCACGTCGTAAATTGCGCCCCAATCACCGGAGGCAACGCGTGGTGCCGTTGTTTCCCATGGGTGAGTGCTCCCCTGGTAGTTCGCTGTCTCGTCCCGGCCCCAGAAAATGTAGCGGACACCTAACGATTGCGCGATCTCGCGCCAGTTCGGCGCACCACGCATCAGGGCCGTCAACTTATTGTTGGCGTTGTTGTAATCGAATCCTTGGGTCCAGAGATGGCCCGGATATCCAAGAACAACTTTGCGGCCCTGGAGCAGGACAGGATGATTGTAGGTGGGCCACGTCGCAAAGCGAGCTTCCACCGGCAAAGGTTGAACCGCAGCGCCGATTCCATCGAGTCGCGCGCGCTCAATCAGTCCAAATCCCGGATGCCCGGCACTCAAACCACCGAGCAGTGTGACAAAACCAGAAGCGAAGAGGGCAATGCAGGTGACTGCTCGTTCCGGGAACGCCCAACGTGCGAGCAGATCACTCCACAAAAATGGGAGAATCAGAAAGTAACCCCAGACCATGAGTTTGAGATTGTCCCAATCCCACGGTGCGGTTTGAACAAAGTATCCCAATCCGAAAATCACAACAGCGGGCAAGACGAATGCAACGTCAGCCGGAGGCGTTTTGCCCCAACGCCAGCCCGCTTTCCAAGCGCGCCAGATACACAACACTACCAACGCCAGCGTAAGCAGAACCCACAAGCCGAAGTTCGTTAGCCAAAACTGAAAGAATGGGGCAATGACACCGTTCCACATCTTTCGTGCTAACCACAGATGGGGCGCGTCAATGGGAAAGTTTGCAGGGCCAATCTTAAAAAACGGAGCGGCGAAATCCGGCGAATCTTGCACCCAACCAGGGCGCCATTTGAGCATCGATTTCGCGTGAAACTGGTCCGTTACAAGGTACACGAAAAAGGTTGCCGGAATGAAGGCCACACTGAGCAGCGTAGCCGCGTGTTTCCGTATCGGAGCATTACTGAAAATTTTGGGCAAGCTGAATCGCTCGAAGAGCAGTGCGACAACCAAAACGATTGTCAGCGCAATGAAAGTATGGACATGGAAAAGTGGCATTGACGCGTAAAGCGATAGCTCGACCCAGAATGGCAAAGGGCCCCTGCTGTTGCTACAAGCGTTGGCGTCCGTAGCTCGATCGGCGTCATTCCTCGTAACTGGAGGCCGAGTGTCGGCAGCGTTCGCATCGGCCGACTCCGTCTTCGTGTCCTGTTGGACAGAGGAGGCATCGAGTATGGACAAGCCGACTCCGGCCGTGGCAGTGCTACGAAAATATTTCTCACGCCAATGCCAGAGCAGAATCAGCGCTGCGGGGATTGCGTAAAGCCATCCACGCTGAGTCACGAACATGGACAAGGCTATGCTCTTCCACGCAATCGCCCTGTGAGCAACGTCTGCGGCCGTTCCTTGGTAATCCAAAAACTTGAACGTTTTGAAGAATTGGAACCCCGCTATTCCTCCATTGAACAAGAAACCTGCCACACCGAATGTGCCGCCCCATCGGAAAAACGCATAAAACGTTGCCAGCGACGCAAGCAATCCGGTCCAAACTAATCCCCGAATCAGGTCGACATGAACCAGGCAGAGCAAAGCATTGAACAAATCTATCCCAGCGGGGTATCTTAGTTTGCTAAAGGCATAAATCGGGTTGTCCGGCCAAAGCGCTACTCCACTCGCGAAATTTTTGATCCAGGTGATGTGCAGAGAAAGGTCACCCAGGTTGTTGGGAGACTGAATTTTCAAGTCGCTGCCGTCGATGTAGAGCAGCCAGCAAAAGGATCGCACGGCAAACAGAGCGAAAAATGCCGCGACCAACCAGAACCAGGTTTTTCCGTAGCGCCATCCAGTTTGAGGTGTGGAAGGTGCTGACTCGGAAAGGCTTTGTTTACCAGGATCAGAAGTTCCAAGCCAGGCGGCCACAGCAAATGCGACCCCGCATATCAGCGCGAGAGCCGCGCTCAACGCATTCAAGCCATGGCCGACCATGCCCAAAAGGAGGCCGCAAACAACCGACAAATTGACAAACGTTAAACCTGCCGAAAGCCACTTCATCGAAATGAATGTCGTCTAACCCGGCCCTTTCCCCACGAAATCAGGTGCTTTGCCCGGGAAAAATTCTTTGAAGATCTTGGCGCTCAAATAGAGTTTGGAGGGCTCCTGATAATTCCGAAGGCGCAATGGTTGCGTGTAATAGGAGCCATGCAACTTCGCTTCGACCTGCTTAATTTTATCCTCTTGTACAAGGAGAAAATCACCGTCGAGATTCGCGGGCATGCTTCCTCCCTCGTAATACCCGACGCGGTCGAAATCCCCCAGAACCCACGGCAACGGGTAAACACTCGAGCGAATTAAATGTCCGGTCAGATGATAGTAGACCGGGTTTCGTTTTGCTAACGTGAGAAGCGGTTTCGAAAGCTTGAACATGTCGTTGTACGTCTGAACATACACATACGGCTCAGTATCGGTCGTGCATCGAAAGTAGTTCAGTGAAATTGAGGAAGCGAGGGAGTAACACACTAACAGCGCTGATATAACATACACTGTTCGACGATATCTGGCGATAACCAGCAGAGCTGCTGCGCCAAAAGTAAACAAAAACGGCCATATGATGTTAATAATGCACCACGGCGTTTTGTAATGGACGTAGCTATAGGCCAGCAACAGGCCCACCCCGTAAATAGCGAGGTACCGCAAGCTTAAATTTTTGAAAGCCTGGCAGAAAACACAAAGCACCAATCCACCGAGGGCAGGCAATTCATAGCGGGCCATCAGTTCCAGCCAGTAATACCACGGCTTTTCATGACCATGGCCGGCCTCGCCGGTTTGAAACCATGCCTTGCAAGCGAGGTACAGGCCTTTGACGCCGCTCCAATTGAGGAAGGTTCCGGAATAGAAAAAGACGACCAGAACCACACCAACGCCTGTAACCATGGCAAGATCGACATAGCTCCATGTTTGGCGCGTCGGCTTCGCATCGGGAAGGCGAGTAAGCAGATTGGAAACCATCAACACCGGAATTGCTACCACGGCGCACACGATGTGGATGATGTATGTCTCCTTCGTAAGGATCATTCCCGCCAAACCCATGCCGGCGCACCAGAGATAGCCGGTCGTCCCATTTTTCCAAAGGCCAAGCAGTCCGAAAATAAAAAGCATTGTGAAAAGGACCAGCCAGACCTCGTGGATCGCATAACGCCCATAGAAGACAAAGCCCGGAGAGACAGCCATCGCCAGCGCAGCGATTCGACTCGCATTTCGTCCGACGAAGGGCTCGAATTTCAACGTCAGCCAGACACAGCCAATGCTCACTAGTACCACCGGCAGGCGCAACGCCCAGACATTCCGGCCGAACAAGCTCTCCGACAGGAAAAGGGCGTAGAAGTGCAGCGGCCCGTGGTAATTCGTCGGGTCATATCTGTAAAACCCGTTATGCATCATCTGGTCCACGAACCAGCCGTTGATGCCTTCATCAAAATGCGGCGGTTTGATCCCCAACAGAAAAAACCGCAGGAACGCTGCCAGTCCCAGGATTAACCAGGGAGTCCAACCGGTTTCCGCCAGGTGAGCCTTCCACGCTTCCACATAGCGGCCTAATCCCGCGCCTGCGGGAGAATATTCTGCTGGCGCGCCGCGCTTGACGCTGCTAGTACGCGCTGCCATGCGCATCCTCGTAACCGGTGGCTGTGGATTCATCGGGAGCAACTTTATTCGGTATATTTTGCAACATTACAAGCCCACGTACGTGACCAACGTCGATGTGCTCACTTATGCGGGCAACATCGCCAATCTGGACGGAGTGGTCGAAGAACATGGCGAACGCTACGAATTTTTCAAAGCGGATATCGCAAATGCCGACCAGATGGACGCGCTGATGACGGAGCATCAGTTCTACGCGGTCGTCAATTTCGCAGCCGAATCGCACGTGGACCGAAGTATCAATGATCCGCTGAATTTCATTCATACAAATGTCATTGGTGCCAGCGTATTACTGGATTGTTGCCGTCGCCATGGTGTCCAGCGGTTCGTTCAAGTCTCGACTGATGAAGTTTACGGATCGCTTGGGGCGATGGGCAAATTTACCGAGCAATCGCCGCTCGATCCGAGTTCTCCATATTCGGCGAGCAAAGCGGGCGCCGACCTACTGACGCTTGCCTGTTACAAGACGTATGGCCAGGACGTGGTGGTCACCCGTTGTTCGAACAATTATGGACCTTATCAATTTCCGGAAAAACTGATTCCGCTCATGATCATTAAGGCGCTTCGTGACGAACCTCTACCGGTTTACGGCGATGGCATGAACGTGCGCGATTGGATCCATGTCACAGATCATTGCGCCGCCATCGTGGCCGCGCTTTTCGAGGGGAAACCTGGCCAGATTTACAACTTCGGCGGCGACAGCGAAATGGTAAACATCGAGCTCGTGAAAATGATTCTCGACAGAATACGCAAGCCGCACAGCCTGATTTCATTTGTGACCGACAGGCTCGGTCACGACAGACGATACGCGATCGATTCCTCGTTCGCACAGCGCGAACTCAACTGGAAACCGCGGCGCAATTTCAAGGAAGGCCTCGATGAAACCATTCAATGGTATATTGAGAATAGTTCGTGGTGGGAGCCGCTACTTGAGCGCGCCGGGAGATACTGATTACTTTCGACTGCCGATATTGGTAGCCAGTTTTCAAGTAGGTAAGTATGAAAATCGTAGTTCTCGGCGCAGGCGGCAGGCTCGGTGCGGCGTTGTGGCGTGAATACCGCGACAAATTTGAGCTCACCGGCTTTGATCACAGACAACTGGATCTCTCGGATCTAGCTCAAGTGCGGGAGAAACTACATGCGATGGATTTTGATATCGCAATTAACGCGGCGGGTTTCACTCAGGTCGATCTTTGCGAAACGAAACCGGAACACGCGTTTCTTATCAATGCTGAGGCCCCTCGTGTCGTGGCCGAGATCTGCGCCGAAAAAAAAGCCCGACTGATTCATTTCAGCACCGATTATGTGTTCGACGGCGAAAATCGCGAACCGTACACCGAAGAAGATGAAGCGAATCCGATCAGTGTTTACGGCCAATCGAAGCTAGCTGGGGAAAAGAATGCGCTGGCAGCGTCAAATCGGAATATCGCGATGCGGGTGTCCTGGGTTTTTGGCCCGGATCGCCCGAGCTTTATCGATGCCATGATTAAGGGGGCAAAGGAAAATGAGCGTATCGATGCAATCGCGGACAAGGTCTCTGCGCCGACTTACACGTTGGATATCGCTCGGATGTTACCCCAGTTTTTCAATAGCGCCGTTGCAGGTGGCATTTTGCATTTCGCGAATGCCGGGCAATGCACCTGGCAGGAATACGCGCAATGGGCTCTGGATTGCTGCCACAATACGGGTCTGCCGCTCCGCGCGAGATCGGTCGGTGCAGCCAGGTTAGATGACATGACGAACTGGATCGCGCGTCGTCCCGTTTATTCTGTGCTTTCGACCGCGAAATACACTAAATTAAGCGGCGCCTCACCTCGCACTTGGCGAGAGGCCGTCTCTGAATATATTACGCACTTCTATTCTAAAAAATGAAAACGCACATCCTCACTTTTGCCTTGTCGCTCATTCTTTGCCTGACTGCCCGCGCTGACTTGAAATGGGAGCAAACCTCGGTCGAACTGCACCCGGCACGAGGCGACAAGCAGGCAATCGGTCACTTTAAATATCAGAACACCGGCAAGGCTCCGGTGCATTTTAAATCGGTCCATGCTTCGTGCGGTTGCACAGCTGCCCAATCACAGAAAGACCAGGTGGCACCTGGTGAAACAGGAGAAGTGACCGCGACATTTAATATTGGCGAACGCACTGGCACCCAGGTCAAAACAGTCACGGTCGAAACCGACGAGGCCGTCAACCAAAAAACAGTTCTCACTCTCAAAGCCATCATTCCGCAGGAATTGGAGATCAATCCAACTTTCGTCTTCTGGAAAAAAGACGACAAACCCGACCCGAAGACCATCACGGTTCGCGCTGGAAAAGATTTTACCGTGAAAAATATCAAGGTTACCTCATCGAGCCCGGATTTTCAGACTAAGGTCGACAAAGCGGGCGAGGGACAGTTCAAGATTGAGGTCAAGCCAAACGACACGAGCGCGGTCAAGGCGTCGACAATGACCATCCAATCCGAGAATTCCCCAAAGACGTTTTACGCTACCGCTCGCATCACGGGAGCACCGATGACCGTGCCCCTTGCCCCGATGATTCAGAAAGCTCCAGTCCCTCCAGCCGCTGGGACTCCGCCCGCTCGTCCTCCTGCGCCGGGTGGTCAAACGCATTGAAATTTTCACTGGCACGCCAGGCGCTGATTCTCGCAGCCGTGTCGCTTGTTCCCGGTATAGGGCAGGCGATTTATCTTCGCGACAAGATTTCCTGGCAATCACCAATTCCCCCTTCGCAGATGGTGAGCGTCGACCAGGCGCGCCAGCTGGGTAGCACGGTTATCTGGGTGGATGCGCGCCCGGATGTTGATTTTGCTCGCGATCATGTGCCCGGCGCTATTTCTTTAAACGAAGATCGTTGGAGCGAATTGTTGCCGCAGTTGCTGACTGCGTGGTCCCCGGAGAAAAAGGTCGTCGTTTATTGCAGTGCGCAGAGTTGTGATCTGGCCCGTGAGGTGGCTGAACGGTTGCGCAAGGAAGCGCAGCTTCCTGATGTGTTTGTGCTTGAGGGCGGCTGGGAAGGGTGGCTGAAAAAGAATCGCTAAACATTAAGTCGTTAAATGGTTAAATCGTTCGCCTGGCGGATCCTCGACCTAATCATTGCAGCCGTTTTCATTTATGCCGGAGTACTTAAAATACTTGATCCGGTCCAGCTCGCTCACGACATCGACCATTACAACATTCTGCCGTGGACCGTTGGAGTGGGGCTCGCCTTTTATTTGCCGTGGTTGGAAACTTTTTGCGGACTCGCCCTGATTTTTCGGATCTTCTACCGGGGCGCACTGTCGATCTTGACTGCGCTCGTGGTCATTTTTTTAGTGGCTACCGTTGCTGCAAAAGCTCGCGGCCTCGATATCACTTGCGGCTGCTTCGGTCACGCGAGCCAGAATTGGAGTTTCCCCGCTCACATGGCGCTCGATTTGGCCATTCTGGCCGTTCTGGTTACTCTTTGTTTCTGCAGCGTCGCGCGAACGCGTGCAAATCCTTGACCAAACCGCAAAGTTCCTGATCGGCGATTAATGGGCTGGATATTGGCATCAAAGCGGCATGATCAGGAAACTTAAGTCAGGTAAATATCGTCTGTACTCGCGGAAGAAAAATCCGAAAACAGGAAAGCGCCGGAATTTGGGCACGTTCAAGACCAAAGCGGCAGCGCAAAAACACGAGCAGGCAGTTCAGTACTTTAAACATCGTTGAATCGCTCGTGGGGTTGGCGTCGTGGCGACAAATTTTGTCGGCTTGATTGGACTGCGTCTTTTGTTCCACACTATCTGGGCGTGGCCCAAATGAGACTATTCCGGTTTACGTTTCGATGCTGGCTTTGTCTGGCCACCGTGGGGAATATCGCATCGAATGGCCAGGTCGCTGGTCAATCCCCTGCAGCGCGGTCGTCGTCACCGCCAGCCGTCTCCAAACAGCCTCCAGCTCGAAGTTCATCGCCATCGCCGGCCCAAACGGCACAAGCGAACGGGGCAGAAAGGACAAGTCTGGATCTGGCGCGCCTGGAGAACGGAGTGCGGCCGGCAGTTTTCTGGATCACGGTATTCGACTCGTCTGGCAAGTTGCTTCGGACCGAAACAGCTTTTTTCATATCAGGCGATGGCAGATTCATCACCACGACGCGCGCCATTGATGGCGCGGTCAACGCCGTGGCGAAGATGGCGGACGACAGAATTTACAACGTGAGCGGGGTACTCTCTGCTTCCACGACGCTTGGTCTGGCCGTACTTCAGGCAGACGCGAACTACGTGCCATTTCTTGTTTTGAACAAAACTCCAAGCCTCGAATCCGGCACACGGGTTGGAGTAGTAGGCAGCGCGCTGGCTGGGAGCGCCGAAGTTCCTCGCGAAACAAGTATCTCGGTGCATCAACCGGACCGTGTTGAAATCGCGGCGACGCTCCCGGCCGATGCAGTGGGGTCGCCGATTGTAGATGCCAAGGGCGAGGTCGCGGGCATAGTGATATCGAGTGGTGATAAGGCGACCGTGCGCCCTTCGAACACTCTGAATTCATTACTGGATCAAATCGCATCCGACGCCAAACCGCGGTGGCCGAAGTCGGCGGAATCAGCCACGCCAACACCGACGCCACATGCGACGCCGAAGCCGCGATTGGTCTATGCGCCCGCGCCGTCGTTTCCACCCGGAGTGTCCCGGCCGGGGATCTCAGGCACCGGCCGGTTCCGGCTAACCTTCGATGCCAGAGGCAACGTCACAAACGTGCAGGTCGTCAAGTCTACTGGCAATCCGTACTTTGACTCATCGGCTATTCAGACGCTTCACCAATGGAAGTCGTCTCCGAGCGAAGGCTGGGCAGTTACAGTCCCCGTGACGTTTCAAACCAGGTGAAGGCTGGAACCGCAGCGTTCGGCTTTCGGGGGGAATCCGGCCGCGCGGCTGTCTTGCTCGCTTGTTCGCTAGGCCCCAACCTTCAAAATGCAGCGATCAAGATGTGATGACGATTCGTCCAGCAACCGATGCGGATCACGATGCGATCTGGAAAATCTTTCATGAAGTAGTTGCGACCGGCGATACATATGCGATCGACCCGAACATTTCGCGAAAGGAAGCGCTGGAGTATTGGTTCGGAAAGAATACGCATGTGTACGTCGCAGAAAGCGACGGGCGAAGTGTGGGGACCTACATATTGCGGCCTAACCAGTCTGGCGGAGGTTCGCACGTGGCGAACGCAGCGTTCATGGTTGCGCCGCATACCCGTGGTCAGGGAGTTGGTCGCGCGATGGGCGAACATTGTCTGAGTGAAGCGCGCCGGCTCGGTTTTTGCGCGATGCAGTTCAATTTCGTTATTTCGACTAACAAGTCGGCAATTCATCTGTGGAACGAGCTCGGTTTTAAGATCGCCGGCGGTTTACCAGGGGCATTCCGTCATCCCGAAAAGGGAGACGTCGATGTTTATGTTATGTACCGCTCTTTGTAGCGTAGTGCAGCAATTACGCACTGCGTGCGGCCCTAGCAGGCCAAAATTGCTGACGCCCGGCCTGACAATCTGATTTTATACGGGAACTTCGCTGCCGCTTTTCCGGAGAAAATATGGAAGTCTGTTCGAGTCCGATCGCCCGTCGGGGGATTGCCAACGGTACAAATTGGTGACGCACGATTAGCGTCGTGCTTAAAAAAAATGAGCTGGCAAAGTTCGAGTAGAGAGTTACTTAAAGATGGCAGCATGAGGAAATGAAAAAGATCGAGACGCAAAAAATCGGGTTGGTTGGACAAGCGCCGTCGCGACGCGGTGACCCGCGAAAACCCCTCGCGGGCCCGAACGGCCGGAAGATCGCGCAGCTCGCGGGAATGAGTTACGACGAGCTGATCGCTTGTCGCCGGAAGCATCTGAACACTCATTACAACGGCAAACGTGGAAGAGGCGATGTGTTCGATGAGGCGCAAGGTAACCTTAAAGCTGCCAATGTCCTTTTGGATTGGCGCGTTGAACGCATCGTTCTGCTCGGCAAAAACGTTGCACGCTGCTTCGGCTTTCGCGACATACCTTTTTTGGCGGAGATAAGTCTATACGGACGCAGCTTTCTCATCTTTCCGCATCCTTCGCGCGCCAACCGATGGTGGAATGAGCGACAAAACGAAAAACGTGCTCAACAACTTCTGCAGCGATTCCTGCGGGGCGAGACAAACCGCGAGAAACAAAAAGGGCGTCGACGCAAGCGGGCATGAGCATCAGTTAGGCCGAACGCGCCGAAGATCGTGGGATCAGAGGCGCCAGCAGGCGAGCGCGTTGCAACAAACAAACGTTGCAAAGCGACCAATTTCCTGCTGAATCTAATTCTGCGTGCAGACGGTGATTCAAGTAATCGCTACCGGACGCGGATCGTTACGAAACAAAATCATGAACGATCCGCAGCTTGGGCGTTTTGATTTGATTCCCACCGAACATCAGCGTCCGGGTCGCCCGCACGGCTGGGCTAAAATCCACAGCGAAACCGCGCATGGCGCGATCAATCTTGAATGGCACGGACGGACAGGAGTGCTCACCTGCCGGGTTGTAACAAAGCTCGGCAACAAACCAAATTCAATCATAGGTGATTTTATTGATTACCTTCTCGCGCGTCATCAAAGCCGGATACTTGCAATTCATATCATGCAGCGATGATTCCGGGAAATCCGGAGCCTACGGGGCTCGAACCCGCAACCTCCGCCGTGACAGGGCGGCGCTCTAACCAATTGAGCTAAGGCTCCAGAGAAAACAGATTCTAAAGGCGTCGGTCCTCAGTCGCAACTCATGCGAAAGAGACTTTTCCGCAACACTAAATCGAACTCGTGGTTGAACATTTTGTGTGTTGCAGCGTCGAACTCCGAAACATTTGCGAGTGAATTTCGAAAGATTTCACCAGTGAACATTGCGAACCCGACTGACAACGCTATATTAAAAAAAGGTTCGGCGGATTGACCCAAACCATAAATGAGTGACGAGCGCAGCGAGGGACTTCAGGGCGGGGTTGGAGACTCGGGTCCAAACAATCTCCTCGATTCATTCGATCAAGTGATCGCGTCCCTGCCTCCAGGCGATCCAGTTCGACACGATCTGTCGGAATTGCGTCCGCAGATTTTCGACCAACAGGAGACGATGGTCGAAGCGCGCCGGATGATCGAGAAGCTGGAGGAGGTGGTCAAGAAAGTAACTTCACCTGCGAATCGGATCGGCACATTCCTCGGAGCCACATCAAAAGATACGGGCCACATCGTGGTGGGCGGTGCCGACTATTACTGCAACGTCGATCCTCGAATTCCGCTTGCGAAACTGAAAAAGGGGACACGCGTCCTGGTCAACGAAGCATTCGTGATCGTTGGCGATCTCGGATTTGAAACAGCGGGGCCGGTGACAAAAATCACTGAGGTTATCGGCAAGCACCGGTTGCGGGTCGGCTCGGAGCACGGGTTGCAGTCGATGGTGTTACAGCGCTCCGCAGATCTTGCCGACTCCACTCTAAAATCCGGCGATGAAGTCCGGGTTGACTCAAACTATCGGATGGCGCTGGAAATGCTCTCAAGCCCCAAATCGCAGGAACATTATCTCGACAATGTTCCCGAGCTTCCGTGGGAAAAAGTCGGGGGCCAGGAAAGCGCGTTGCAGGCGATCAAAGATGCGATCGAGCTGCCACTTCTGCACGCTGATCTTTTCGAGAAATTTCAGCACGCCACGCCCAAAGGTTTTCTACTGTACGGGCCGCCGGGGTGTGGAAAGACGCTGATCGGAAAAGCGACCGCCTACAATTTGACCAAGCAGCTTTGCGAAAAAACGGGCTCTGAGATGCGGGAATATTTCATGCACGTCAAGGGTCCGGAGATTCTGAACATGTGGGTGGGTGAGTCGGAGCGAATGGTGCGCGAGATTTTTGCTACGGCACGTGAGAAACGCGGTCAGGGCTTCATGCCGTTTTTGTTTATCGACGAAGCGGAATCGATTCTCGGCACGCGCCGCGCATCGCGCCACTCGAACATTCTTTCGACTTTGGTTCCAATGTTTTGCTCCGAAATGGATGGGATCGATTCCCTCAACGATGTGGTTATTATTCTCGCTTCCAATCGCGCTGATCTAATCGACCCTGCAATTTTGCGACCGGGCCGAATCGACCGCAAAATAAAGGTTAACCGGCCGGACAAGCAGGGCGCGCGGGAAATCTACCGCATTTACCTGACCGATCGCCTTCCCTACGACGGTGTCCTTGCCAAGGAGGCTGACGGAATCAGCGCGTCGATCGATCGCCTGATCGAGCGCTTTGTGGATTGGCAGTTTGCTCGTCGCGACGAAAACAAGTTTCTTGAGGTCACGCTGCGAAGTGGGCGCAAGGAGACGCTATACCGCAGCGATCTTATCAGCGGCGCAATTATTGCTTCAATTGTAGAGCGCGCGAAAGCAATGGCCATCAAGCGGGCCATTGCTACCCAGCAGGAGCAGGGAATTCGCGAAACGGATCTGCAGCTCGCCTTTAATGCCGAATACATGGAGAACGATATTTTCCCGACTACAGACATTACCGAGGACTGGCTCAAGTTGATTGATTACGATCCGGAAAATGTCGTCAAGATTTCGCCTGTGAAACCGGTTTCCGATGCGCGCGCTCGCACAACTTTTGGCGTGATCTGAGCTGCGCAGACGAAATGACGATAACATTCCGCTGGCTTAGCTGGATCTCCCTCCGGAGATGATTGTCTGAGATCGGAAAAGGGCAGGATCTGATGAAACGCGTCTTTGGGCTCGAGACGGAATATGGAATTACTCTAAGCGGTGCCGAAGCGGTCGATGTGGTGACTGAATCGATAGAACTCGTTCGACGCTATACTGAGAACGGCGCGCTGATGAAGTGGGATTACGAACTGGAAGACCCGCATCTCGATGCTCGAGGATTTCGCGCGCGAGAATTACTTCAGGATACCGACGAATCGGCCTATTACGAAATTGACAAGCGCCGTCCGCTTAGTTTCGAGGAAATAAAAAGCGACCTCGTGCTCTCAAACGGTGCCCGCTTTTATAACGATCACGCACACCCGGAGTATTCCACGCCGGAATGCACGACGCTTCAGCAGATCGTTGCGCAGGACAAAGCAGGGGAACGGATTCTGGCGGAGTGCGCGCGTCGTCGAAATCAGAAGTTGCCGTCCGGCTTTGAAGTTCGGCTCTACAAAAATAATACTGATTTTGCAGGGCACAGTTATGGGTGCCACGATAATTACCTGATGCGACGGGACATCGCCTGGGATCAGATCGTCGCCGGAATGCTGCCGTTTCTCATTACTCGCCAGATTTTTGCGGGTGCCGGCAAAATGGGGATCGAAGCCGAGAGCGCACAGGGTGAACCGGGCGTTTATCAAATATCGCAGCGTGCCGATTTTTTCAGTGTCGTTGTAAGCATCGATACGATGAATCGCCGGCCTCTGATCAATACACGCGACGAGCCGCATGTCGACGCAAGCCGTTATCGCCGATTTCACGTTATTATCGGCGATTCAAATATGAGCGAATGGGCCACTGCCATGAAGGTTGGGACGACCGCGCTTATGCTCGATTTAATCGAACGTGGCCAGGCACCGCAGCTTGAGATCGCGCAGCCGGTTTATGCAAACAAATCGATCAGTCGCGACCAGACCTACGATTGGATCATCGAACTTAAAGATGGGCGTAAAATCTCTGCGATCGATGTGCAGCGGATTTATTTGCGTGCTGCGAGCAAACTGGATCCGCCTCCGTCAGGCTTTGGTGGTTCAGATAATAGCGGGGAATGGAGATGGATTCTGCGCGAATGGGAGAATGTACTCAATGATCTCGAGCGGGACGTCACCTCGACACGCGACCGCGTTGACTGGGCTGCAAAGAAGTTCCTGCTAGAAGCGTTGCGGGATGAGGAAGGACTTGCCTGGAGCGATCCGTGGCTGCAATCCATCGACCTTGAGTATCACAACCTGGATTTAGACCGGGGATTATATTACGAACTGGTCCGCAAAGGTCTGATGCGCCGCATTAGCAATGAAGAGGAAATTAAGGCTGCTATTTTTAGCCCGCCGGAAACAACGCGAGCATTTTTTCGCGGGCGCGCTGTGGCCCGTTTCAATGACGAGATTTCATCCATTCAATGGGATGAAATTGTTTTTGTAAATCCCGCGGTCTCAGGACAATCATTCCGGATTGCGCTCCCGGAAGCGGCAATGGATGCGCGTTTGGACGCGCTCAATCATGCGGCGCGCAATGGGAAAGATTTCTCCGAGTTTATGAACGACATCGCCCAGGTTGATTAACAAAAACTGGGCTGGTCTGCAGGATTCAGTGGACTGGCGAAGCAGTCTTCGCTATCACGAACGTCGATGCCGGCTGGGGGCTGGCTGTCTCGGGATAATACATTTCACACCCAAACCGAACGTCGAGGACGGCCGCATTGGTAGGCGTGTTCGGAACAAGCCAATCAAAAGACCTTCTATTTATGCCTATCGGTGCAATGCAGGTTGAGAATGTCCTGCCGCCGTCCAATGACAGCCAAATTTCCATCTCGCAGGCGTGCAAATTCCTCATATCGGGAAATGCCGCGTCCCACGTAATCGTGAATTGCTGACCAGGGTACAAAACCTGTCCAAGCCTCGGTGAAGTTAGCTTGGCGGAATAGCCCTGCCTTTGATTGCTTTGTGCATTCAGCTTCGCGGGCGCAAAAGCGAATGCCATCAAAACTAACGCTGCAAGGAGTCGAGGGATTTTCATTGTGGAGGTCCTCTGTTGAGTTTCATCCACAATGCAAGCCACAAAGGAATAGCGTCAACACTTTTTTTAGATTTTTTTGTAAAAGCGTAGGATCTCGTACTACAAACAGAAAGTCGCTCGAGAATCGACTCACTCCCACTCGATGGTACTCGGTGGCTTACTGGTGATGTCGTAACACACCCTGTTGACGCCTTTGACTTCGTTGCTGATCCGATTCGAGATACGCGCCAGTAATTCGTATGGCACTCGCACCCAGTCGGCAGTCATCCCGTCCTGGCTTTCCACAATTCGAAGCACGACGGTGTTTTCATACGTGCGTTGGTCGCCCATCACCCCTACTGATTGCACCGGGAGCAAAACAGCAAACGACTGCCACACCTTGTAATACCAACCGGCCACTTCCATTTCGCTTTGCACAATGGTGTCTGCCTCGCGGAGAATCGACAATCGTTCAGGCGTAACTTCACCGAGTATCCGAACGGCGAGGCCGGGTCCTGGAAAAGGCTGACGATATACGATTTCTTTTGGCAGACCGAGCTGTAATCCTGCCTGACGCACTTCGTCTTTGAATAATTGGCGCACCGGCTCAACGAGCTCGAAGTGCATCTTCTCAGGCAGGCCGCCAACGTTGTGGTGACTCTTGATCACTTGCGCCGGATTTCCGTGGATCGATACACTCTCAATCACATCAGGGTATAGCGTGCCTTGTGCTAGAAATCTGTAGCCGCTGTTATCACCGGGTGAACTGGATGTGCCAAGTTTGCGCTCGCCGTTTCCGCGGCCTTCCTCAAGCAGTTCCTCAGTCGCCTGCTGAAATACTTTGATGAATTCGCTGCCAATCAGCTTTCGCTTTTTCTCGGGATCGGTCACTCCTTTGAGCACTGCAAGAAAGCGATCGGTGGCATCCACGTATTTTAGACGCACGCGAAAATTCTCGCCGAAAACGCGCTGCACAACTTCCTCCTCTCGGGCGCGAAGCAGTCCATTGTTAACGAAAATGCAGGTGAGTTGGTCGCCGATTGCTTTATGCAGGAGGGCAGCGGTCACCGACGAATCGACGCCACCACTTAAACCGAGCACAACCCTTTGCTTTCCGACCTGTTTTCTGACGCGCGCACATGCCTCTTCAATGAAAGAGCCCATCGTCCAATCCATTGCGCAGTGGCAGATATGAAAGAGAAAATTCTGAAGAATTTCTCTGCCACGCGATGTGTGTGCGACCTCGGGATGAAATTGCAATCCGTACAGCTTTCGCTTGGGGTCTTCTACCGCGGCGAAGTCACAGCCTTCGGTGGTCCCCGCGACGCGAAAGCCTTTCGGTAAGGCGGTGACTTCATCGCCGTGGCTGTTCCAAACATCCAATTGCTCCCCTAATCCGCCCAGGAGTTCCGAACTGTTTTTGATGTGCAAGACACCGGCGCCGTACTCGCGGCGCCCTGTGAATACGACGCGTCCACCAAGGTGATGCGCCATCAGCATTAGTCCGTAACAAATTCCGAGCACGGGAAAGCCGAGCGAGAAAATCTCCGGATCAATTTGGGGTGCGCCCTTGTCGTAAACACTAGCGGGCCCGCCAGAGAGGATTAATCCCTTCGGTTTCAACGCAGCAACTTCAGCGGCAGGCGTGTCGAATCGGATAATTTCCGAGTACACCTGACACTCACGGATTCGCCGCGCGATGACTTGCGTGTACTGCGATCCGAAGTCGAGGATGAGAATTTTTGAGTGCGTTGGTTTTTCGGACATCTTCGGTGCGCTAAGGATGAGTCCCCGGCACGCTATGTTCTGCGGTCGGATCACCTGGAGATCGCTCCAACGGCCCTATTGTTCCCTGACCGGTCACTCCGCGTTGAAGCTGCCCCTCAACTTCCTCGGTCGTCCGTTGTTCAAGTGGGTCAGCGCAGCTGCTCAGAACCAGGCATGCTATGACGAGTAAGATCGAGAGGGGTTTCATCTACTTATTTTATGAATGCGTTATTTCATTGCAAGAAGGTTGAATCATTGAAGCCTTAACACGCGGCGCGATAGACTCCAGTGTGGGAGTTTAATGGATTAACGATTTAGGCTTCAACGAGGATGATCGACCCCGAACTTTTGTTGCAAGGTTATCGGCTCGGTGTTTTTCCGATGGCCATGGAGGACGACTCAATCCAATGGTTTTCGCCTGATCCGCGAGCGATTCTGCCTTTGGAAGATTTCCATGTGCCACATGCGTTGCGGCGTCTGGTGCGCAGAAAAGTTTTTGAAACCACGATCGACGACGCTTTCCCGAAGGTAATTGAAGCATGCGCTCAACGCGAAGACACATGGATCAATCTCGAGATTATTGAGAGCTATACTCGGCTCCATGAGATCGGTTGCGCCCATTCCGTCGAAGTGTGGAAGGAAGGCAAGCTGGCCGGTGGACTCTACGGCGTCGCAGTCGGTGGCGCTTTCTTTGGGGAATCAATGTTCCACCATGTAACCGACGCATCAAAAATCGCGCTGGTGACGCTGGTGGAACATTTGCGCACGCGAAAGTTTTCGTTGCTAGACACGCAATGGTTGACCCCGCATTTGCAACAATTTGGCGGTATTGAAATTTCGCGGAACGATTATCTGCGCGTTTTACGCAGAGCTGTGGATTTGCCGACCGAATTCTAGGCAGGATTACCCGGCGGGTATAATTACTTTGATGTAAAGTCTCGTTATTCGAAAGCGATTTGCTCGTGGCGTATGAACCAACTAGCCAATCGATGAAGCCGAATGCTCTGAGTGACGCGGCGTTCGGTTTTCACACCAAATAATACGTCTGCCTGCGCGGTGAAGCGCGAACCATCTCTGTTATGAAATTGCACGATGGGAGCGTTAATCAGAACCGATCGCATGCTGTCGTTACCTGCGCATCGAGCAGGATCGGATCTTATTTGCCAAAGGAGAAGATGAAGCAGTTCTTCGCGATCGCAGTTCTCGTGCTCACGGCATGCGTTCCTGCCTTTGGCGACCAGGCCAGCGACGAGCGCGAGTTAACTCAACTCGTTAAGGACCTCAACGCGGCTATCGTCAAGCCGGACATCGCCTTCCTGGAACAGGTGCTCGATCAGGACTACACGCATTACCGGCCACACGGGAACGTTGAGAACCGAGCTCAGTATCTCGAGAACCGCAAGAGCGGGCGCGTGGATTTCGCCTCGCTGATTGCGGATGACATCAAAGTCCGACTCTACGCGGATACTGCCATCGTGACCTATCGCTCCAGTGCCAAAGGAAAAGACCAAGATGGAGTAATAGATGAGCAGCGCCTCTGGACACGAGTTTTCGTCCGGCACGACGGACACTGGAAGCTAGTCCACTCACAGGGAACAACGATCCAAAATCCCTGAACGGCGAACAGGCCCAGGCTGCTTGGCGCGACGCCCTAAACTCGTCTCGATTGCCCGGCGGCGCGATTCCCTGGTGAGATGAATGTTCGCGTTCACGCAGTCCCGCCGTATTGTCTTTCAACGATAGCCGTGGCTTATCTCTTTTTCGTTAGATCTTTACCATAATTGCTGTTTCTTAAGGGGCGCTAATGATCGAAGAGGACAAGATTCGCGCGGCCATAGATCGACATTGGGCTGCCTCCGCCTCGGGTGACCAAGTTACAGAACACGAAATCTACCATGATGACGTCGTGTGCGAGTACCCACAGTCAGGCGAGATAATTCACGGTCGCCAAAATCTGCAGGCACTGCGTAGCCACCACCCGGGCAAGCCATCGGTTTTTGCCGTCCGACGCATCGTGGGAGAAGGCAACCTCTGGGTAAGCGAGTACGTGATTAACTACGGCGCCAAACGTGCCTTTACCGTGAGTGTCATGGAGTTCCGAGATGGAAAGGTATCGCATGAGACGCAATATTTCGCCGATCCGTTTGAGGCTCCAACTTGGCGCGCGCAGTGGGTCTCACGAACGCCGTGATTTGCCGAACATTGCTGAACGCTTGGACCGAAGCCTCTGAAACTCAATCGCCGTCATCTCGCGGCGGTGCCGCCGAAAATGGCGGCGACGACCTGTTGAGGGTTAAACGTTTTCTGCTTTAGTGAGCGTCTGCAAACGGGGCCGGTTCACATTAGGCCCCAAATTTGCAAAAGGCTGGGTAGCTCAGTTGGCAGAGCAGTGGACTGAAAATCCACGTGTCGGCGGTTCGATTCCGCCCCCAGCCAGACCCTATTTTTATAGGTAAAACTCGAGGGAAAACTGCATTCTTTCTGAACTCGCCCAAAACGCCGGAAATGAAACAAAATGAAGGTTTCTACAACCTTAGGCGTCATGCAGTGTCATGCAAGACTGGCCTAGCCTGCCACCGCTTTTTGTTGCTAGCGTCTTTTTTGATCGGGCCGAAAATGGCCGCTGGCATTAATCGCCCATAACGTGGCGGCATCGGCAGACGCGCAGGACTCAAAATCCATCGCGATGCTAGGTGTACGGTTCGCCGTTGCCGTTTCGTTGCCAAACGGCAACAAATGCCCGCCCCGCTTCTGTGGCCGTCTGTGCCGTCGATTATGGACGCTGCCGGTATCAAGGACAGCCGATACGCCCCTCGTAAATTGTATCGAAGTGTCGGGCCGCGTCCCACACTTGATTTAGGCCCTGGGATAATGGTTTTTGCGTTGAGAAAGTGAAAATTATTGGTTTGAGTTGTTTCAAGGAGAGTAATTGCGGACACGCACCGCCCGGTATAGCGGAGTGGCCGCAAGTTGTGAAGTGGATCGGCGGTAGCGCTAACGTCACGGCGTCGCCGTCGTTTTGCTTGTTAAGACTTCAGCCGCGATGAAACGAACACTGCAAAACTCGCCAACATGAACAGAATGATTCTCTCATTACTTCTTGTGGCATGCTTGACCTTCGGCGCCGGATGCGCTTCAGAAAGCCCGCGCGACATTCAAAATTACGAAGCGAATCTCAATCGGCTAATGATCGGAATGACAACTAAGAAAGTCTCCGCCTTG
>DASXMV010000080.1:0-15458 GCA_036495465.1 Candidatus Udaeobacter sp. | reverse complement strand
ATGCGCTTTCCCTGGTCGAACATTGCTACCCGAAGCGGCGCGACGAACGTTTTGAGGTACCGGTCCGTTGGTTTGGCCGGTACTGGTGGAATTCCCAATCGCAAGCATCGCAACCAACCAAACAAGCGGGAATCTTAACAGATTCATTAACTTCCTCCGCTCATTAAACTGCACAACCGCTACTTTGTTGCAAGCTTTGTACGAGATACTTATCCAGAAATTGGATCTGAGAGTGAGCGGCAACATTGAGAGTCGCAAAAATCCAGGACCGCAAGTTGCAATCTGGAATCCGAAATCTACAATCTAAAATTCTTACGGGGTCTTAGCTCAGTTGGTAGAGCGCCTCAATGGCATTGAGGAGGTCACGGGTTCGAATCCCGTAGGCTCCATTTTCCAGTCTCTCAAATCACCGGTAGCGTGCCTACCGCTTGGACGTTCTAGTGATCAACTAAGACACCCAATCCCTTACTCAGTAACAAACACGTTACCTTTCCAGTGCAGCTTTTAGCGTGAGTCACTCCGATTCTATCGGCATGAAAACACTAAGCGATCCCACTGCAGGCAATAGTAAGGACGAAGATCGTGCCTTACAAGACAACACGGAGAAAAAAGCTGTATCTGAAAATTGTTCTATCAGTCGTCGTTCTTTTCTTGGCAAATCACTCGCCGTTGGAGCAGGAACGATCGGTGCAGGACTGTTAGCTAATGTGCGGGCGGATGACGGCCACCACCACGGCCACCATTTATCACGCGGAGACGCTGCTTTGCTTCGGTTCCCGGCCGCGCTAGAGCTACTCGAGGCCGACTTTTGGATTCAATACAATGAACTAGCGGGCATCCAGGATCCCGAAGTCCCGGGAGGTACTGGAAATGAAGCCTACACCAACGCCCTGGCAGTCCTCGATGAAGACATGGCTCAATACGTCCACGACAACACTGATGATGAAATTACTCACCACACCTTTCTGAACGCATATCTGGCCTCAAAAGGAGAGGCTCCTGCAAATCTCGATCCGTTTCGCACTCTAATGGGCAGCACTGCCACCGGGGTTAACACGGCTCTGATTGGAAGACGGCTCACAAATCTGACCCAACTCACCATCGACAACAGCTGGTGGACTCGTTATCGCGACGATAGTCACAATCCTGATCTCGATCCGAACCAAGTCTTTCCGCAGGTCGTCCCAACTTTAGCGGTCAATCAGCATACCGCGATCCCCAGGACGGATGCGGACACCACGGATTCTAACTTCCTACAAGCGATCGCGAATACAGCCGCTTTCCACTTTCCAACCATTGAACAGGGCGGCAACAGTCTCTATCCGTCGCTAGCACTGAGAGCAAGCGATGAGGAGGTCCTCCGGATACTGCTCAGTATCGGACCAACTGAAACGATGCATTTTCAAACATGGTCTGACAAAGCGGGTAACGCACCGGCATTGACCGCTGTGGATCCAGTGACTGGTGTTTCCGTAACATTTCCGGACCTTTCCGGTGGCGGCGAACTGTTCCAAAACAACCTAATCATGCCAGAGCCTTGTCCGTTCCTGAGCAGAAACCTCCCGATTGTTTCAATCATTCGACCGACCAAGACACAGGGAGCTGCCATGGGGGCACTTCAATTCCTAACGGCGATGGGTCTTTTCATTGGTCAATCGCCAGCGTTTTTTGCGTATCTGACTCAGTTGGCCCGAGACGCCGACCGCGCCAGGCGTGACGACGACGGCGGTCAATAAGCCATGTAGGTGTCGACCCATCAGCTAGTGGGAAAAGGTTCACGAACGGTGGCGTATCTTCTCGCGACCGTTCGTACCTGGACCCCGTGAATCGCCTTGCCTGCCATGCTTAGCAGCGCCTGAACTGTCAAACAGCACTAAAGCGATCTCGATCCTGTCACCAAGATTTCCACTTTCGCGAACTTGGTTTTCGGGGAAGGATGGAAGTTCACCAGAAAACCCCGCAACAACGATAGGTTGCGCGGTTTGAATCTTATCATCGAGGCTAACCAGTATGCACAAGGCCAACTCCATCATCATGTGTGCGCCGAAAATGGCGATTTTCGAGACGGCGGCAAACCTGGAGTTGTGGCCGCGGATCTTGCCACACTATCGTTATATCCGGTACTTGGAACAAAGCCCTAATCGGAACGTTGTCGTGATGTCTGCAACGCGCTCGGGCATCCCTATTTCATGGACTTCTGAACAAATAATCGATCGCGACCGGCTTGAGGTCCGTTTTCATCACTTAAAGGCGTTTACCAAGGGCATGCGCGTGGTATGGACATTTCAGGAAGTACCCACCGGCGTGTTGGTAGAAATCAAACACGAACTGGCATTTCGTGTGAAAACTCTGGCGCCGATCGCAGACAAGATAATTGGCGACTTCTTCATTCATAGCGTAGCAAACAAGACATTGCGCTGCATGAAATCGTATATCGAAGCAAGCACAGACAAGGTCACCGCATGAATCGAAGACGCGCTGTAATCACTGGAATTGGGCCGATCACCTGCATCGGACATGGACGAGAGAATTTTTGGAACGGAATTCTGGCCGAAAAGAGCGGCGTCAAAAGTATTGATTCCGGCGTCTTCCGCGTGCGCGCCGCAGGCGAAATTAATGATTGGGATCCTGAACAGTATTTTTCCCCGCAACGGCTAAAACGACTGGACCGCTACGCACAGTTCGCAGTCGCATCGGCCGAGCTAGCGCTCGACGATGCACAGCTTGAGTATTCCCGCGAAAAACCGCAGGATCGCGTCGGCGTCAGCTTCGGCACCGCTCTTGGCGGCGTTTGCAAGGCGGAAGAACAATATCTTCGGTACTTAAAAAAGGGCGCGCGCGGAGTTCAACCTACGCTCGCCGTTCAGGTGTTCGGCGGTTCAGCCCACTCGAATATCGCGATCGAATTCGGGTTTCGGGGCGCGGGCACGACAAATTCGAACAGCTGCGCCAGTGGAACTGTATCCGTGGGCGAAGCACTGCGGTACATTCGAGACGATTTTGTCGATGTAGTTGTCGCCGGCGGAGCCGAAGCCCCGTTGACGACTATCACTATCGGCGCATTCGACATCATTAAGACAATGAGCAGATGGCCGGGCGATCCGGCGCTGGCTTGCCGCCCGTTCGACCAGTCGCGTGATGGATTCGTGATGGGCGAAGGCGGCGCATCGCTTGTAATTGAAGAACTTGAACATGCGCGCAGCCGGGGTGCGCACATTTACGCGGAAGTGCTCGGCTACAGCATCAATAACGATGCTTTTCACATGACCACGCCTTTACCGAACGGCGAATCTTCAGTTCGTGCGATGCGTGAAGCGCTTGCGGACGCGCGGTTAGCCCCCGAGCAGATCGATTATGTCAATGCGCATGCCAGTTCAACCCAGCTAAACGACAGTGCTGAAACAGCGTCGATCAAGCAAGCCTTGGGTAACCACGCACAGCGGATCCCGGTTAGTGGCACAAAAGGTTATTACGCGCATCCGCTCGGTGCGACGGGCGCGATCGAAGCGGCACTTTGCGCGCTTGCCTTGGATCGCCAATGGGTTCCGCCCACCATTAACTACCTAAATCCTGATCCAGCCTGTGATCTCGATGTTGTGCCTGGGCACGGACGTGAAGCCAAGTTGAATTACGTGATGAGTAATTCGTTTGGTTTCGGCGGTATTAATGCATGCGTCGTCTTAGGACGCGTTCGGGATTAATCCACGCTCATCTAGTCGAGCAGATCCGGCCGGTTTTCGCCGGTACGCTTCCTTGCCTGTTCGCTGCGCCACTTTGAGATTTCCGCGTGATTTCCGGAAAGTAAAACCTGCGGAACTTTCCAGCCGCGAAATTCTGCGGGCCGCGTGTACTGTGGGGCCTCGAGTAGTCCCTGGTTGAAGCTGTCGTCCACCGCTGATTGTTCGTGCCCGAGTGCCCCTGGTAACAAGCGCACGACGGCATCGACAAGAACGACCGCGGCAATAGCTCCATTGGTGAGCACATAATCGCCGATGGAAATTTCGAGGTCCGCCAGATGTTCAATCACACGGTGATCGACTCCTTCGTAATGACCGCAAACAATGATTAGATGTGATTCGCGCGAAAGCTCTCGCGCCATTTTCTGGTCAAGGCGCCGGCCAGCTGGAGACATTAAAAGAACTTTCGATTCTCGATCCCTCGATCGTTGCGCGTTTGGCATTTTTTGGTTCGAGCCGGTGAGATCTTCGACGGCCGCAAAGACCGGTTCCGGCTTCATCACCATTCCCTGTCCCCCGCCAAAGGGGGCATCATCCACGACGTGATGTTTATCTATGGTCCAGTCTCGCAAATTATAGATCTGAAGATCGACAATCCCGTTTTCCTGCGCGCGTTTCATGATGCTCTCTCCAAGAGGCGCGCGACAGATGTCGGGAAACAATGTCAGGATATCGATCTTCACTCAGGAAGAAAACGTCGAACAGCACGCGCCCAACGTCCAACAACGAATCGGATACGAAAATTTACTCAACAATCTCGAGGATCGCGCGTTGGCCGTGTCGGGCGGCGGAACTGGCGAGTAAGGCGCGAATTGCGTGAATGGTCTGACCTCCGCGGCCAATTACGCGTCCAACGTCTCCGCGCCGAAGTTGCAGCTTAAAAACTGTTGTTCGACCATTCGGAATTTCGGTTAACACCATGTCGTCGGGAAATTCAATCAGTTGCCGAATGACGAACTCGAGAAACTCTCTCATGCGCCGGAAAGAGTATCCACGAATCCTCCTTGCACAACATTACTGCATGACCATTCGGCACGAATTTTGGAAGTGCCAAACCGGCAAGACGGTGCCGACTAGCTCGCAACTACGGTCAGTCCGAGAATTCGTTTAGCCAGGAGCTAGGCAGATGTTTCGGCGGACGGAGCCGGAGTTACAGGCTCTTGTTCAACCGACTTCGCTTCGCCTCGTTCCGATTGGGAGGACGACTCCGGTGTCGCCGTCACTTTTTTATTTTTTTTGATCAGACTGCGCACCGTGTCGGACGGTTGCGCGCCCTTGCTGATCCAGTATTCGACTCGATCGAGCTTCAACGAGTTATTCTGTCCGGCCTTTTTTGGGTCGTACGTGCCGACGGTTTCGATAAATTTTCCATCGCGCGGACTGCGCCTGTCTGCCACTACCACTTTGTAGTAGGGGCTGTTTTTTGCTCCTTCTCTGCGTAATCTAATTGAAACTGCCATGTTAACTTCTCATTCGCGCCATTTGCGCCATCATTTTTTTCATTTTGCCCGCGCTTTTCATCATCTTTCGCATCTGATCAAAACGTCGTAGCAAGTCGTTTACCTCTGTCACCGTGCAGCCGCTGCCGCGCGCAATACGCTGACGACGCCGGGCATTCAAAATGTCGGGACGCGTCCGCTCCTGCTTTGTCATCGAAAGCACGATGGCTTCCGTGCGCTTAAGCTGCTTCTCGTCAACAGAAAGGCCTTTCACATTACTCATGCCTGGCAACATGCCAAGAATATTCTCCAGTGGCCCCATCCGCCGCATCATCTTGAACTGCGCCAGAAAGTCATTGAAATCGAACGATGCTGTACGCAGCTTGCGTTCGAGGCGGTCCGCTTCTTCTTCATCGACCGCTTCAGCTGCTTTTTCGACCAGGCTAATCACGTCGCCCATTCCTAGGATTCGCCCAGCCAGCCGCTCGGGAACAAAGACTTCAAACTGATCAAGCTTTTCACCGCTTCCCGTGAATTTGATTGGCTGTCGGCTCACTTCCCGCATGGACAATGCCGCGCCGCCGCGCGCATCGCCGTCGAGTTTTGTCAAAATGATCCCTGTAATGGCTAAAGCATCGTTAAAACGAGATGCGACACTGACTGCCTGTTGCCCGGTGGCGGCATCAACTACCAGCAACGTTTCTTGTGGTTGTAAGAATTCTTTCAGCTCTTTGAGTTCCTGAATCAGCGCTTCGTCGATCTCCTGGCGACCCGCCGTGTCGAAGATTTCGATTACGGGCTTATCTGGCAGACGCGCTTTTGAGGACGCGTCGGCAGCAGCGCGCCGGACACCTTTTTCGCCTGCATCAGGAGTGAATACCGGAACGTCGATTTGTTTTCCCAGCGTTGCCAATTGCTCGATCGCCGCTGGTCTCTGTAGATCGCAAGCAATTAGAACAGGCGCCCGGCCCTGCTTCTTCAAAAGACGCGCCAGCTTGGCAGAGGACGTTGTTTTGCCCGAGCCATTAAGACCGACTATCAGGATACGGCCCGAATCTTCGAGATTGAGAGGTGCGGCATCGCCGCCAAGCAACGCAGTTAATTCATCGCGGAAAATTTTTACGATCTGTTGACCCGGTGTAATGCTGCGCAGGACGGTCTCTCCAAGCGCTTTCTCCTTAACACCTGCGATGAATTTTTTGGCGACCTGAAAATCGACATCAGCTTCAAGCAATGCCAAACGCACCTGCCGCAACGCCGCGTCAATGTTCGATTCGCTGATCGTGCCATGTCCGCGAAGCTCTTTGAAAATGTCCTGAAGCTTGTCAGAGAGTTGTGAGAACATGATGCCTCCTACACGGATTACTAAAGACCTATTTTTGACTTCGAAAGATTTCGAAGGTCACAAGCCACGCTTCAAACGTGAGTCTATTTTTTAGGCGTCGCCACTGGCGCCGTCCCTCCTGCCGCGCCCTCTTCGACTCCAAATGTCCAGTGCGCTTCGACCTTTTTTCCCTGGGATTTCGCGCTCACAATCACACTGCATGATTTGTCGTGTAACTTTTGCGTCACTTGATACGAAACCGTACCGCTCTTGGGATCGAAACTTGCGGGAACGACACCGAGACCACTCACGCGCATCTGCACGCTGCCTGGCTCGATCTGACCGATCGCGCCAAGATTAGCCTTGATAAGGGGAAGGGCTGTACGCACCGTTTCGCCATCTGCTGGCTGAGTTGAGAGATCTTTCGCGCCAACCTCGGCCACCGCGGCCCCTCCCCCGCTGGAGGTGGCGATCATTTTCACGGCATCGTCAAAGACCTTGGGCTTATTGGCTTCAATCGCATAACGACCGATTGAATCCATCGGAGACGTAAAAGTGATGGGTTGACCGTAAACGGTAAACATCGCCTCGTAACCGGAATTTCGGGCAAGCTCCTTGACGTGCTCGTTGTAGTTCCCGAACGGCACCGCAAAGCAATTCACTTTGATGCCCAGCCGTCGCTCAAGCAGGTCCTTGGAGCCGACCACCTCGTTGTGCATCCAGTCCTCATACTGCTGTCCGGTCAATTTTGTCCGAGTCCTTTTTCCGCCGGGACTAGCTATCATTATAGTATGACCTTCACGCAAATCCTGATGCGTCGCAGAGTGCGCCTCAATGTCGACGCCGTTATCGCGCATGTCGGCAAGCTGTTCCCACGTAATCGCTTCCCCTCCTCCTAACGAACCACCGCGAACACCTTCCGTATAAATGAACATGGTAAATGGGTAGCCGTATTTCTTCATGATCGGCCACGCGACCTCGTACTGGGACTTCCAGCCATCATCGAACGTAATGACCGCGGATCGCGGCGGTATGTTCTTTTCGCCGCGCTTCCAGGCGAGCAAGTCCTGCAATGAAATGACGGTGATGCCGCGGTCTTTCAATTCCTTCATTTGCGCTTCAAATGCGGCTGGCGTGATTTCGGTTCCCGGATACCGAATCTTGTCCACCAAACGGTGATAACAAAAAATAATTGTTTGCGCCGTCTGATCAACAACCGGCTTGGTAATCTTCGGGGTTGACGCCACGACAGGAGTGGCAACAGGTGTTGGTGATGAGGCACTTGCCTGCTTAGAACTCGCAGAGACACTTTCCTGCTTCTTACACATCGAAAGGTTCAACGCCAGAAGCAGAGGGAGGATCGCAAATCGGATTATCATAAAAGAAGTAAACGGTTTAAGCACGGCGGCACAAAACACAAGTGCTTTTTCCGGCTGGCATCAATAGACAGCTGGTCATCCAATTGCGTTGCATCGTTTGAGGTTGGCGCAGAATTTTTTTGGTGGGATGCGTATTTTTTGCTATTAAGTCAGAATGCGGGGTCAGATCATTCGTCTCATCACAATCGCTTTTGGGGGTTCGTTAGTTGCCTGCGGTACCGTCACGACGACTGCAGTCAAAAATACGAGCAAAAGTTTTAATACCGTAGTCGTGGACGCCGGACATGGGGGCAAAGATAGCGGTGCAGTACGGCGTTATAGTCCAGCAGAGAAAATGATTGCGCTCGACGTCGCACAGCGTCTGAACCGCAAACTGCGAGAATCACAGTTAAAGACAGTCATGACCAGGAACTCGGATGTCTTTATCGAATTAAACGATCGGGTGGCCATCGAGAATGCACAGAAAAACGCGATCTTCGTCAGCATACACTTCAACGATTCGCGCAAGCGCCGGGTTCGCGGATTTGAAACGTACTATCATTCCGGCGCTTCACTCGACCTGGCGAACGGGATCCAGGCAAAGCTGACGACTATCCCCAATTCCTCAAATGGCGGCGTGCACACGGCAAACTTTCGGGTGCTCCGTTTGGCAAGCTGTCCTGCTGTACTGGTAGAATGCGGATACCTGAGCAATCGTTCCGAGGGCAACAAGACGCGCGATTGGGAATATCGCGAATTACTCGCAGACCGAATTGCGGAAGCAATTGTCGAGCAGCGCTTCGGCTCCGGTGTTTATCGCCCGTCGACTCAAGTGGCTGCGCAATCGCCAGGGCAGACAGAATCTTCCAGCGTAGGAACCGGCCCGACGCCATCGGCTACTCGTCGCTAAAATTCTTTTCCGCGTTTTTCGTGCCCGATCGCAGCGAGCACGATCAACGCCACAAAAATTACAAGTGTAAAAAGGGCCAGCGCCTTTGCGTAGTCTGGATGCCCGCTCGCGTTGCGGAAATGGTTAGCCAATTGCGCCTCAATAACAGCCGTGTTGGCAGCAAACAAATTTCCAAGTTGATAGGCAACGCCGGGGAACGTCCCACGCACGGCATCAGGAGAAAGTTCATTTAAATGCACGGGCACGATTCCCCAGGCTCCTTGTACCATGAACTGCATTGCAAATCCCCCTATGACAAGAAGGACAAAGCCTGGCGGAAAAACCCAAAGAGGAATAAGAATTATCCCAAGCGCCGCAGTCAAAATAATCGAGCGACGGCGCCCCCACTTTTGCGACAGGTGACCAATAACTGTCCCACCGCAGATCGCTCCAAAAGCATAAATGATCCCGGTTGCAGCCTTTTGCGTCACGCCGAAATGGCGCTGCTCGCCAAGAAAAGTTTGATACATGTCTTGCGTGCCATGAGACATGGCATTGAACGCAGTCATCAACAGAATCACGTAAATAAAGAGAAGCCAGTGACGCTGTAGTACGGCCAATAAATCGTTCCAAAAATTACTCGTCTCACGATGCCGACGAATCCAAACGGGGGATTCCGGCACTCGGGCGCGGATGTAGAGCACAAGAAGCGCGGGCAGAGTTCCCGCCACAAAAAGACCCCGCCACCCGAAGAACGGAAACACGATCCAATAGACAACTGCCGCCAGGAGATAACCGAACGCATAACCCTGCTGTAAGATTCCCGAGAACAATCCGCGCGCTGCAGTCGGCAGGGTCTCCATTGCGAGCGACGCACCGAGCCCCCATTCTCCCCCCATACCAATTCCGTAAAGCGCTCGAAAAATCAGCAGCCAGGTATAATTCGGAGAAAACGCAGTAAGCAATTCCATGAGAGAATAAAAGATGATGTCCACCATCAGCGGTATTCGGCGTCCGAACCGGTCACCGAGCAACCCGAAGATGAATGCGCCTACCGGGCGCATCGCGAGAGTCAGAGTAATCGCGTAGGTTAACTCTGTGATACTCGTACCGAAGTCCTTGGCCATTGGCACGATCACGAACGTGAGAAGGAAAAAATCGAACGCATCGAGTGCCCATCCCAGGAAACAGGCCAGAAACGTGTTTCGCTGATTGCGATCGAGCGACCTGAAGAGCTGCACTGCCTCCATGGCGCATTGAGCTAATCGCCGCACGCAGAGAAGTCGAGAGAAATGGAGAATGACGAGCTGCGGACCATTTGTCGGTCGTCATTGTTCTATTCGGTGGAACCAACACTGGTTCCAGCGATTAGGGCGAATTACACAAATGTACAGCTGACACATCTACGCATCATGATGCGTCAATTTGTTCCTTGATTCGCCCCGCGAAACGCTCTTTAGTTCCGGATAATCATGTCAACGAACGGTCTTCATCCCCTGGAAAGTCTGCTACGCGAACGCATCGTGTTACTCGATGGTGCCATGGGCACCATGATCCAGCACTACAAACTCTCTGAGGCCGAGTACCGGGGAGAACGATTTCGCGACTGGAAAGGTAAGGACCTCAAGGGCAGCCTTGAACTGCTTAATCTAACCCGGCCGCAAGTAATCGAGGAAATCCACGCAGCTTATCTCGATGCCGGCGCCGACATTATTGAAACCAATACGTTCAGTGGGACTACCATCGGCCTGCACGATTTTCTATTTCAAGGCGAGCCGAAAGGCGGTCGCAAGGATCAAGAATTCTTTCAGCGCGTTGTCGACGACACCGATCTTCGCGCGCTTGTTTATGAGATGAATTTCGAGGCGGCCAGGATCGCGCGGCGCGCCGCGGATCGCGTCGCAAATGAAACCAGCCAGCAACGATTTGTTGGCGGATCCATGGGACCATTGCCCGTAGCGGGTTCGATTTCACCTGACGTCAACGATCCGGCATTCCGCGCCGTTTCATTCGATCAACTTCGCCAAACTTACTTCGATGAAGCAAGGGCGCTGCTCGAGGGAGGTGTGGATCTGCTCATTGTGGAAACCATTTTCGACACACTCAACGGAAAGGCGGCCTTGTTCGCTATTACCGATGCATTTGAAAAAACCGGACGCAGCGTGCCGTTAATGATCTCAGGCACTGTAATCGACAAATCCGGGCGCAACTTGAGCGGACAAACCGTTGAAGCGTCGCTCATATCGGTGGCGCACGGTCAACCGCTCATCCTGGGTTTGAACTGCTCGCTGGGTCCGGACGAAATGGAACCCTTTGTGGAAGAGCTCGCGCGTGTTTCACCGTACTACATGGGCGCATATCCCAATGCGGGACTGCCGGATCCGCTTTCGCCGACAGGATTTCCGGAAACCGCCGAAACCTTCGCACCCAAGGTCGCGAAATGGGTACAGAACGGCTGGCTCAACATGGTCGGCGGTTGCTGTGGCACAACGCCCGATCATATTCGCGCACTGGCGAAACTTGTACAGAAATTTCCGCCACGTGTCGTGGAAAAGTCCGCCAGTTACGCATGACTCTGCGACTTTCCGGCCTCGAATCGTTGAACATTACGCCGGAATTCGGCTTCGTCGTCATTGGTGAGCGCACCAACATTACGGGATCTCCGAAGTTTTCGAAGCTGATTCTTGCCGGCGATTTTGACGCCGCGCTCGCTGTGGCCCGCCAGCAAGTGCAGAACGGCGCCAATATCCTCGATGTGAACATGGATGAAGGGATGATCGACTCAGAGGCGGCGATGGTCCGGTTCCTGAATCTGATCGGCAGCGAACCAGAAATCGCGCGGATCCCAATTATGATCGACAGCTCAAAATGGAGCGTCATCGAAGCAGGACTCAAGTGTTTGCAGGGAAAAGCAGTCGTAAATTCCATCAGCCTCAAAAACGGCGAAGAAGATTTCCTGCGGCAAGCCCGGTTAATCAGGCGATATGGCGCTGCTGCGATTGTAATGGCGTTTGATGAGCGGGGTCAGGCGGACAATCTCCAGCGCAAAATCGAGATTTGTGAACGGGCTTACAATCTCCTCACCACGGAGGCCGATTTGCCGGCCAGTGACATTATTTTCGATCCAAACATTTTGACCGTCGCTACCGGTCTGGAAGAACACCGGAATTACGCGGTTGATTTCCTGGAAGCGACGCGCTGGATCAAAAAGAATCTTCCGGACACGCGCGTCAGCGGCGGAGTAAGCAATATTTCTTTTTCTTTTCGGGGAAACAATACAGTCCGCGAAGCGATGCACGCTGCCTTTCTATTTCACGCCATTCGCGCAGGCCTGGATATGGCAATCGTTAACGCGGGCCAGCTCGCGGTCTACGAACAAATTGAGCCCGAGTTGCGAGAACGCGTCGAAGATGTGTTGCTGAACAGGCGGGACGATGCAACCGAACGGCTGACTGATTTTGCAGAAAACGTCAAAGCCAAAGGTAAAACTCCGGTTGCTGATAAAGCGTGGCGAAAAGAGCCGGTAGAAGAGCGTCTAAAACACGCGTTGGTCAAAGGCATCGTCGATTACATTGACGTCGATACGGAGGAGGCGCGTCAAAAATGCACGCGGCCGCTCGATGTGATTGAGGGTCCACTGATGGCTGGGATGAGCGTGGTCGGGGACTTGTTCGGGGCGGGCAAAATGTTCCTGCCACAGGTGGTGAAGAGCGCGCGAGTGATGAAGAAGGCGGTCGCATATCTGATGCCGTTCATGGAAGCTGAGAAATCTGCCGGCGCAAAACCGCAGGGCCGGATTGTAATAGCAACGGTAAAAGGGGACGTCCACGATATCGGCAAAAACATCGTCGCAGTAGTGCTGCAATGTAACAATTACGAGGTTCTGGATCTCGGCGTCATGGTGCCGGCCGCAAAGATTCTGGAAACCGCGCGGGAAACGCAAGCGGACGCGATTGGGCTAAGCGGTCTGATTACGCCATCACTGGATGAGATGGTTCATGTCGCCCAGGAAATGGAGCGGGAAGGATTTCGCTTGCCGCTTTTGATTGGAGGAGCCACCACGAGCAGGGCGCACACGGCGGTGAAAATTGCGCCGCACTACCAGGCCAGCACGATACACGTTCTGGACGCATCGCGTGCGGTTGGCGTCGTCAGTTCTTTGCTGAATGAAAAATCGAGAGCAGCGTTCGATGCGAAAACACGGGAAGACTACGAGCGCTTGCGTGAGGATTATGCTGCCAGGACACGGAAGAAAGAAATCCTGACGCTCGAACAAGCGCGTGCGAATCGGACTTCCATTGATTGGAGCGCATATCTTCCACCGAAGCCGGAATTTTTGGGGACCGGGGCGCTTGCGAGCAATCTGGGAACCGTTTCGCTAAAAACGCTCGCGGACTACATCGATTGGTCGCCGTTTTTTCATGCGTGGGAATTGCGCGGTCGTTATCCAGGAATTTTCGAGGATCCAAAAATTGGCGAACAAGCGCGCGAACTTTTTGCGGATGCTCAGGAACTTCTCGCTCGGATCATCGCGAAAAACCTGCTGGTCGCGCGCGGTGTTCATGCATTTTGGCGGGCAAACTCAGTTGGAGATGATGTGGAGCTTTATGCCGATGATGGGGGCAGAAAGAAGCTCGCGACATTTTGTTTTCTCCGCCAGCAAATGAAGAAGCCGGCTGATCAGGCGAACCATTGCCTCGCAGATTACATCGCCCCGCAAGGCGATTCAAAATTCGACGATTACCTTGGCGGATTCGCCGTGTCAATTCACGGTGCAGACGAGCTCGCTGAAGAATTCAAAGCGCAGCACGACGATTACAGCGCAATTATGACGAAAGCGCTGGCTGATCGATTAGCTGAAGCGTTTGCGGAATACTTGCACAGGCAAACGCGAATTGCGTGGGGATTTGGACGCCACGAACAATTGTCGCCGGCCGATCTTATCCGGGAAAAGTATCGCGGCATTCGACCCGCTGCCGGGTACCCCGCGTGCCCCGATCACGCTGAGAAACGGACCCTGTTCGATTTGCTCGGCGCCGAGATTAACGCCGGCGTCACACTGACGGAATCGTTTGCCATGAATCCCGGGCCAAGCGTGAGTGGACTTTACTTCGCACATCCGGAGGCGAAATATTTTGGAGTAGGCCAGATTGGGCACGATCAGATTGCGGATTATGCGAGCCGCCGCCGCGAATCCGTGCCTGCTGTTGAAAAGCGGCTTGCGCCCAATTTGGATTACAACGTCTGATGCATTCAAACATCGGGGCGAGAGGATTTGAACCTCCGACCTCGTGGTCCCAAACCACGCGCTCTACCAAGCTAAGCTACGCCCCGAAAAGTTGTTTATCTACACGCCTACAGCCATTTATGCCCATGAATCAAAAGTTCTGAATTTCGGTTGGTGATACTAAAAAGTGAAACTAAAATGGTTGCCCTATGCCAACCGAAACTATCTCAAATGATGCCCCGAAACAGCTACAAAAGAAAGCCAAAAAAACCAAGTGGCGCAAGGTTGGGCGTCGCTGGCCTGGGCTTTATCAGTCGCTTTCGACCGGCACGTTTCGGGCGGTTGTCCGCGCCCACGGAAAACTTTACCGCGAAAGCCTCCGCACGAAAGACCTGGCGTTCGCCAAGCGGTTGCTCGCGGATTTTAAACGCCGCTTAGAACGGACTCAACCGCGCTACGGCCGCATAACGCTGGCCGCCTGGTTGCAGGATGTTTATTTCCCCACGTTGCGCGGCAGCCCTGGCACGCTGGCGGCCAAGCGCCGCATCATCGAGCGCGTGAAAGCGAAGTGGCTGTTCGCCAGGAGCCAGCCAATGCGGGACATACGGGAAAGCCAGGTGTTGACGTTCCTCAATGAGAACTACGGCCAGTGGTCGGACAGCCATTGGAACGGCGCGCTCACCTTGTTACGGGACGCGCTGGCGATGGCGGTTCGCGATCACGCGCTGTTGGAGAATCCGGCTGGCGGCTTGAAATATCGGAAGCGCAAAAAACCAATCCGGCTGACGCCCACCTGGGAACAATTCCAGGCAATTATCACGGACGTTCGCTCACAGCCATTCAACGCGGACGCTTTAGACAGCGCGGCCTTCCTTGAGGCGATGGGGCTGCTTGGCCTTGGGCAAGCTGAGCTCGCGGGAATGAAACGCGAGCATGTCGATTTGGCCAGTGGCCGCGTCCTGGTTTACCGCCACAAGACCAGCACCGGCTTTTCTATCCCGATCTTTCCCCAGGCGCGCCCGCTTGTGGAACGGTTGAGCGAAGGCAAAAAGGTTGGCCAGCATTTGTTTCCGCTCGCCCAGGCGCGTAAGGCGCTCACCAACGCTTGCAAACGCCTGGGCTACCCGCCCTACACTCACCGCTCGCTGCGACGGATGTTCATCACGCGGTGTTTGGAGAAGGGCATCGACGTAAAGCTGATTGCGAATTGGCAAGGCCACAAGGATCAGGGTGTGTTAATCCTGCAAACTTACAGCCACGTTCGGCCAGAACACGAGCGGCACATGGCCGCGCGCCTAACAACCGACGAACCGGCCAACATTGTTCCCATCATCCAGGCAAAAGCCAGTTAAAACCTGGCCTGAGAGGAGACACCTATGGAGCGGCTAGTTAGCATCGTTGAGCAGATTGATGAGGCGGGACGTCTCCTCCGTTTGGAATCGGTGCCGCATGATCGAATGGCGCTTCTCTTGCTCGACAACGCC
>DASXMV010000079.1:0-15658 GCA_036495465.1 Candidatus Udaeobacter sp. | reverse complement strand
AGATCGCGATCTCGCTTGCCCGTTTCAGTCCTGCAGCGCCCATCATCCGGATGTACATCCACGTAATCGTCAGAATGCTGGCACTGCCGTACGGCGCGGCAGCCACGTTACCTCCATTGCCTCCGCCGTGACAATGATGAGGACCGTTGTCATTGGATGGAGGTTTGCCCCGCTCGCCGTCGCCAAACAAAACTTGACCGGTTTCGGGATCGAGAATGAATTCTCGCGGTAAATATGGCACCAGATGCCTGGCGACACCGATTGGCCCGATGCCAGGGCCTCCGCCGCCGTGCGGGATACAAAACGTCTTGTGCAGATTCAGATGACAAACGTCAGCGCCGTAATCGCCAGGGCGACATAAGCCGACTTGCGCATTCATGTTTGCGCCGTCCATGTAAACCTGCCCACCATGGGCGTGCACAATGTCGCAAATTTCGCGGATTGTCGGCTCGAAAACCCCGTGAGTGGAGGGATAGGTGACCATTAACGCGGCGAGGTCCCGTGCGTGTTCGTCGGCCTTGGCGCGCAGATCAGCGAGATCGATATCGCCGTCCTTCAAGCAGGCAACCGAAACGACCTTAAAGCCCGCCATGATTGCACTGGCCGGATTTGTTCCATGCGCCGAGGTCGGTATAAGGCAGACGTTTCGATGGGACTCACCGCGTGCTGCGTGATACTCGCGGATCGCCAGCAGTCCAGCATATTCGCCCTGTGATCCGGCATTTGGCTGCAATGAAATCGCTTCGAACCCGGTGATTTCAGCAAGCCAGTTCTCCAGTTGTTCGCACATCTCAGTATATCCCCGGGTCTGCTCCGTCGGCGCAAATGGGTGCAGCTTGGAGATTTCTGGCCACGAAATCGGAAACATTTCAGCGGTGGCATTTAATTTCATCGTACACGAACCGAGCGGAATCATCGATGTCGTCAGCGAAAGATCTCGCGATTCGAGCCTCTTGAGGTAACGCAGCATTTCTGTTTCGGTATCGTGGGTGTTGAAGACAGGATGGATAAGAAATTCGGAAGTGCGGATGGCGGATTGCGGAATGCGGATTGGTGGCCCGCCGAGGTCGTCATCGCGCAAATCGCGTACGGGTGTGCCGCGAAAGACTGAAATCAACAGTTCGATGTCACGCGCGGTTGTTGTTTCGTCCAATGAAATCCCGACCGCGCACGGCCCGAGCGCGCGCAGGTTGCAATCCTCCTTTTGCGCGTGCTCTAAAATGAGCGCGCTCGATTCAACTTCGACGCGAATGGTGTCGAAGAAATTTTCGTGCGTGATTTTCAAACCGAGAGCACGCAGACCATCTGCGAGCTGGCTGGTCAGCACATGGACCCGCTCGGCGATGGAGCGCAACCCTCGAGGACCGTGATACACGGCGTACATCGAGGCGATAACCGCCAGGAGAACCTGGGCGGTGCAAATATTACTCGTCGCTTTATGCCGACGGATGTGTTGCTCGCGCGTTTGCAGCGCAAGTCGGTACGCGGGCCTGCCTTCAGCATCGTGTGAAACACCCACGAGCCGGCCGGGCATGTGACGTTTGTGCTGGTCGCGTGTGGCAAAATAGGCTGCGTGTGGCCCGCCGAATCCCAGGGGAACGCCGAAGCGCTGCGTGTTACCGACCGCAACATCGGCGCCAAATTCGCCAGGCGGCTTCAATAATGTCAGGGCCAGGATATCGGCAGCGACTACAACAAGCGCACCGGCTTCGTGCGCCTGTTTTATGAAATCTGTATAATCGTAAATTGCTCCATCGGTTGCGGGATATTGGACCAGTGCGCCAAAAACGGTTTCGTCGAATTTGAAGTGCGAGAAATCGCCAATCCTTACCTCGATTCCCAAAGGCTTGGCGCGTGTTTGCACAACAGCGATCGTTTGTGGGTGACAATTGTCGGCAACGAAAAACGTTCTGCGGTTTGGAACCGCCGCATGACAAAGCGTCATCGCTTCGGCGGCAGCGGTGGCTTCGTCCAGAAGCGAAGCGTTTGCGATGTCGAGCGCTGTCAGGTCGACGATCATTTGCTGGAAATTGAGGAGCGCTTCGAGTCGGCCTTGCGCCAGCTCAGCCTGATACGGCGTGTAAGCAGTGTACCAACCCGGGTTTTCGAGAATGTTTCGCTGGATGACCGGTGGTGTGATGCAGTCTGAGTAGCCACAGCCGATAAACGAGCGCACCACCTTGTTTTGTCTTGAGATCGACCGGAGCTCGGCCAATGCCTCAATTTCCGATTTGGCTTCTGGAAGGTTTAGTTCGCGATCCAGTCGGATATTTCTTGGAACCGCGGCATCCACGAGGGAATCAAGGTCTTCGAAGCCCACCTCGCGCAGCATCGTGCGCACTTCGGCGTTGTTCGGGCCAATGTGACGGCGTGCGAAGGAATTCGAGTCGACCTCTTTTTCGCGAATTTGCATCGAGAGAGATTACGAAACGCGACGCGTGCTTCAAGTTCGTCGGCGCGCCCGGCCCGCCACGGCGGGTAAACTTTCGCGCGCTATCATTTATGTCGCATCGTGAATTTCCACACCGCGGCTTTTCAACAGGGCGCGGAGCTCAGCGAGGTGTTCATGATTACGGGTTTCGACCGTGCACAGAACGTTCACGGCTGAGACATCCGGACTGGCAAAAGCGCGGTCGTGCACGATTTGTTTAACACTTGCTCCGGTTGATGCGATTTGTCCTGCCAGATCCGCCAGACCGCCAGGGCGATCGCTGATTACGGCGGTGAATCGCCCAAGTCGTCCGTCCGCCACCAGGCCGCGTTCAATGACGCGGCTGAGAACGTTCGGGTCAATGTTGCCGCCGCACAGCAAAAGAACCACTCGCTTGCCGTCGAGCTCTTTTACCTTTCCGGACATGCACGCGGCCAATGACGTCGCGGCGGCTCCTTCGACGACGCTCTTCTCCGATTCAACCAGGCGAAGAATCGCCAGAGCAATCTCTTCTTCAGTGACGGTGAGGGTCAGATCGACGAGCGGTCGCGCAATCTGAAATGCATTCATGCCTACCTGCGGAATAGCGAGTCCGTCGGCGAGCGTCGGATTCATTTCGATCTTCGTCGGTTTGCCAGCTTCAACGGCAGCTGAAAAGCTCGCCACATTCTCTGCTTCGACGGCAATGATCTTCGCATTCGGTCTCAGAGTCTTTACGGCAAGCGAGACGCCGGCAAGCAAGCCGGCGCCCCCGACGGGTACGACCACAGCCTCTAGATCGGGAATTTGTTCGATGATTTCGAGACCCATCGTCCCCTGTCCGGCAATGATCGCGGGGTCATCGTAGCCGTCGATGTAAGCAAGGCCTTTCTCCTTCGCCATGTTGTGCGCATACGCTTTTGCGTCGCCGAAATCCTTTCCGTGCAAAACCACCGTAGCGCCGAGATTCTGACAATTACTCACTTTTATGAGAGGCGAGAATTGTGGCATCACGACCGTGGCCGGTATTCCAAGCAACCTACCCTGATAGGCGAGCGCTTGAGCGTGGTTGCCGGCAGAAGCCGCAATAACGCCGCGTTTCTGCTGGTCGGGCGAGAGTTGTGCGAGCGCATTGCGCGCACCGCGTTCCTTAAAACTTCCCGTTCGCTGCAAGTTGTCGAGCTTGCAGAAAATTTTCATCCCGGTGATTTCGCTGAGCGGAATCGAAGGCGGACACGGCGAATAATAAACCGCGTCCTCTATGCGCTTACGTGCCGATTCGATGTCCTGAAACGTGACCAAACTTTTAGCTCTCGAGTGCTGCCTGCGCCGCTGCCAATCGGGCAATCGGGATCCGGAACGGGCTGCAACTGACGTAATCCAATCCCAGCCGGTGGCAAAACTTGACGCTCGCGGGATCGCCGCCGTGTTCGCCGCAAATACCCAATTTGATATCTGGGCGGGCCTTGCGTCCCAGGTCACACGTCATTTCCATCAGACGGCCGACGCCTTTCTGATCAATCGACGCGAATGGATTGGTTTCGATAATATCGAGCTCGGCATACGCGGGCAGAAAACTGCCGGAGTCGTCCCTGCTCATTCCAAGCGTCGTTTGAGTGAGATCATTGGTGCCGAAACTGAAGAACTCGGCGTCGCGCGCGATCTGGTCGGCGACCAATGCGGCACGCGGAATTTCGATCATTGTTCCGGCAAGATAATTAAATCTGACGCTTCTTTCCTTCGCTACTTCACGGGCTACGCGTCGGACAATATCGATTTGAAGCTTGAGTTCGCGCGGAAACCCAACAAGTGGAATCATGATTTCTGGGCGAACCTTAATCCCCCTGTTCTGCACCTCGGCGGCAGCTTCAAAAATCGCGCGTGCCTGCATTTCTGAAATTTCCGGATAAAGGATGCCGAGTCGGCAACCCCGGTGACCAAGCATGGGATTAAACTCGTGCAATTCGTGCACGCGGCGCGCGATCTGTTCCACCGCGACGCCGAGTTTGTTCGCAAGTTCGTTTTGCTGAGCGTGATCGTTTGGCAAAAATTCATGCAGAGGTGGATCGAGAAAGCGAATCGTGGCAGGCAAGCCTTTTAACGCGGTAAAGATGCCAATGAAATCCTTGCGTTGATAAGGAAGAAGTTTTGCCAGGGCCTTTGCCCGCTCATCTTTTGTGCCCGCGAGAATCATCTCCCGCATTGCGTCAATCCGATCGCCTTCGAAGAACATGTGCTCCGTGCGACAGAGTCCAATTCCTTCGGCGCCAAATGCGACTGCGTTCGCCACCTGTTCGGGCGTATCTGCGTTCGTGCGGACACCGAGAATGCGGAATTCATCCGCCCACTTCATCAGTTTTGCGTACTCGCGGTAGGTGAGACTTTTTTTTGGCTCGAGAGAACGATCGATGAGTACTTGGACGATCTCGGAAGGTGCGGTTGCGACTTCGCCAGCAAATACTTCGCCGGCGGTCCCGTCGATAGAGATGTAGTCACCTCGATTTAAGGTGGTGCCATTCGCGCTGAGCGTGCGCTTCTGGTAATCGATTTGAATCCCCGTCGCGCCGCAGACACATACTTTCCCCATTTGTCGAGCGACCAGAGCCGCGTGCGAAGACACGCCGCCGCGCGACGTCAAGATGCCCTCCGCTGCGATCATTCCGCGAAGGTCCTCCGGCGATGTCTCAATGCGCGCCAGCACGACTTTCTCCCCCTTCTCCGAGCGCATTACAGCTTCCTCCGCATTAAAAACTACGCGGCCACAAGCGGCACCGGGGCCGGCTGCCAGGCCGGTTCCGATCTTTTTCGCCTGCTTCGCAGATTGCCGGTCGAAAACTGGCGCCAACAGATGCGCCAGCGAATCAGCCGGGATTCGGCGTACCGCATCCTTTTTAGTGATTAACTTTTCACCGACCATGTCGACGGCAATACGCACGGCAGCATGACCGGTGCGTTTGCCATTGCGAGTTTGCAGAATGTAGAGGCGACCTTCCTCCACCGTGAACTCGAGGTCTTGCATGTCCTTGAAGTGCTGTTCAAGGATGCCGCGAACTTTCATCAGCTCTTTATGAGCCGTGGGCATTTCCTTTGCGAGATTGGCAATGGGATGAGGCGTGCGCACGCCTGCAACCACGTCTTCACCCTGGGCATTGATCAAATACTCGCCGTAAAAAACTTTCTCGCCCGTCGCAGGATCGCGTGTAAATGCGACGCCGGTGGCGCTGGTCTCGCCCATGTTCCCAAACACCATGGTCTGTACGTTCACCGCCGTTCCCCAGTCATGCGGGATACCGTATTTTCGGCGATAAACCATTGCGCGATCGTTCATCCAGGATCCAAAAACTGCACCTATCGCGCCCCAAAGCTGCGCTTGTGGATCTTGCGGAAAAGATTTTCCGGTGCGCTCTTTGATTAACGCTTTGAAGCGCTGCACGAGCTCTCTTAGATCGGCGACCGTCAATTTGACATCGGGGAAGTCGTGCTTGCCATAGCGTTCATCCTTTAGACGTTCGATGACCGTCTCGAATGGCTCATGGTCTTCGCCCGGTCGTTTCTGAACGCCCATGACCACATCGCCGTACATTTGCAGAAAACGTCGATACGAATCCCACGCGAAACGTGCGTTGTTGGTTTTCTTCGCGACAATCTCAACGACCTGGTCATTCATGCCGAGGTTCAGGATGGTGTCCATCATTCCGGGCATGGAGTCCCGCGCACCTGATCTTACCGACACGAGTAAGGGCCGTTCTTTATCGCCAAAGTTTTTCCCAACAGATTTCTCGACTTTTGCTAACGCGGACGCGACCTGCGCCTCCAGTTGTGGCGGGTAAGTCCGGTGATGAGCGTAAAAGTGAGAGCAGACATCGGTAGTAATCGTGAATCCTGGCGGCACAGGCAGACCGATGCGTGTCATTTCGTGGAGATTTGCTCCTTTGCCGCCTAGGAGGGCCTTCATGCCACCTGATCCATCCGCGTGACCGTCGCCGAAGTAATAAACGTAGCGCGTTTTCTTTGGCTTCTTCACGCGAGCGCGGCGACTTGGCTGCAATTTCGGTCTTTTTGATATAGGTCGAAATGACTTTCGAACCGCAGGTTTACGTCTTTTGGCCATATTTAGGGATGGAAAAATCAACAGGGAACGGAAGGGCCAAAGTAATTTCTGGCGTGGCCGTGTCAACGATACTGAGAGCAGATCAGATTGGACCCAAGTGCATCTGAAGCGCGCGAAACGAAAAGTAGAGAAGCAACACGGCGCCCCCCCATTATGGCGACGGCCTATCCTGCGCGCGCGTTAAGCGGGTGCGCCTTCGTTGTTTGTCAGAACTTCAGCGATTGTCGCCGTAAAGTCATCGACGCCGGTACTCGGTACGATGATGCTGTTACGGCGGCCATGAGCTTCCTCGGTGATACGCAAGAATTTACCACGCTCATTTTCACGGAGCTCCACGTAGAAATGCTTGCGCTCTATCTGCAGTTCTCTCGCCTCGATGATGTTATCCATTTCCTCTGAAGGCGCCGACTCTACTGCATCCGTTCTGGCAAATGGAAGAAAAATCGACGGAATTTATTCAAATTCTTTGCTGCTCAGTCTGGCTACCGACTATGGTGTTCTCGCTGGGGGTTTTAGGTCCTAACGGAACAAAATATTGAGGATGCCACGACGGTTGCAGCGTCGGCCTCTCAATCTACAATCTCATGCGTCCAGCTGCTTGAATTCGACGTGAATCGAAGTTTGATCCGTTGTTCTCCGCATGTCACTGGGCTCAAGCATGCCGAACCCACTTGATTCAAGTTCCTTTCAGACGCCCGAGGGCCAACGACCGGCGGTACCTGCTTCGATTGAATCGGCGGCTCTTCCGCATGACCCGTACGCCGCGTTCCGATTTGGCGATTTCAGCCTGTTTACAGCCGGCAATTTACTCTCGATCATTGGTCGCCTGATGTTGGCGGTGGCGGTTGAATGGGAAGTTTACGCCCGCACTCATTCGGCGACCGCGCTCGGACTGGTTGGCCTGGTGATTGTGGTGCCCGTGGTCACCCTATCCTTACCTGCCGGCCATTTGGCAGACCGGTTCAGTCGAAAACGCATCATTCTGGTTTCCCAGATCTTTAGCATGCTCACCTCTGTGGCCCTGGCCCTTGTTTCATGGAAGCACCTAGCCATTCCAGCGATTGCTCCGCTGCGAGAGAGCAATCGGTTCCTGACGGCGGTCGCCGCGATGTTTGAGCGACATCATCCAATCTTCCATTTCGACGACCTGTCGATTCCATTGATTTATTTGCTTCTCTTGCTCGGAGCAATGGCGCGGACGTTCAGTTGGGCGGCGCGCAGCTCATTTTTTCCTACGCTAATTTCGCGTGATGCCTTTGCGAATGCAGTGACCTGGAACAGTAGTATTTTCCAAATTGGATCCGTCGTCGGTCCCGCGCTGAGCGGGCTGCTGATCGCGTACACGGGCTTCCCTGTCGTCTATCTGATAGATGCACTGTGCTCGCTTTCATTTTTCTCTCTTGTTCTTCCAATAAGGCGCAGCACGCAGAGGCGAGACAGCAGTGAGGCAAGTACCTGGAAAAGCCTTCTGGCGGGACTTCGATTTGTATTTGGCAGAAAAGTCATCCTCGCAACGATTACCCTGGATCTGTTCGCTGTGCTTTTGGGAGGGGCGACAGCGCTGATGCCGATTTTCGCTGATCAGATTTTGCATTGCGGGCCGGTTGGTCTCGGGTGGATGCGCGCGGCGCCGGCGGTCGGTGCCTTTGTAATGGCGATGGCGGTCGCTCATCTGCGGCCAATGAAGCACGCCGGCCGTACTTTGCTCTGGTGTGTCTCCGGATTCGGGATCGCAACTATTCTTTTTGGCTTATCAAAGACCTTCTGGTTGTCGCTTGGATTATTATTTCTCGTAGGGGCGTTCGATAGCGTGAGCGTGATCATTCGCGGTTCAATCGTGCAACTGGTCAGTCCCGATGAAATGCGCGGACGAATATCATCGGTAAACAACATCTTTATCGGCACATCAAACGAGTTCGGCGCGCTGGAATCGGGATTGACGGCTGCTTTGTTTGGTCCCGTGATTTCCGTCGTTGCAGGTGGGATCGGCACGATGCTGGTTGTGTTGGGTGTTGCGCTGCGATGGCCCGAAACTCGCAAGATCGGCGCTTTGGATAAGGATCTGCGATGATTAAGCGTGCCATTTGTAGGACGTTTCTGTGAAACGCCACACCATGGCGTCTGACACAGACGCCCTACAAAAATCGGCTACAACTAAAACGCGCCGTGCAATGAAATCATCCCGTACGGTGCGCCGCCATCCTGGTGGTAGCGCACCTCAGCGCGATAAAAATCAAAATCTCTATACGGCTGATAACCCACCTCGCCTGTGAACGTGACGACTGGAGAAATTTTCCAATCGAAGCCTCCGCCGGTGCGCACCTCGCTATACGTCAGGATCGCGTGGTCGAGCCTGGGCATTCCGTTCGCGTCCCCGAAATCGCCAGGTACACGGTAACTGGTTTGCTTCAGGTTGGCCCCAACGTAAAGAGACACGTTCTTGTTCATCTCGTACTCGAGACGCGGTGTCGGCAGCACCGCATCAAGCAGCCATTGCGATGCAATTTTCCAGCGAAGCCCGGCGGCAGGAATAACCGGGTATTTTCGCTCCACATCGACGCTCACGCCGAGAACGAGCTGCAGATTGGGGCTGTAAATGTAAGTGCCGCCTATGAGGAACGGAAGATTGAAGCTGTCCCAGCCCAAATTATCGAACTCGGTATCATACACACCCGGCCGACCTTCGGCCCTGACGATGATTGAATCGGAAAACTGCATATCGAGTCCCATGACCAGGCCGACGGACTGTAGTGTGTCCGGAAGTGGCGCATCGTTGGGCAGACCGAAGGAAAATCGTTCCCACTCTGCGCCAATCCGCAAAACGCCGAGCTTAGTTCGTGGAGTGAATACCAAATTCACGATCGAATCGTTTTCGTCGAAATCGCTGACTTTTTTGTTAGGCCCACGCTGGACATCACCAGCGCCCACATAGGTGTCTTCCAGGGTGTATTCGCCCGAGATGTGTCCGAGCGATTGGGGCAAGTCATCAGTGCTTTCCTCGGCGAAAGTTGCCGTTGCAAATAACACCGAAGCTGCGCAGAGCGCAGCGCGAGTTGGGCATCCAAAGCGGTTCAATGGCTAACGGCCTCCAGTTGTGTCGCGGCGAAAGAGTATCACGGCTTTGGTGATATTTTTCATCATCATGGACTCGGATCCAAGCCGCTCCACGCCATGCAAAGAGCCTAGCGATGCAGCGGAAATCATGTCGCCGCGCCAGACAAGTGTGGAAGGCTTGCCTTCCACCGTAACGGGCCACATCTGATACAAGGTCAAGGCAACGTAATAGCCCCCGCTTGCGTAGTACGAGATATCGGCAGCTTGATAAGTCCCGCCCGCCGCTCCGCGGCTGTAAGATGCACCCAAAGTTACTACGCCTTGATCGTCGGCATCGAGCAGTTCCCAATACAATTCAGGCTTGAGCGATCCGGCGCCTCGGCCAATAGCTGTGGCTCCAAGAAACCCGGAAAATTGATTACGGATTTTCCCTTGCTCCCGCAACAGCCCGTTTACTTCGTCGCTCGCTCGAATAGTGGGACCAGCGTGATCGTACGGCGGTTCTGCGGACATTCCGCCGGATACGAAAGTTTTTGTCCGGGCCGCTAATACGTCTGCCCAGAACGCAACGACGGCGTCAGGTATGACGCCACCGCCTCCAGTTCCGGTCAAAACCTTTTTGGCCTCGTCCTTACTGAGTTGCAGTTCGGAACTGAGCTTTTGCGTTGCAGCGACAAACGAACGCACCGATGCGTTACCAGGCGCGTTTTTCAACTTCTCGAAGTTAGAACCTGTTGGATTCGACGGAAGATCGGAATGCAGGAAGACCTTTAGCTCGCGATGTCTGGTTGCGTCCCATCGGCGTAATGCCTCGGCTTGTTGGCCGGGCGAGGAGCCTGTCGCGACGTAACAACTTTGCACAGCCAGAAATCGCGGATTGCTCATCGGCGGCCCGTGGGCCGTTTTTACGTCGCTTTTTGCCAACTGAGCGAGATCGACCTTGCCGAAAATGGAAAATGAGGCGAGATCAGATACGGCGTCAGCGCGTGCAGTTGTTAGTCCCAACCGCGGCACTGAAAGTAACAGTAAGAGGCTTCCCGCCATTACAAAGAAGCGTCGCCGGAGATTCAGCATTTTAACTCTCATGATCAAAATATGTGACGAACATCGCCGAATGTTTGCAAATTTTTTGGATCATCGCAATAGGGTTTCAACATGAGCGAACCGGTGATCATGCTCGACCATTTGAGCAAAAGTTACGGTGACGTCCATGCGGTGCAGGACCTTTCTCTTCAAATCGAGGCGGGAGCAATTTTTGGTTTTCTCGGCCCTAATGGCGCTGGCAAAACCACCACTATGCGGATGTTATGCGGCCTGACCCATCCTACGGGCGGCCATGCCCGGATTGAAGGCGCAGATGCCTGGAAGGATCGACATTTTGTGCGGACCAAGTTTGGGTATGTGCCGCAGCGTTTCAGCCTTTATCGGGATCTCACGGTTCTGGAAAATTTCCGATTTTTCGGGGGCGCATATGGAGTGCCCCGGGCAGACTTGGACCGGCGAATTGAGCATCTGTTACGGGTGATCGATTTGCAGGAAAAGCGTGATACCCAAGCTCAAAGTCTATCCGGGGGTATGCGCCAGTTGCTGGCGATTGGATGCGCGCTCGTGCACGAGCCATCGCTGTTGTTTTTTGATGAGCCGACTGTGGGCCTCGATCCGGTACACCGGCAGCAAATCTGGAACTTGCTTTACGATCTTAGCAACGAAGGAAAAACCATTTTCGTTACCACCCACTACATGGACGAGGCCGAGCGGTGCACCGAGGTTGGTTTTATCGAGGGAGGACGACTGCTGGCGAAAGCTTCGCCCCGCGCTTTGAAGTCGAGTTTTCGTACTCGATTGCTCGAGATCGATGTCGATCCGCTGATGCCGGCGCTGGTTCAATTGCGGGATCTCCCCGAACTACTTGGCGTTTCACTTCGCAGCGGCAGCCTGCGTCTTTACGCGGCCGAACCCGAGCAATTGATCGCCAAATGGCGTGAACGTTGGCCATTCAATGACCTTCAGTTGTTAGGGGAACGCTGGGTAGAACCGGATATGGAAGACGTTTTCACGGCGTACTCCCAGGGTTACGACGGCATTTTGAAAAGATCGGCTTCATGAAATGGCTGTCATTTGAGGCGACTGCCAGTGTCGCTTACAAGGAATTCCTGCATATCTTGCGCGATCGCCGGGTGCTTCTGCTGGTGTTGACTTTGCCGCCGCTTTTCACACTGCTTTTCGGCCATGCCTTTGAAACCAGCGAATTAAGAGGCGTAAGAAGTCTCCTTATCGATCAGGACAAGACTCCACGCGCACAGGAATTAATCGACATCATTTCGAAAAATAAAGCGTTTCATTGGCGGTACGGATCGTCGGACAGCACGAATGAACCGAACCTGCTTGCCGAAGGAGTGCAGGCGGCGCTAATTATTCCCGCAGGCTGGAATCAAAGCCTGGAAAACGGCGAGCCGAAGCCGCTGCTGCTTTATCTCGATGGAAGCGACATCAACACGTCCGATGCCGTGGAAGGGAGCGTTCGACAAAGCCTCGGCGATTTTCAGCTAAAACAGCGGGACCAAATGATTGAGAACCTGCCGGAAGAGGTTTACGAAATGGGCAAACAACTTCCCGTGCAAATCCGTAAACGTTTTGTTTCCATGATGGAGACGTGGTCGGTGCATGCGAAGCGCTTATACAATCCAAAATCGCGTGTTATCGATTACGTTGTGCCCGGCATCATTGGGTTGATTCTGCAATTGCTGACAGTCACGCTGATGGCCTGCACCATCGCGCGTGAACGCGAATCAGGCACGCTCTACCAATTGATGGTGACCTCCCTGCGACGACGCGAAATCGTGATCGGCAAGATGTTGCCGTATCTGGTGGTGTCCATCTTTTTGGTGCTGATAATCATGCTGGTGAGCGGCTGGCATTTTGGCGTAATGTTCTATCAGCTGCCTGCGCTTTCCGTGATCTGCTTGCTTTTCCTGTTGTGCTCGCTCGGACTCGGCTTGTTAATCTCGGCGTTTTCCCGGACGCAAACTCAAGCCATACAATTTTCCGTCTTCTTTCTGCTACCAGTCTTTGTGCTTTCAGGCGCGTTCGCTCCTTTGGAACAACTGCCTGCGGCGATCCAGTATGTTTCCGAACTTTTTCCGCTTACTCACTTTTGCCGCGCTTTCCGGTTGGTGAACATGTACCACGCTGGAGTTCCGTTTTACATCGGCGATCTCGTGGTTCTGTCGATAGGTGCCTTAATCACGTTTGTCGGCGCGTCGCTTCTTCTAAAACGCATCGAACAATAAGTCCACGCGCACGACGGAGGACAAAGGCGAATCAGATAAAAATATGAAGCCGGAAACGTCTCGTTATCGACGAACCTGGGGTCATTTGTGCGTAATGATGGGTGCGCTTGCGCTAGGGACGGAAATCGGCAACGCCAGCGCCTCCGCTGGCGAACATATGGACTCGACACCTCAAAAAGTGTTCGACTCGATGTGCGGCAGCTTTCAAGCCAATAAGGCAAAAGGAGTACATGCTCGCTATCAATGGGACTTAAGTGGGCCACAAGGTGGCCAATGGTGGATCGACGTGGATGACGGGAAGTACAAAATGGGAAAAGGGAAAATCGACAATCCAAATGTTACCTTTGTGGCGAAAGACAAAGATTGGGTTGCCGTTTCCAACCATCAAATGGGCGGCATATGGGCCTATCTGACCGGTCGGTTAAAGATTCGCGGGGACCAGGTATTGGCGAGAAAACTTGGCGAAATTTTCCCTTAGAATTTCACCTCTGCGGCGACTCTGACGTACGGAGCGGGATCGGTCCTTTTTGACTGGTTGGCCCTGAAAAAGTCAAAATTGCGTTCAACGGTGACGCCTCCCCCTGCAATGAGCTTGAGGTGTTTGATACCGGTATAAGCAACCTGCGCACCGGCGCGATCTTCGCTGTATTGAACGACGGCATTATGCAATTGTAATTTTTGTTCGGTTGTCAGGACATCGTCCGTACGAAAGCTGGTGTAATTAAGCTCGCCCGTGATTCGAAATTCCCAGTCGTCATTGGGTTGGTAAATGAGGGCCGGCTTAGGAAACACGGCCTGAAGTCGAAGCTTATCGCTGAAAACCCAGATAATGCCTCCGCCCGGGGCCACCACTGGATCCTGATAAATACCCCCGCCCAACCCGACAACGGCGAAGATTTTATCCTTCTTCAGGGGAAAGGTCGTGTAAATTTTCCACGGTATGTCGAAAGCGTCGCCAGAAACGTCGTCTTGAAAGTAAACTCCCGGATCAATTTCGACGCTTATACCTGGGAAGTCCTCCACCACATACTCCGCAGCCAGGTGAGCGTACGCTGCTTGCAGATGATCGGGCAAACCGTTGTCGGTGCCACCAAAGTCATAGCGTTCGTATTCGACACCAGCTCGGAAGTACCATTTGCCAGTAATTAGAAAACGGTGGTCGTAGCTGAAATCGTTATAGAGAGAATCACCATTACCGAGTTTGGATTCCTTGAAGTCGCTGCCGAAGGTGTAGGTCGTTTCGTACGAAAAGAGATCGCGTGAATTTTCATCCGATGGCGTGGGTGAAGGCTGCGCCTCGAAAGTTGACGTTCCAGCGAGCACTGACGTCACAGAAGCAAGAAATAGGGAAGCAAAGAATCCGCGAATGGTTTTCATGGTTAGGGCGTCCCGGATACCGACATATCGCATGCAAAACGTAAAAGCGATGTATCGGATAGAGGTTATTTTAGCAAGGCGTATTTCCAAGAACCGCTCCCGAATTGTTTTGTGCCGATGTTCTCCATCTTATTTGGAATTATTTGGCTGACGCTATGTGTGGTTCTTGGCGAGCCAATGCGAGGAGGCTTTAGATCGCAAACCTCAGTGATCTTTCCTGAGGATAGTGGCCCTTTCCTTGTATCGGGCAGCGCGTAGCGCAAGCGGACCCGAATCTCTAAATAAAGTCCGTCGGCGCTGGACAGGCGGATTCTCTCTCTATAGGTGCTTCTTTGTACGCGCACCCGAATTGGTCTCGAAATGAGAGCGCCTGGCAAGATTCGACTCACGATTTACCTGCTTGCTCTGGCAGGAGCGGCGCTATTTACCGCTCTTTTGATTCATCAGGGCGTTCGACAGGTCCTGAATACGTTTGCTACCGGCGAATGGGGAATTTTAGGCGTCGTTGTCTACCATATCATTCCGATATTTCTGGATGCGATTGCCTGGTGGGTGCTGTTCCCAAGACCCGATCGCTTGCCGCTGCACCAACTCTTTTGGATGCGTTGGATTGGCGAGTCCATTAGCGCGCTTGTGCCCTCGGCCGCAATCGGCGGCGACATTGTGCGGGCGCGTCTGGCGGCAATCCATGGTGCCTCGCTCCCCGTCGCCGCAGGCACAGTGGTCGTTGACGTTACGCTCGGCATTTTTGTGCAGGCCGGATTTACGTTGCTGGGACTTGTGCTGCTTGTCAGCGCGACTGGAACACACAGTTTCGTTGGTCCAAGTTTGATCGGAATCGTAATCGCGCTTTTTGCCTTTTCCGGTTTCTATTTTGTCCAGCGCCTCGGGATCTTTGGTTTTCTCGGCCGAATCATAACGCGATTGGCCGGCTCAAAAGATTGGCAATCGCTTGTGCAGAGTGGTGAGACGTGGGACCAAACCATTCGCTCACTTTATGCGCGACGCCGTGCCGTGGTCGCCTGCAGTGTGTGGACGATAAGTTCGCTTGTCGTCGGATCGGGTGAAATTTGGCTTGCGCTTTGGTTCCTCGATCTGCCGGCGTCATTCGTAAATGCCCTCATTTTTCAAAGCATGGTGTTAACGATTCGCTCGGCGGCATTCGCAGTGCCAGCGGGGTTGGGGGTGCAGGAAGGCGGCTATCTTTTGGTCGGGAGTCTACTTGGCATCTCTGGTGATGGTGCCTTCGCCCTTTCGCTAGTCTGGCGAGCGCGCGAAATCGGCCTGGGGATTCCTGCGCTCATTTGCTGGCAGGTAATTGAGGCGCGGCGTCTTTGGAGGACGCGTGAAGCAGCGACAGTCCGGTAATGCCCGATTGGAGGTCAGGTCTCGAAGTTTCGCCATTCGTTGTTTTAT
>DASXMV010000078.1:0-3585 GCA_036495465.1 Candidatus Udaeobacter sp. | reverse complement strand
ACGCGCCCTACAATTGGCCTTAAAAGCGACGCGAGGACGCATCGCTTTAAGGATGTCTACGACGACGCCCGACTTATCTGCCGACTCCGCGGATTGCAAGGCGTTAGATGGATCTTGTTACTTCCCGGTCGGCTTAACGTTGTGGTTCACTCGAAAGAAATTGTCCGGGTCGTATTTGGCCTTGATGGCGCCCAATCTTTCGTAGTTACCGCCGTAAGTTTTCTTCACTCGTTCTTCGCCTTCGTCCCCCATCAAAAAGTTCACGTACGCTCCTCCCGCGGAATAGGGATGAACCGCATCGTAATACCTCTTCGTCCATGAGACGATTTTTTCCTTGTTCCCCGGATCCGGATCCACGCCCACGATGACCTGGGCCCATTGGGCATCGCGATAATTCCAGGCGGTATCGTTCTTGCCTACGCGCGATGCGGCTCCATCGATCGGATACATATGCATTGTCGAATGCATTGTTGGTAGCGCTTCAGCAAAACGAGTGTGCTGGTTAATGGCATCGTCGCTCAATTCATTCACGAAATCGGCCCGCCAGTACCACTGCAAGCCAGGAGGGTAAAGTGCGTCGAACATGCTCTGTAACGCCGGTTGCGGCAGGGGACCCACGAAGTCGAGCGCCGGTCTTTTAAAAGCGCGAATCGGCTCAAATGTCTTCTCCGCTTTCTCCTGAGGCCCCGTGTATGCCCACACGATACCGCACATTTTTTTCATGTGCAGATGTTCGGGGAAGGGCGGTGCGGGCGGGACCGTGAGAAAAGCGAAAAAGCCGTTCAGATCGTCTGGTGCCGCTGGAATCAGTTTGCGATACCACTTCATTACGTTAGCTGCTTCGCTCAATTCATAGAGCATCGGGCCGCCATAAACCGTGTCGATCGGGTGGAGTTTGAATGTAAATGAAGTTACGACTCCAAAGTTTCCGCCGCCACCGCGGAGCGCCCAGAACAAGTCGGAATTTTCATCTGCGCTCGCTTTAACAAAATTCCCATTGGCCAATACGACGTCGGCTGAGAGGAGATTGTCGATGGTCAAGCCGCATTTACGCGTTAGATACCCGATGCCACCGCCCAGCGTTAATCCGCCGACACCGGTCGTGGAAATGATTCCGCTGGGGGTCGCCATCCCAAAGGCATGCGTCGCGTGATCGACATCGCCCCACGTACATCCGCCGCCGACTATAACAGTACGCGCCGCGGGATCGACTCGCGTATATTTCATCGGGCTCAAGTCGATCACTAGAGCGTCGTCGGCAACTCCCATTCCACCTGCGTTATGTCCGCCGCCGCGGACTGAAACAAGCAGATCGTTTTCTCTGGCGAAGTTTACTGAATTGATGACGTCGGCTACATCGTTACAACACGCGATGAGCCGGGGCTTCTTGTGGATCATTCCGTTGTATACTTTGCGGGCTTCATCGTAATCTTTGTCGCCCGGCTCGATGAGGTGGCCGCGAAGGTTGGCTTTGAAATCGGCAATAGAATTTTCGTTAAGCATATCAGGAACCGTTTGTTTTCAGTTGGACTTTTGTCGCGTTCGACGCGATATGATACGGCGGTCACTCGATCGCTGTCCACGACGTAGAATGTAGTAACCAACTACTGTGTATGTAGTATCCCGGTGGCGCTGATGAGCATTCGCTATGGTCAATTCTGCCCCATCTCTAAGGCTGCCGAAGTTTTAGGCGAACGGTGGACGATTCTCATCATTCGCGAGCTATTGCTCGGGACGACTCGCTTCAGGGACTTTCAGCGTGCGTTGTCGCAAATCTCTCCGACGTTGCTGACCAAGCGCTTGAACCAGCTCCAGGAATGCGGTCTCATCGTCCGGAAAACCGCGTCCGGTCAGCGGCGCACGGAGTATCAACCTATGCCCGCGGCCAGGGAACTTAAGCCAATCATCTTCGGTCTCGGCAAATGGGGAATGCGGTGGGCACGTGGTCAAATGAACGATGATGAACTGGACGTGGAGCTGCTCATGTACGATCTGCATCGCCGGATCGACGCTACCCAGCTCCCAGGTGGACGAACCGTAATCAAGTTCCTTTTCCGCGGTCTTCCAAAGTTTGGGCATTGGTGGATCGTCCTAGAGAATGGGACGCGTGAGTTGTGCGTGGATAATCCGGGCAAGGAAGTCGATGTCCATTTAACCACGGACCTGCGAACGATGGCCCACGTCTGGGCCGGTGACATGGAAATTCGGGCGGCGAAGAAGACTGGTCAATTGCAATTAGCGGGCGATCCGGCCTTGATAAGAAGCATATCGGACTGGCTCCGGCCGGGGGTATTCGCCCACGTGCGGCCCCATGCCCAACCTTTGAGCTCAGAACGCTCTGGCCGAATTTTTCATCCGTCTCCGTTACCAGCGCGAAAGAGAAAACGCCGTTCACCAAACCGTACACTCAAGTAAACGGTGGCTGACCTTCATTGCTGCAGTTCAGACTTGGACAAGCGATAAGGATCATTGGTATGGCTGGCACGTGCCCTTTTTTCTTGAAGCGCCAGCTCATTCGTGTCTAGCCTTCGGCAAGAACTTGCGATGTTCGTACAGGACAAAGTTTGGGGTCGCCGCGATTTCCTGAAGCTGGTTGGCCAAGCAGGACTGCTCAGCGCTGTTCCGACGCTCGCGAGCGCGGCTGCCGCTCTCAATCCCGAAACAGTTTGTATTTCAATTCTTCATACGACGGATTTGCACGGTCACATTTTGCCGACATTCGACTACGAAGGAAATTCGGACCGTGGCGGATTAGCGCGTTGTGCGACACAAATCAGACGTTGGCAGCAGGAAAATCCGAGCTCGATCCTGATCGACATCGGCGACGTGTATCAGGGCACTGAAGTCAGCCTCCGAAGCCAGGGCGCGCTGATGATCGATCTGCTGAACTATCTTGACTACGACGCATGGGTGATCGGCAATCACGAATTCGATTGGGGGTTGGAGTGCCTCGAACAGGCATTGAAGAAATCAAACATGCCAGTTCTTGCCGCGAACATGTCGATGGAAGAAAAGCCTGCGGGCGCATTTCCCGATACAAGCCACCCATTTGCTAAAATTCAGCCGTTCATCTTGAAGGAGATCGCCGGAATCAAGCTGGCCGTCATTGGCGTAACCACGCCGGGAATGCAGTTTTGGCTCTGGCCGGACTTTATCAAAGGAGTTGATTTTCGGCACCCGGTCGAGCCGGTTCGCCGCGCGATCGCGAAGGCGAAGGGTGAAGGCGCGGACTCCATCGTGTTAACGGGTCACATGGGGCTAAAGAATCGCACCGGCGGCGATGATTTCGCCAATACAGTCATGGCGTTAACCTCGGAATTTCCAGAAATTGTGGTCTTTATTGCCGGTCACACGCACCAGGACATCCCGAATCGGCTAACGAATGGGGTGCTGTTTACTCAGGCAGACCATTTTGGGATTCACATGGGACGGGTTGATCTTTTATTCGACCGCAATTCAAAGAAGCTGCTACGCCGACAGGCGATCTGCGAGCTGATGGATAATCGTTTCGCCTTGGATGGCACGATCGTTTCGCGAGCGAAACCGCAACTTGCCGAATCAGAGAAAGCGTTGTCCGAACCGATT